>NZ_FNKZ01000001.1:1850000-2205551 GCF_900104255.1 Pseudoxanthomonas sp. CF385
GTTCGACCGCTGGCGCGGTGAGCAGTCCGCCCGTACGTCGTATCGCCTGCAGATCGCGGAGCCCTGATCATGGCCGCCACGGAGCTGCCCATCGAACTGTTCGTGGACGCTGCCGCGTGGGAACGCTGGCTGGAGCGCCACCCCGCGTCCGAGGGCGTGTGGCTGAAGATCGCAAAGAAGGACTCGGGCGTCGTGTCGGTCAGCTATGCCGAAGCGCTCGACGTCGCCCTGTGCCATGGCTGGATCGATGGGCAGAAGAAGGGCTTCGACGAACAGTGCTTCCTGCAGCGCTTCACGCCACGGCGCGCACGCAGCACCTGGTCGAAGATCAACGTCGCCAAGATCGAGGGCCTCGTCGCCGCGGGAAGGATGCGCCCCGGGGGATTGCGCGAGGTCGAGGCGGCCAAGACCGACGGCCGCTGGGACGCGGCTTACGACGGGTCCAGATCGATGGAAGTGCCGCCGGAGCTCGCCAAGGCCCTGGCGAAGAACCGCAAGGCGAAAACCTTCTTCGATGCGCTCGACAAGACCAACCGCTACGCGGTGTGCTGGCGTGTGCAGACGGCGGTAAAGCCGGAGACCCGGCAGGCCCGCGTGGAGAAGCTGGTCGCCATGCTGGCGCGCGGCGAGAAGATCCACGGGTCCTGAAACGGAAACGCCTCCCGGGGGAGGCGTCCTGAAACCTGGCGGGCGAGCGGAGGCTGGCGGGCGAGGTTCACGTGGCTGGCTGGCGGAGGCTGGCTTGCGACGTGGCGCGCAGTCTAGTCAGATCGGCCGAATCATGTAGAAACGCGAATCGCTCTCATCGCGCCGCGCGGCTGGCGCGGACGCTGAGCCACGCACCGGTCAGCAGCAGCGCGATGGCGACGGCCTGCATCCAGTGCGCCTGCGCGCGTCCCGACGCGACCAGCAGCAACGTCGACAGCAGCGGCGCGAGATACGACAGGCTGCCCAGCAGCGCGATGTCGCCGCGCTTGGTGCCGTGGTCCCACAGCCAGAACGCGGCGCCCACGGGGCCGACGCCCATCACGGCGAGGACCAGCCATTGGGGCGCGTCCGGCGCGACCGTGCGTTCGAACAGCAGGTGCGCGATGCCACCCAGGACGGAAACACCGGCGCAGGCCACAGTGATCGCGGCGGTGGGCACATCAGCAAAACGACGGTTGAGCACCGAGTACGACGCCCAGATCACCGCGGCGCCGAGCGCGGCGAGGTAACCGGGCACGTGCGCCGGGTCCACCTGCAGCCCGCGTCCCCGTGTGACCAGCAGGACCGCAGCCGTCAGCCCCAGCAGCGTGCCCACCCATTGCCCGGCACGCACGGCGACGCCGCCCAGCAGGCCGACGAACACCACGATCAGCAGCGGCCACAGGTAGTTGAGCAGGTTCGCTTCCACGGCGGGCGCGCGCTTGAGCGCGATGAAGTACAAGGCGTGGTAGCCGAACAGGGCCAGTGTGGACAGGGCCAGCGCCGCCCAAGGCTGACGCAGCTCATGCCAGCCGGCACGTCCGCGCGATGCTGCTCGCAACAGGCCGAGCAGGGCTGCGACACCGAAGCTGATCGCCAGCACCTGGAAGGGCGGCAGTGTGCCGGTCGCCGTGGTCAGCACGGCCAGCGAGGCCCACAGCAGGATCGCCACCAGCCCGATTAGCGTGGCCGTGCGTTGCGATGCCATTGCGGGATTTAGTGCGGCAGTTCGATCGCATCGAACGCGTCGACGCGCGGATGGCCGTGCGCGGCGTCGCCTTGGCGCGGCACCGGATAGTCTTCCAGACGATCGATCAGGCAGGTCTGCAGGCCGGCTTCGCGCGCGGCATCCAGCTCTTCCACCACATCGGACAGGAACAGGACATTTCCGGCCGGTACGCCGATGCGCGCGGCGATCGCGCGATAACTGTCGGCTTCGCGCTTGCCGCCCACTTCGGTATCGAACCAGCCGGAGATCATCGGCGTCAGGTCGCCGGCGTCGCTGTGGCCGAAGAACAGCTTCTGCGCCGGTACCGAGCCGGACGAGTACACGTACAACGGATACCCTTCGTCGTACCATCCGCGAAGCGCGGGCGCAGCATCGGGATAGATGTGCGCGGTGAAATCGGCGTCGCGGTAGCCCGCTTCCCACACCAGACCCTGCAGCGCCTTCAGCGCCGTGTGCTTGCGGTCCTGGTCGATCCAGCCCTGCAGCGTCTCCACGATGACATCGTCGCTGCAGATGCTGCCGTGCTCGGTCGCCACCACGTCCAGCCAGCGACGTACCTCCGGATCGTCGCCGTGTTCGCGCACGAAATCGGGCAGGGCGCGCCGCGCGTAGGGGAACAGCACGTCCTTCACGAACGAGATGCTGCTGGTGGTGCCTTCGATGTCGGTGAGGATGGCGGAAACGGGCATGGGATTCCTGTAGAGCGGAGCTCGCTCCGCTGCTCTTGTCCGGACGGTTGTGCAGCCGAGCAAGCCCGGCTCTACACGGTCAATGGCCCTGCGTCAGGCCTTCGTAACGCGGGAATTCCTGCGCGATGGTGGTGCCGGTGAAGTGGCCGACCCAGCCATCCGGCTCGGTGAAGAAGCGGATCGCGATGAAGCGCGGCTCGGGGCCCATGTCGAACCAGTGCAGCGCGCCATCGGGCACGGCGATCAGGTCGTCCTGCACGCATTCGATCTCGTAGACCTTGCCGTCCACGTGCAGCGTGAACAGACCGGAGCCGGCCACGAAGAAGCGCACTTCGTCTTCCTTGTGGAAGTGCTCGTCGAGGAACTTGGCGCGCATCGCCTCGCGCTGCGGATTGTCCGGCGCGATGCTGACAACATCGACCGTCTTGAACCCGCGCTCGGCGACCAGGCGGTCGATGTCGCTGCGGTAAGCGGCCATGACGTCCTCGGGCGTCGCGCCCGGCTCGACCGGCTTGGTGGCCTTCCAGCGTTCGAAAACCACGCCGATCTTCTTCAGCTCGGTGGCGATGAAGTCGGGGTCGTAGCTGGCGAACTCCGGCGTGGCCGGGTCCGATTCCTTGAAGATGCGTAGGCGGCTCATGGCGATGGCGTGAAGCGGCGAGGGGACGCTAAGGGTAGCAAACCCGGTCCCCGCGCCCTGTTGCGGAAACGGAACGCTGCGATAACCGGCGGTTATCAGCGGCGGCAGCCGAGCTTGCGCAGCTCCAGTTCGGCCGCGAAGAGGAACTCGAAGGCCTCCAGGTGCCGGCGCGCCTCGGCCATGGTGCGGCCCCAGGCGTACAGGCCGTGGCCGTCGATCAGGTAGCCCCACAGCGGCTGCCGGTCGAGCAGGGCATCGACCTGGGCGGCCAGCGTCGGCATGTCCTGGGTGTTGGCGAACACCGGCACGTCGATTGCCATCTCGTGCGTCTGGTTGCCCTGGAACGCCTTCAGCAGCTCGAAGCCTTCCAGGCGGACATGGCCGGCGCCGGCGAACAGCCGCGAAGCGACCGTCTGCACCAGCGAGTGGGTGTGGAGCACGCAGCCGATTTCCGGATAGCGGCGATACAGCTGCGTGTGCAGCAGCGTTTCCGCCGAGGGTCGGTGGTCGCTGCCGACCGCCTTGCCGTCGAAGTCGACGACCATGATGTCGCCTTCCACCAGACGGCCCTTGTCGCGGCCGGAGACCGTGATGGCCGCATGGCGTTCGTCCAGGCGCTCGGAGAAGTTGCTGCTGGTGGCGGGGGTCCAGCCAAGCTGGGACAGCTCGCGCACATTGCTGATGATCGAGTGCGCGCGGTCGCGCAGCTGGTCGGCGTCGTAGGGCAGGAGGCTCATGCGCGCAGTTTACCGCCAGTGGCTACCCGGCGCCCGTCCGCCGCGAACGGGCGAAGGTGCGGTACACCGCGAGCGCCAGCAGGGCCACGACGATGCCGCCCACCAGTGTCTTCACGGGCGTGGAATACACCAGCAGCCCGCACGCGAGCAACGCCCCGATCCCGATGGCCCGATCGCCACCGGACGCGGGGCGCGCGGGCGTGCCCCAGGCCAGGCTCAGGGACGCGGCGACATAGGCCATCACCACCAGCACCACCACCATGTTGATGATGGTTTCGAACTGGCCTGCGACGGTGGGCGACAACGTGAAGACCGCCAGCAACGTCATCGACACCGTGACGATGAAAAGTCCCCAGCCGGCAGCCCCGTTGGCGAGCAGACGGCCGAAGACCGGAGGCAGGAAGCCACGCTGCGCCGCACGCGCACCGGACTCGCCCGTCACCAGCATCCAGCCGCCCAGCGTGCCGGTCGCCTTGATGGCAGCGGCCGCCGCGATCACCGGGATCGCCCAGTCGCCGAACATGCGGCCTGCGACCAGCGCGAACGGCGCGCCGGAATCCGCCAGTTCCGCGGCGGGCACGATGCCCATCATCAGCACCGACGAGGTCAGGTACACCGCGCCCGCAATGACGATGCCACCCAGCGTCGCGATCGGCACGTTGCGTGCGGGGTCGCGCACGACGCCGGCCACCATCGCGCCGGTCTCGAGGCCGACGAACGCCCAGAAGATGGGCGCCAGCGACGATACGACGACGTGCGCATCCGAGGAGCCGGAGACATTCCATGCGGCGCGGTAAAGCGTGGTGTCGAAACTGCCCCAGCCCCAGATCAGGATGGCCGCCACGGGCAGCAGGCCCAGCACCACGCACAGGGACTGGAAACGCGCGATCGCGCGCGGGCCGAACAGGTTCAGGGCGAACATCAGCCAGATCAGCGCGATCTGCCCGATCACGCGCGTGGCCGCCCCGTCCTCGACCGGAAGCAGCAGCGCCAGGTACCCGAAGGCAGCGACCGCGATGGCGTTGTTGCCGATCCAGGACGAGATCCAGTAGAGCGTCGCGGCCAGGAATCCCATGTCGCGGCCCAGTGCGGGGCGCACGTAGTCGTCCGGGCAGTCGAGCTTGGGATAGTCGCGCACCAGCCGGGCGAACGTGGCGCCGAGCAGGACCGCCAGCAGCGTCGCCAGCAGCCAGCTCAGGGCGGTGACGCCGCCGGAGCGCGCCAGCGTGGCCGGCAGCAGGAAGAAGCCGGACCCGATCATGTTGTTGGCGACCGCGAAAGTCGCCAGGACCGGGCCGATCTTGCGGGGCGTGGTGTCGGACATGGGTGCTCGGAAAGAAAGCGGTATCGGACCCTGAAACGGAAAATGGCGCGTTTCCGCGCCATTCTCCGGAGTTGCGGCCAGGCGTCCCGTATCAGGGGCCGGCGTTCGGGCCTTCCTGCACCAGCGGGTCGGCGTCCAGCTTGTCGCCGTGGCCGTGCAGCAGGTGCTCGTTGCCCGGCGCCAGATGGCTGCGGCGACGCGCATAGGAGAAGTACACGATCAGGCCGACGATGGCCCAGACGCAGAAGAACTTGATGGTCGGGTTCCAGCCCAGGCTGAAGAACAGCAGGGCGCTGCCGGCGACGGCCAGCGGGCCGACGATCCAGATCAGCGGGGTCTTGAAGGGACGCGCGCGGCCCGGTTCGGTCCGGCGCAGCACCATCACGCCGATGGCGACGGCGGCGAAGGCGAACAGGGTGCCGGCATTGGAGATGTCCGCGAGGATGTCGACCGGGAACAGCGCGGCGAAGAAGGCCACGAAGATGCCGGTGATCCAGGTGATGACGTGCGGCGTCTTGTACTTCGGGTGCACCGAGGCCAGCTTGTCCGGCAGCAGGCCGTCGCGGGACATGGTGAACAGGATGCGGGTCTGGCCGAACATCATCATCAGCACCACCGAGGGCAACGCCAGGATGGCGGCGAAGCCGACCGCATCGCCCCAGCCCGGATGACCGATCTCGCGCAGCACGAAGGCCAGCGGCTCCTTGCTTTCCGACAACGGGCCACCGGGCTGTGCACCCATCGAGCCGATCGCGGTGTAGGCCACCAGCAGGTAGATGATGGTGCAGACCGCGAGCGAACCGATCAGGCCGATCGGGATGTTGCGGTTGGGGTTCTTGGTCTCTTCCGCCGCGGTGGAGACCGCGTCGAACCCGACATAGGCGAAGAAGATCGAGGCCGCCGCGCCGAGCACGCCGACACCGGACAGCGGAGTACCCCAGCCGTTCGGCAGCATCGGTTCGAAGTTGGTGCCCTGGACCTTCGGGAAGGCCAGCACGATGAACGCCATCAGCGCGATGATCTTGATCGCCACGAGCACGGCGGTGACCTTCGCCGACTTGCTGGTGCCCAGCACCAGCAGCCACGTCACCAGCAAGGCCAGCAGGAACGCGATCAGGTTGAAGCCACCCTTGTGGGTCACGCCGTCCACCATGTGGATCACGGCGCCCTGGTCCTTGATGTGTTCGACCCAGAACGGGCCCGCGGTCAGGAAGTCGGGCAATCCGATCCCATGGTGGGCGAGGAAGCCGTTCGCATAGCCGGACCACCCGACCGAAACGGCGCCTGCGGCGACCGCGTATTCGAGGATCAGCGCCCAGCCGACCATCCAGGCGAGGACTTCGCCCAGGACGGCATAGGAATAGGTGTAGGCCGAACCCGAGACCGGGACCATCGCGGCGATTTCGGAGTAGATCAGCGCCGTCAGCGCGCAGACCGCGCCGGCGATCATGAAGCTGTACATCATGCCGGGGCCGGCCTTGTTGGCCGCCACTGCGGTCAACACGAAGATGCCGGTGCCGATCACGGCGCCGATACCCAGCATGGTCAGATCGAAGGCGCCCAATTGGCGCGAAAGCGAGCGTTTGGCGGCGGTCTGGAGAATCAGGTCAAGCGGCTTTCTGCGCTGAAACAGCATCAGGTTCGTCCCCGGGTCTGGCGGCTGGCGGGACCGGGGCGGCGACTCAGCCACGGTCAATATTTCCGGAACATTACCCGCATTGGCTTCAGTGACACAAGCAACCTTCACGCGGCGATAATGACGCTCCCCTGTTCATTTTTGCAGTCGCCATGGCGTCGATTCCGCTCCGCTTTTCGTTTCTGTCGGCGCAATTGCAGGCGTATCGCCAGCGCTGGCCGGACGAAACCGGCGTGGTCGGCCAGTTCCTCGACCTGCTGGCGGATCCGGCCGATCCCTCCGTCCGCGAGCGGCTGGAAGGCCATCTGACGGGCGGTGCCTGGGTGGTCAGCGGCGACGGCCAGCGGACCCTGATGACCCACCACCGCAAGCTCGGCCGCTGGTTGCAGTTGGGCGGGCATGCCGATGGCGACATCGACATGGCACGGGTGGCGCTGAAAGAGGCCGAGGAGGAATCCGGCCTGGCCGATCTCTCGGTCGAACGCGAGATCTTCGACCTGGACCGGCACTGGATCCCGGAACGCAGGGGCATCCCGGGCCACTGGCACTACGACGTGCGCTACGTCGTGCACGCCGGGGGCAGCGAGGCCTACGTGGTTAGTGAGGAGTCGCTGGACCTGGCCTGGCGCGAGATCGCGCCGATGGCGGCCGACGACGATGCGTCGATCAGCCGCATGGCCCGCAAGTGGCTGGCGCGCAACCCGTAGGAGGCAAGGCCCGCCGGGCGGCGTCGCTCAGTACAGCACGCGTACGCGCAGCGTGCCCGGGATGGCCGCCATCGCGTCGCGCAGGCTGGCCGTCTGTTCCTCGTCGGCGGTGACGTCGATGACGACGTAGCCGACTTTCGGGTCGGTACGCAGGAACTGGCCGTCGATGTTGATGCCGCGGTCGCGGAAGATGTCGTTGATCTGCGACAGCACGCCGGGCACGTTGCGATGGATGTGGAGGATGCGGCGGCTGCCGTCGTGGCCGGGCAGGGTGACTTCGGGGAAATTCACCGCCGACAGCGTGCTGCCGTTGTCGCTGTAGCGGACCAGCTTGGCTGCGACCTCGATGCCGATGTTGTCCTGCGCTTCGAGCGTGGAGCCGCCGACGTGCGGGGTCAGGATGACGTTGTCGAGCCCCCGCAGCGGCGATTCGAACGACTCGGCGTTGCCCTTGGGCTCTACCGGGAACACGTCCACCGCCGCGCCGCCGACGTGGCCGGACTTCAACGCATCGGCCAGCGCGTCGATGTCGACGACGGTGCCGCGTGAGGCGTTGATCAGGTGGGCGCCGCGCTTCATCTTCGCGATCTGCGCCGCACCGAACATGTCCTTGGTCGCCGCGGTCTCCGGCACGTGCAAGGTCACCACGTCGCTCAGTGCCAGCAGGTCGTCCAGGCTGATGGCCGGGCGCGCATTGCCCAGCGACAGCTTGGTCTCGATATCGTGGAAAAGCACGTGCATGCCCAGCGACTCGGCCAGCACGCCGACCTGGGTGCCGATGTGGCCATAACCGATGATGCCCAGCGTCTTGCCGCGCACCTCGTGGCTGCCCGCCGCGGACTTGCTCCAGCCGCCGCGGTGGCATTCGGCGTTCTTCTGCGGGATGCCGCGCATCAGCAGGATGGCCTGGGCGACGACCAGTTCGGCCACGCTGCGGGTGTTGGAGTAAGGCGCGTTGAAGACAGGAATGCCGGCCAGTTCAGCGGCTTCCAGGTCCACCTGGTTGGTGCCGATGCAGAAGCAGCCCACCGCGATCAACCGGCGCGCCTGCGCCAGCACGTCGTCGGTGAGGTGGGTGCGCGAGCGGATGCCGACGATGTGGGCGTCGGCGATGCGCTGCTTGAGTTCGGCTTCCGGCAGCGACTTCTCGTGGAACTCGATCTGCGTATAGCCCGCCGCGCGGAAGGTCTCCACCGCGGTCTGGCTGACCCCCTCCAGCAACAGTACGCGGATGTCCTGCTTCGGGTACGAGGTCTTCTTGTTCGACATGCTGGAAGGTCGCAGCGGGGGAAGGGAAAGGGTCGCCACTATGCCAGATGCACGCCGTCGATGCTGCGGCGCGGAATGGAATGCTCGGTTGCCGTTTTTTGGGTTTGGTTGCCTCTGAAACGGACCCCTTCTCGGCTGGACGCAGCGCAGCATCGCTGGCACCCTGAGCGCCCCCGAAAATCCACCTCCGCAATGAGCGATCCGCGCCTGCAAGCCCTGCTCGACGCCGCCCCGGCGCTGCGCCTGAAGACCGATCCCGCCGACCTGGAGCACTATGGCCGCGACTGGACCCGGCGCTGGACGCCCGCGCCCCTGGCGATCGCGCTGCCCGCGACGGTGGACGAGGTGCAGGTGGTGGTGCGCTGGGCGAACGCGCACGGCGTCGCCGTCGTGCCCTCCGGCGGTCGCACCGGCCTGTCCGGCGGCGCGGTGGCAGCGAACGGAGAGCTGGTGCTCAGCCTGGAGCGCATGAACCAGGCGCTCGATTTCAATGCGGTGGACCGCACGCTCACCGTGCAGGCCGGCATGCCGCTGGAAGCCGTGCACAACGCGGCGCGCGAGCATGGGCTGGTCTATCCGGTGGACTTCGCCGCGCGCGGTTCCTGCGCCATCGGCGGCAATATCGCGACCAATGCCGGTGGCATCCGGGTGATCCGCTACGGCAACACCCGCGAGTGGATCGCCGGGTTGAAGGTCGTCACCGGCGCCGGCGAGGTGCTGGAGCTCAACAAGGCGCTGATCAAGAATTCCAGCGGCTACGACCTGCGCCATTTGTTCATCGGCTCGGAGGGTACGCTGGGCGTGGTGGTCGAAGCCACCGTGCGCCTGACCGATCCGCCGCCGCCGACCAACGTCATGCTGTTGGCGCTGCCGTCGTTCGACGTGCTGATGCAGGTGTTCGCGGCATTCCGCGAGCGCCTGCAACTGGAGGCCTTCGAGTTCTTCACCGACCGAGCGCTGCACCACGTGCTGGCGCACGGCGCGCAGAAGCCGTTCGACGAGGTGCATCCGTACTACGTGGTCACCGAATTCGCCATCGGCGACGAGGCGAAGGAAGCCGCGGCGATGGCGGCCTTCGAAGCCTGCATGGAGCAGGGCTGGGTCAGCGATGGCGTGATCAGCCAATCCGACGCCCAGGCCGCGCAACTGTGGCGCCTGCGCGAGGGCATCACCGAAGCGCTCGCCCGCTACAAGCCCTACAAGAACGACGTGTCGGTGCGGATTTCCGCGATGCCGGCCTTTCTCGCGGAGACCCAGGCCTTGCTGGGCGAGGCTTACCCGCAGTTCGACGTGGTCTGGTTCGGTCATATCGGCGACGGCAACCTGCACATCAACGTGCTCAAGCCCGACGACGTGGGGGATGCGGATTTCGTCACCCAATGCGAGCAGGTCACCAAGCTGCTGGCCGCGTCGCTGCAGCGCCACCAGGGCAGCATTTCCGCCGAACACGGCATCGGCCTGGTGAAGAAAGGCTACCTGGAAAGCACACGGAGCGCCGAAGAGATCGCGGTGATGCGTGGCGTCAAGCGTGTGCTGGATCCCAACGGACTGATGAATCCCGGCAAGCTCTTCGACGCGCAAGGGTGATGCGGGTTCATCCTGCGCGCAGCGTTTGCGGGTAGGCTTTGCGCACCGCGCCGCCGACGGCGTGCCCACCGGAAGATTCCATGTCCCGTTTGATCCTGGCCGGCGTGCT
Organism: Pseudoxanthomonas sp. CF385; assembly: GCF_900104255.1. Classification (NCBI taxonomy): domain Bacteria; kingdom Pseudomonadati; phylum Pseudomonadota; class Gammaproteobacteria; order Lysobacterales; family Lysobacteraceae; genus Pseudoxanthomonas; species Pseudoxanthomonas sp. CF385. The sequence continues at coordinate 1,860,395 of NZ_FNKZ01000001.1, forward strand.
GCTGGCGCTTTCCGTCCCCGCCCTGGCCGGCAGCTTTGCCGGCAGCTCCGCGGGCGCGTCGTCCGCGGGTTCGTCCGCGTCCTCCGACAGCTCCTCCGGCGACGACAAGATCGTCCTGCAGGCACGCGAGGATGCCGCCAGCTTCGTCGCCAGCCATGGCCGCATCCGCGGCGCGCAGCTGGAAGCCGCGCTGCGCCACCTGCGCGAGACGGACGAAGCCGCGCGTCGTGCCAGCGACATGCAGCTGGCGCAGGCGATCCTGGCGCGTTGATGGTGCCGCGTCGGCCATGGGGCCGGCGCATCGGCGTGGCCCTGGCCTGCGTGCTGATGGGCCACGCCATTCCTGCTTTCGCCGTCCGCGTCGATCCTGCGGGATTGGATGCGGCGCAGGTCGCGGCCACACAGACGCTCGTCGACGATGTCCTCGCCCGTTTGCCGCGCGCGTGGCGGGGCGGATTGCCGCGGGATCTGGTCCTGGCATGGCGCACCGATCTGCCGCACGACGTGCAGGGCCGTCGCCATGGCCGGCGGCTGTGGCTCGATCGTGACCTGCTGGACAATCCGGACGCCTCCGCTGCGCGCAAGGCGCTCGTCCACGAACTCGCCCACGCGTACGACCGCGCGCATCGCAATGTCTTGTCCGGGGATGCGCGCCTGCGCGACCTGGCGGGTTGGCAGCGCAGCGTATTCCGCATCGCAGGTCGGCGCAGCCGCAACGATTTCACCGCACGCAGCCCGGATCGTTACGAGCTGACGCGACCGTCGGAATTCGTGGCGGTGAACCTGGAGCACTACGTGCTCGATCCGACGTATGCATGCCGGCGCCCAGCCCTGCATCGCCATTTCGCGATGCATTTCGGCGAGCCGGCGGTCGACGCGGCGTGCGCGCCCGGCCTGCCGTTCCTGGAAGCCGACGCCGCTCGCGGCGACGCGGCCCTGCTCGCGATGGATCCCGCGCGCGTCTACGAAGTTGACTACCTGTTGGCCGAAGGCAACACGCAGGCGATGAGCCGCTGGGGCCACAGCATGCTACGGCTGGTGGTGTGCGCGCCGGGACGCCCGCCCGGTCCCGACTGCCGTCTGGATCTCGCCCACCACCGTGTGGTGTCGTTCCGCGCGTTCGTGGGCGATGTGCAGATCTCCGGCTGGCGCGGGTTGACCGGATCCTATCCGTCCAGGTTGTTCCTGCTGCCGCTGGACCAGGTGATCGAGGAGTACACGAAGGTCGAGCTGCGTGGCCTGCAATCCATTCCGCTGCGTCTGCGCCAGGACGAGATCGCGTCGCTGCTGGAGCGGGCCGCGCAGCTGCACTGGAGCTATGACGGACGCTACTACTTCATCAGCAACAACTGCGCCGTCGAGACCTGGAAACTCCTGCACGACGGGGTGCCGCGATTGGCGAAAGCACCCTTGGCGAGTATCACGCCCACGGGTCTGCTGGAGAAACTGGCGCGGGAGGGTATCGCCGATCGCAGCCCACTCGACGATGCAGAGCAGGCCCGGCGCCAGGGGTATTACTTCGAACCGGCGAGCGCACGTTACGACGCATTGTTCGCCGTCGCGCGCGAGGCGCTGGCATTGCCGCAGCGCGATGTCCAAGCGTGGCTGTCGCTGGCGCCGGGCGAACGCGCGCGCTGGATGCCCGACGCTGACTTGAAAGCGAGCGCTGCATTGCTGGTGCTGGAGACCGCGGCGCTGCGCCGGCAGCAGTTGCTGTTGCGCGACGAACTGAAGCGGCGGTACCTCGGGCGCGACGTGCCCGAGGATGCCGCGCTCGCCGTGCAGGCGCTGAAGGCCTGGCTGGGCGACACCAGCTTCGTCAGCCGGCCCGCGGAACTCGCACAGGAAGGCTACGGATTGCCGCAATCGGTGGAGCGCACGCGTATCGCCGCTGAAGCGCAGGCGAGGGTGGCGCGGCTGCGTAGCCAGGACGCATCGTTGCGTCGCGATCTGGAGCGCTGGCTTCCTGAGGAGCAACGCGAAGCGCTTCGCGGCATCGAGGCCAATGTGGAGACGATCGGCGCGCGCCTGCGGGCCCTGGCGGCCGCAGGCGCGTCGTAACGGCGCGTCAGTCGGCGCGGCCGCCGAATTCGCCGGTGGTCGTGTTGACCAGGATGCGCTCGCCGTTGGTGATGTACTCCGGCACCATGATCTCGATGCCGGTGCTGAGCTTGGCCGGCTTCGGGCGTTTGGTGGCGGTGCCGCCCTTCAGTTCCGGCGGGGTTTCCACCACTTCCAGGGTCACGTGCTGCGGCAGCTGCAGCGCGACCGGCAGTTCGTCGATCACCTGCACGTAGCAGCCGCTCAGGCCGTCGGTGATGTAACCGGCATCGTCGCCGATGACATTGGCATCCAGCGTGTACGGCGTGTAGTCCTCGTCATCAAGGAACACGAACGCGTCACCGTCCTTGTAGGAGTACGTCGCCTGGCGGCGCAGCAGCTCCACTTCGGACAGGTTGTCGTCGGCGTCGAAGCTGGCGTCGAGCTTGTTGCCGCCCGGCACGCTGTACATGATGAAACGGAAGCGCACGTTGCCGCCGCGGCCCTGCGGCGAGCTGCGCTCGATGTCGCGGATCTGGTACACGCCGCCGTTGTGTTCGACGACGTTGCCCTTCTTGATGTCGAAAGCCTTCATGGATGAACCGTAGGTAGTAAGGGAAAGAGTTCGGTGGACTTACTTCGGCGCCAGCCGCACGGCGCCGTCCAGGCGGATGGTCTCGCCGTTGAGGTAGGTGTTGCCGAGGATGTAGGCGACCAGATCGGCAAACTCCTCCGGCTTGCCCAGGCGGGACGGGAAGGGGATCGACGCACTGAGCGACTGCTGTACGGCCTCGGGCATGCCGTCGACCATCGGCGTCCAGAAGATGCCCGGCGCCACGGTCATCACGCGGATGCCGAAGCGCGAGAGCTCGCGGGCCATCGGCAGGGTCATGCCGACCACGCCGCCCTTCGACGCCGAGTAGGCCGCCTGGCCGATCTGGCCTTCGTACGCCGCCACGCTCGCCGTGTTGACGATGACGCCGCGTTCGCCGTCGGCGTTCGGGGTGTTGTGCTGCATTGCATCCGCCGCTGCCTTGGCCACGTTGAAGCTGCCCACCAGGTTGACCATCACGGTCGACTGGAACGTGGACAGCGGCATCGGTGCCTCTTTGCCGAGCACGCGTCCCGCGCCGAGGATGCCGGCGCAGTTGATCGCGGCGTTCAGGCCACCGAGGAACGCCTTCGCGGCGGCGATGTTGGCGGACACGCCGGCTTCGTCGGTGACGTCGGTACGGACGTAGCGCGCGTTGGCTTCTCCCAGCTCCGCGACGGCGGCGGCGCCCTTGTCGTCGTTGACGTCGAACAGGGCGACCTTGCCGCCGTGCTGGACCAGATGACGGGCGACGGCCAGCCCCAGGCCGGAGACGCCGCCGGTGATGACGGCGCGGGTATCGGAAAGCTGCATGCGGCGGACCTGCTGCGGAAAGGGCCGCATTTTACGCGATGGCGGGGGGCAATGCCGGTGACGGGCGTGCGTCCCGTGGGAGCGACGTCAGTCGCGAATGAACGTTCCCTGTGAAGCCTCATCGCGACTGACGTCGCTCCCACACCTGCCCACTCTATGCGGGATTCAGGCGTGCAACGCGCGCTCCAGCGGGGTGTCGGCCAGCCGCCGTGCGAATTCGTCCGGCGACAGGCCCGGGGCGAACAGGAAGCCCTGACCCACCGGGACGCCCAGGTTGAGCAGGAACTGGCGCTGTGCTTCGGATTCGACGCCCTCGGCGACCAGTCCCAGCCCCAGGCTGCGGGCGATGGCCGAGACCGCTTGGCAGACGGCGACGTCGGAGCGGTTGTTCGGCACGCCTTCGGTGAACAGCGGGCTCAGCTTGAGGCCGTGGATGGGCAGCCGGCGCAGGTAGTTCAGCGCGCTGTAGCCCTCGCCGAAGTCGTCGATGGTCAGTACCACGCCCAACTGGCGCAGGTCGGCGAAGGTGCGCAGCGTGGCCGGCGCGTCCTCGATCAGCACGCGCTCGGTGAATTCCAGCTCCAGCGCGGCGCCCGGCAGGTCGAATTCGGCGAGGATCGCGCGCACGCGATCGGCGAGGTCGTCGCCGGCGAACTGCCGGTACGAGACGTTGACCGCCACCCGCACGATGCCCAGTCCCTGGTCGCGCCACGCGGCCACCTGGCGGCAGGCCTCGCGCAGCACCCAACTGCCGATCCGCACGATGTCGCCGGTGGTCTCCGCATGGCTGATGAACACGTCGGGGCGCAGTTCGCCCAGTTGGTGGTTCTGCCAGCGGATCAGCGCTTCGGCCGCGATGATGTGGCCGTTGCGCAGGTCGACCTGCGGCTGGTAGACGAGGCGGAATTCCTCGTTGTCCACCGCGCGCCGCAGTTGCGTTTCGATCTGCAGGCGGTCCTGCTGCCGCTGCGCCAGCTCCTGGGTGAAGCTCTGCCATCCGTTGCGTGCGCGATGCTTGCTGTCGTACATCGCGATGTCGGCATTCTGGATCAGCTGTTGCGGCCGCAGGCCGTCGCCCGGCGCCACGGCCAAGCCGATGCTCGCGGTGATGGCGAATTCGTCCTTGCCGAACCGGAACGAGTCCGCGAACGCGCCCAGCACCGCGTGCGCCAGCTGCTCGGGCAGCTGCGGGTCGTCGCCGGCGTCGCAGATCACCAGGAACTCGTCGCCGCCGAAGCGGGCGATCATGCCGTCGGTGCCCACGGCGCCGCGGATGCGGTCGGAGGCCTGCACGAGCAGTTCGTCGCCGGCGTTGTGGCCGAGGACGTCGTTGACCATCTTGAAGCGGTCCAGGTCGATGTAGAGCACCGCCACCTGCGCGCGCTCGGGATCGGACAGGCGCGCGCCCAGTTCGGTCAGCACGGCGTCGCGGTTCATCAGCCCGGTGAGGGGGTCGGTCCGCGCCTGGATGCGCAGCGTCTCTTCGGCCTGCTTGTCCTGCGAGATGTCCTGCATGGTGCCGGTGATGCGCGAAGCGCCCGGGTCGCCGGGCTCCGCATCGCCGATCACGCGGATCCAGAACGGATGGCCGTCGGCCTGCGTGCCCTGCAACTCCAGGTCGAAGCCCTTGCCACCGGCCGTGACGAGATCCAGCGCGCCGCGCAGCCGGCGGCGGTCGGCCTCGCGCAGGCAGGTGAGCATGTCGTCCAGGGTGATCAGCGGACGTGCCGCACCGAGGATGCGCTGCGCTTCGTCGGTGAGGTACATGCGGTCGCGGCCGATGTCCCATTCCCAGCCGCCGATGTGGGCCAGCGATTGCGCGCGGTCGAACAGCGCGCTGTCGCGCTTGAGCTCGGTGACGTCGCTGAACAGCGTGGTCACCTGCGATGGGCGGCTCTCGCCGGGCGCGAACTGCGGCACCGACGTCGCCGTCACCCAGATCAGGTGCTTGCGCTCACGGTGGTACATGCCCAGCAGCACGCTCTCCACCATCTGCCCGCTGTTCAGGGCACGCTGCGCGGGAAGCTCGTTGCGCTGCATCTCGCGGCCGTGTTCGTCGACCACGTGCCAGCGGTCGAGCGACAACTCGTGATTGACGCGCTGGTCCTCGCGGATGCCGAAGATGCGCATCGCCGCGCCGTTGCAGTACTGCACCACCAGGTCGCGGTTGTTCACCACGATGCCCTTGTCGATCGTCTCCATCAGCTCGCGGTAGCGCATTTCCGCGAGCCGGCGGCTGCTGATGTCGCGCGCCACCGCGACGATGCTCTTGCGGCCGTCGAAATTGATGTTGGCCGAATGCACTTCGACCGGGAACCGGGTCCCGTCGCCGCGCATGTTGGTGACTTCGATGACGTAGGTCTCGCCACGGTTCAACGTTTCCCACACCGGCACCAAATGGTCGCGCGGCAGGTCCGGGTTCAACACGTTGATGTTGCGCCCGACGATCTCTTCCGGCGGCCGCTTGTAGGCTTGCATGCCGGCCTTGTTGAGGTCCAGTACGGTGCCGTCCTCGGCGATGATGCTGACCGGATCGGGCACGGCATCGAACAGGTTGCGGTAGCGCGAACGCTCGGTGTCGGCTTCGTGCTGCTTGGCGAGCAGCGCTTTGCGCGCCTGGCGCAGCAGGTTGGCCGTGGCGTCGTCCGTGCCGCGTTCTGCCGCGGCGCTCTCCAGCGCGGCGACGAGCGCCTGCAGATCGAACCCGTCGCTGGCCGCGTCGTGGGTCATGCCGCAGCCGCCAGTGCCTTGCCGACGCGGCTGCCGGTTTCGCGGCCCAGGCGCGCGGCGAGCCAGCGTCCGGTCTCGGCGAGCAGGTCCAGGTCCACGCCGGTGCGCAGGCCCTGGCCATGCAGCAGGTAGACCACTTCCTCGCTGGCGACGTTGCCGCTCGCGCCCTTCGCGTACGGGCAGCCACCGGCACCGGATACTGCGGCATCGACCACGCGCACGCCGACGTCGAGGCAGGCCAGCAGATTCGCCAGCGCCTGGCCGTAGGTGTCGTGGAAGTGCACCGCCAGCGCCGGCATGGGTACTTCGTCGGCGACCGCCTTCAGCATGTCCGCGGCTTTGCGCGGCGTGCCTACGCCGATGGTGTCGCCCAGCGAAATCTCGTAGCACCCCAGTGCGTGCAATCGCTTCGCCACGCGCACCACGTCCGCCAGCGGCACGTCGCCCTGGTAGGGGCAGCCGAGCACGGTGGAGACGTAGCCGCGGACCTTGACGCCATCGGCGGCGGCGCGCGCCAGCACGGGCCGGAAACGCTCGATCGATTCGTCGATCGACGCGTTGATGTTCTTCTGGTTGAAGGCTTCCGACGCGGCGGTGAACACCGCCACTTCCTCCACGCCCACGGCGCGCGCGCGGTCGTAGCCGGTTTCGTTCGGCACGAGCACCGGGTACGAGGTCCCAGGGCGCCGGGTGATGGCGGCGAACACCTCGGCGGCGTCCGCCAGCTGCGGCACCCACTTGGGGCTGACGAAACTGGTGGCCTCGATGGTGAGCAAGCCGGTGCGCGACAGGCGGTCGATCAGTTCCACTTTATCGGCGGTGGCGACCTGCGTTTTCTCGTTCTGCAGGCCGTCGCGCGGGCCGACCTCGACGATGCGCACGAAATCGTTGGCCACAGCCGGAGGCGTGTGCGTGCTCATGGGCGCTTGTCCGCCTTCGCCCGGCGCATGCGCAGGGTCTTGGCCTTGCCGTCGAAGGCCTCGAACAACTCCGGATGCTCGCCCAGCAGGGTGCGCAGCTGCGCGGGGCTGCCTTCGAAGAGATACGTGCTGGCGTCGGTCTCGCGGGCCTTGAGAGTGCCCTGTTGGACGCGCTGCATGATGGTCACCGTGTCGAGCATCGCGATCTGCAGCGTATCGTCATGGATACGGTATTTCAGCAACGTGACGGCGCCTGCCGGCATGCCCTTGGGCGTGGGCGGCGCCTCCTGGCCGGTGCCGAACAGGCCTTCCAGTTCCTCGAACCCCAGCGCCAGATAGCGCTCGCCATCGACCTGGAAGCCGAGCGCATCGAAGCCGGGTTCATCGCGGCGGTTGTTGTCGCGCAGGCGGACGTGGCAACGCGCATCGACCTCCGCGTAATCGTCCTTGCCCAGCGGCACGCGGTCCTGCGGACTGTCGGGCAGGGGAATCCAGCGGCCGACCAGATCCGGATCGCAGGCGAGCGGGGCAGGGGCTTGTTCGAACATGACGCATCCGGTCAACAGGCTGGCCGCGAGCAGCAGGGCGGTCAACGGTCGCAGCGGCGCCATGGCGACCCTCATTCCAACGCCACGAGGACGGTATCGGCCTCGACAAAGTCGCCGGCGCTGGCGCGCACGTCCGCCACCACGCCATCGCGTGGCGCCTTGACGGCAAGTTCCATTTTCATCGCTTCCATCACCAGCAACTCCTGTCCGGCCGCGACCGCATCGCCGGGCTGCGCCTTCACCAGCACCACGCGTCCCGGCATCGGGGCGACGATCTTCCCGCTGCCTGTCGCCTCGGCCGCATCCGCGCGCCGGTAGGCAGGCACCGTCTCCACCGTCGTCCGTTGTTCCCCATCATGCAGCGTCAGGCGGGTGCCGTGGCGCAGGACGCGGAATCGCCGCGCCTGTCCATGAATACGCAATCCGAGCTGGTCGCCGGTCAGCCGCGCCGCCTCCACCTGGTGCTGGCCGTCGGCGAGCTCGACCCGGTAGCGGCCGCCATGGCCGTGCGCCAGGCCTTCCCAGGCCTCACCGCGGTGCTGGAACGCCAGCGGGCGGGCGCCCGCATGGCCGAGCCGCCAGCCGTCGGTGATCGCCCAGGGGGAGCCGGGCTCCTGACTGCGCGATGAGGCGGCCTGCGCTTCGGTTTCCTGGCGGAGCAGTTCGGCCACGGCGATGGCCACCCGGTGGCCGGCGGGCAACCCCGGCGCCGGCATGAACTCGTCCAGGTGGCGGTCCAGGTAGCCGGTGTCGATCCGGCCCTCGACGATCGCCGGGTGGCGTGCCAGCCGCTCCAGGAACGCGATGTTGGACTTGGGTCCGGCGATGTCGCACCCGGCCAGTGCTTCGCGCAGGCGGGCGAGGGCTTCGGTGCGGTCCGCGCCATGCACGATCAGCTTGGCGATCATCGGGTCGTAGAAGATCGTCACCGTGTCGCCTTCGACCACGCCGGCATCGATCCGCACGCCCGGCGAAGCGTCGGGCAGGACGAGCCGCTCGAGGCGCCCCGAACCGGGCAGGAAGCCGGCTTCCGGATCTTCCGCGTACAGGCGTACTTCGATGGCGTGCCCGTGCTGGCGGATGTCGTCCTGCGCCAGCGGCAAGGGCTCGCCGGCCGCGACACGCAGCTGCCACTCCACCAGGTCCAGGCCGGTGACCAGTTCCGTCACCGGATGCTCCACCTGCAGGCGCGTGTTGATCTCCATGAAGTAGAACTGTCCGTCGGGATCGACGATGAATTCCACCGTGCCGGCGTTGACGTAGTCGATGGCCTGCGCGGCCTTCACCGCGGCATCGCCCATCGCCGTGCGCAGTGCGGGTGTCAGGAACGGCGAGGGCGATTCTTCCAGCACCTTCTGGTAGCGGCGCTGCGCCGAGCACTCGCGTTCGTTGAGATGCAACGTGTGGCCGTGCGCATCGGCGAACACCTGGATCTCGATATGGCGCGGCGAGGACACGTAGCGTTCCAGCAGCACGCGGTCGCGGCCGAAGGCATTGGCGGCCTCGCGTTGGCAGCTTTCCAACTGGGCGATGAAGTCCTCCAGTCGGTGGACGACGCGCATGCCCTTGCCACCGCCGCCATGGGCCGCCTTGATCATCAGCGGGAACCCGATGCGCGCGGCCTCGCGCGACAGCGTGTTCGGCGACTGGTCCTCGCCGGTGTAGCCGGGCACGACCGGGACGCCTGCCGCCGCCATCAGCTCCTTCGCGCCGGCCTTGCTGCCCATCTTGCGCATCGATGGGCCGGACGGGCCGATGAACACCAGGCCCGCGGCCGCGACCGCATCGGCGAAGTCGGCGTTCTCGGACAGGAAGCCGTAACCGGGATGGATGGCCTGCGCGCCAGCCTCCTTGGCCGCCGCGATGACGGCATCGCCGCGCAGATAGCTGTCCGCCGGGCGCGGTCCGCCGATCAGGTAGGCCTCGTCGGCCTGGCGCACGTGCTGCGCATCGGCGTCGGCCTCGGAGTACACGGCGACGGTGGCGATGCCCAGCCGACGGCAGGTGCGGATGACGCGGCAGGCGATCTCGCCGCGATTGGCGATCAGGATCTTGGAGAACATCAGGCGTCGGTGTCCGCGGGCAGGTGGCAGACGGCTTCGATGTTGTGGCCGTCCGGATCGATGGCGAAGGCGCCGTAGTAGTTCGGGTGGTAATGCTCGCGCAGTCCGGGGGCGCCGTTGTCGCGCGCACCGGCCGCCAGTGCCGCGGCATGGAATGCGTCGACCTGCGCGCGGCTGCCTGCCCTGAACGCGATGTGCGAACCGCGGCCTGGCTCGCCACTGCCCTTGCCGACCCAGAAATGCGGTCGATTCGGCGGGCCGAAGCCGCAACCCTCATAGCCTCCGGTCATCTCGCGCGTCACGTCCATGACGACGCCGTAGCCCAGAGTACCCAGCACGCGTTCGTAGAACGCGCGGCTGCGCGCGTAATCGGCGACTTCGATGCCCAGATGATCGATCATCGGTTCAGTCCTTCGCCCAGCCGGGCGCGCGCTTGTCGAGGAAGGCGGACAGGCCTTCCTGGCCTTCCGGCGAGATGCGCAATCCGGCGATCAGGTCGGCGTTGTCGCCATCGATGCTGTCGCGGTCAGCGGTGGCCGCGACGCGCGCGACCAGTCGCTTCGCGCCGGCGGCGGCCAGCGGACCCGCCTTCAGCAGCAGCGCGATCTGGCGTTCGATGGCGGCATCGAGCGCCTCCGCTTCGACCACCTCGTGCAGCAGGCCGATCCGCAGCGCGGTGGCGGCGTCGAAGATCTCGGCGGTGGCGAACCAGCGGCGCGCCTCGCGCGCACCTATGGCCGCGATCACATAGGGCGAGATCACCGCCGGCAGCAGGCCCAGCTTGCTTTCGGTCAGGCCGAACTTCGCCGCCGGCACGCCGATGGCGATATCGCAGCAGGCCACCAGGCCCACGCCGCCGCCGAAGGCAGCGCCGTGCACGCGGGCGATGGTCGGTTTTGGCAGTTCGTCCAGCGTGCGCATGAGACGGGCGAGGGCGAGCGCATCCTGCCGGTTCTCCGCCTCGCTGGCGGCGGCCATGCCGCGCATCCAGTTCAGGTCCGCGCCGGCCGAGAACGACGCCCCGCTGCCTTCCAGCACGACCACGCGCACGTCGGCGTCCGCGGCCAGCTGTTCCAGCGTGGCGGTCAGGGCCGAGATCAGGCCTGCATCGAAGGCGTTGTGGAGGGCGGGACGGTCCAGCCGCAGGCGGGCGATGGCGCCGGTGCGTCCGAGCACGAGGGGGTGTTCCTGCGGCAATTCCGCCATTGCGACCGTTCCTTGCGAAGTCGCCGAATGATAACGGCACGCTGCGTTGCGGCCTTCCTGCACTGCGGCGATGCTACAATGAGAATAGTTCGCATTTGAGAGCCCGGCGTGATCCTGACAGACCTGCCTTCGCGTACCCCCGCCATCGTCGATACCGTGGAAGACCACGGTCCCCAGGACTCGATCGCCCGTCGCCTGCGCGAACTGGGCTTCGTCAACGGCGAGGAAGTGGAAGTGGTCGCGAAGGGTCCGCTCGGCGCCGAGCCGCTGCTGGTGCAGGTGGGCTTCACCCGCTTCGCGCTGCGCCGTTCCGAAGCCGCGCGCATCCGCCTGCGCAACGGAGCCACGGCATGAGCGCGGCCGAAGCCTCGACGCTGCGGCTGGCGCTGGTCGGCAATCCGAACTGCGGCAAGACCGCACTGTTCAACCAGCTGACCGGCAGCCGCCAGAAGGTCGCCAATTACGCCGGTGTGACGGTGGAACGCAAGGAAGGCCGCCTGCATTCCGCCGCGTCGGGACGGCAGTACGCCGTGCTCGACCTGCCGGGCGCGTACAGCCTGCACGCGGCGAGCCTGGACGAAGCGGTCACCCGGGACGTCTGCCGCGGCTTCTATCCCGGCGAACCCGCGCCCGACGTGCTCGTCTGCGTGGTCGATGCGACCAACCTGCGGTTGCACCTGCGCTTCGCGCTGGAAGTGCGCGAGCTCGGCAAGCCGATGATCCTCGCCGTCAACATGATGGATGCCGCGCAGCGCCGCGGCATCGCCATCGATCTCGCCGCGCTCGAGCGCGAGCTGGGCGTGCCGGTCGTCGAGACCGTCGCGGTGAAGCATAACGGTGCGCGCGCACTGGTCGAACAGATCGACCGCACCGCGGCAAAACCGCACGAACCGACCCAGCGCCTGGCCGAAGGCACGGACCTCCACGCCGAGACGCGTCGCCTGCTCTCGCTGGCGGTGAGCATGCCCACCCGGACGGCCAAGGTCGACGACGCGCTGGACCGCTGGCTGCTGCATCCGGTGTTCGGTCTGCTGGCGTTGGCGGTGGTGATGTTTTTGATCTTCCAGGCGGTGTACGCCTGGGCCACGCCGCTGATGGACCTGATCGAAGCCGGCAGCGGCGCGCTGGGCGAGTGGGCCGGTGCACTGTTGCCGGAAGGGCCGCTCAATAGCCTGCTGGTGGACGGCATCATCGCCGGCCTCGGCGGCGTCGTCGTGTTCCTGCCGCAGATCCTGATCCTGTTCGCCTTCATCCTGGCGCTGGAAGAGAGCGGTTACCTGCCGCGTGCCGCGTTCCTGCTCGACCGCATGATGGCGTCGGCCGGGCTGTCGGGCCGTTCCTTCATCCCGCTGCTGTCGAGCTTCGCCTGCGCCATCCCCGGCATCATGGCCACGCGCAGCATCCAGGATCCGCGCGACCGCCTGGCGACGATCCTGGTCGCACCGCTGATGACCTGCTCGGCGCGGCTGCCGGTGTACGCGCTGCTCATCGGCGCGTTCATTCCGCAGAAGACCGTGTGGGGCGTCTTCAACCAGCAGGGCCTGGTGCTGTTCGGCCTCTACGCCGCCGGTATCGCCAGCGCGCTGATCGTGTCGTGGGTGATGAAGAAGTGGCGTCGCGACAAGAGCGAGCACGCTCTGTTGCTGGAACTGCCGTCCTACCGCATCCCGCACCCACGCGATCTGCTGATCGGCCTGTGGGAGCGCGCGATGATCTTCCTCAAGCGCGTCGGCGGCATCATCCTGGCGCTGACGATCCTGTTGTGGTTCCTGCTGAACTTCCCGGCGCCGCCCGAGGGCGCGATCGGCCCGGCGATCGACTACAGCTTCGCCGGCCGCATCGGCCATGCGATGGCCGTGTTCTTCTCGCCGCTGGGGTTCAACTGGCAGATCTGCATCGCGTTGATCCCCGGCCTGGCCGCGCGCGAAGTCGCGGTGTCGTCGCTGGCGACGATCTATGCGCTGTCCGCCGCCGACGATGACGCGGCCATCCAGGCGCTGACGCCGGTGATCAGCGATGGTTGGTCACTTGCGACCGCGCTGTCGCTGCTGGTGTGGTTCATCTATGCGCCCATGTGCATCTCCACGCTGGCGACGATCAAGCGCGAGACCAACTCGTGGAAGCAGATGGGTTTCGCGACGTTCTATCTCTTCGCACTGGCCTACTTGGCCTCGCTGCTGACCTACCAGGTCGCCAGCGCACTGGGGGCCGGCTGAGCGATGGACGCCTCGCTCGCCCTGCAGTACGCCGTCATCGCGATCCTGGTGGTGGCCAGCGCGTGGGTGGTGCTGAAGAAGCAGTTTCCCGGTCCACTGCGCAAGGCGCGGATCGCGCTGGCGCTGCCGCTGCTGCGCGAAGGCCGGTCGAACTGGCAGCATGCCTTGGGCCGGTGGATCGCACCGGCCGGCAGCCTGGTGAACGGCCGGATCGCCGGCAAGGACTGCGGCGGCTGCGACGGGTGTGGTTGAGTTGGCGGATCAACCGTAACGGATCGCCAGACCCGCGATGCCCAGTCCCACGAACACCGTGAAAGACGCGATCGTCGTCCAGCGGTTGCCGGCGGCGGCCGCGATGCTGATCCGGTGCCGCTTCGCGTAGGCCCAGTCGCAGGCGGTCATGCCGATGGCGGCGCCTGCCAGCGCAAGCAACCAGGGCGACGGCAGGTCAGGCATGGGCAGCGCACGCACAAGCCAACTCGTGCCGACCGCGAAACGCAGCGCATCGAAGAACTGGCGGAAATGGAGCAGCGCGGCGGGCAGCACGAGCGCGAACGCGAGCGCCGGCAGCTGCGGCAGCCACCAGGCCACCCACAATCCCGCGACGGCCAGCCAGACCGGCATCAGTGCGATCCATGGCGAATGCAGGGTGGCAGGCCGTTCGCGTAGCGCCCACAGAGCACGCATCGCGTGCCAGATGCACAACATGCCGGCCACGGCGACGAACGCGAGACCCATCATGCGCTGTTGGCGCTCGGGCGCGAGCCCGACCACCGCACACAGACTGGCGATAGCCAGGGTCGCGAACGCCGCGGTGACGAGGACGGTCGCCCAGCGCCATGGACCGGCATAGAAAGGGTCGGCAATGCGCTCGAAGAAGACCTGCTGTCGGCCATCGAGGCCCGGCACGTCATCGCCGTAATCCGCCGTCAGTCGTTGCGACAGACGCGCTGCGCGAAATGCGAAACCGGGGACGCACGCCAGGACGAGCGCGAGGGGCCATCCGAAGGCGCGCTTCAGCTGTCGGATGGTCAGTGGTCGGTCCTCGTCGAAGGCGTCAGTGTTCTCCGTGGAGACCGCCTGCAAGACCTGCTGGCGTCGTTCCACCCACTCCGGTGGGGTGAACCCGAAGAACTCCGCGAGGACGGCCAGGGTCCCGGGCCGCACCTGCACTTCTTCGTACGCAATGCTCTCGAAGATTGCCTGCCCGATGCGGCGTTTCACTTCCAGGCCGTACAGGGCGGGATGGTGCTCAAGGTAGTGGCGGAACGCAGAAGGCAGATCTCCCTCCGCGCGGGCGATCAACTCCGCGCGCAACGTTGCCTCGTCGATCCGGGGCGTGGGGGGCTCGTGCGCTAGCGCGCTTGAATGTCCCGCATGCAGCGCGGGAGATGAGGTATCCGGCGCCGGCGTATCCGGCGAGGCCTCGGCACTGTACGCATCGGCGCCGGCTACCTCGAGCACCTGTCCGCGTATCAGCGACAACGCTTCCTGATAGGCCTCGTGCAAGTGCTGGAACCCCGCCGGATCCTCGTCCGGCCGTGTCGTCTTCAGCAGGCGGGCATAGGCACGCTTGATGGCGCGTTCGTCCGCGTCTGCGGGCAGGCCGAGGAGGGCAAAGGCGTCGGTCATGGTGCCGCTCCGGAACAGCGTGTCACTGAAAGCATCGCTAGTAGCATCATCCAAATGGCCACGCCGAAGGACCAACCCAAGCTGCCGGAGGACGATGAGGAAGAGGGTTCCGCGTAAGGCTTCCGGATCGATTCGGCATCTTCGAGCGTCATCTGTGCATAGCGCTCCAGTGCGATGACGTACGTCTCGAGCTGGGCGCGCGCAGGACCCGCCGTATCCAGTCCCAGGAAGTGCATGACCGCGGCCACGTGCCGCGGCGGCAGTGCCGGCTTCCGTAGCAGCGCGTCGACGATCTCATAAGCATGGGTTTCACGCGCACCGATCGAATAGAACGCCGGGTGCGCCTGCAACCACCGGAGGACGTCGCGGCCGCTGGCCGTTTGCGAGAGGTCGAACAGGGCAACGACGAACGTTCCGATGTCGAATGAGGGGGCAACGGCAGGCACAGGCTCGGAGGCGGATGTGGCAGGTGCGCCCGGCGCGTCGAAGACGAAGCCCCGTGGCGCTTCGGGTCCGCCGCCCTTCAATTGGCTGAGACAGAATTGGTAGGCCTGGTTGAGGCGCTGGAATCCTTCCGGATCGTCATCGGGCCTGTGGACTTTCAGCAGGCGCGCATACGCGCGCTTGATGGTGCGCTCGTCAGCGTCCTCATCGATATCCAGCAGGGCATACGGCCCATCGTTCACCCCTGCGCCTCGATGCTCTCCAGCATCCGCGCGAAATCGGCACGGTGTTCACGGATCTGCAGGGGATCCTGGCCGTCCAGCACCATGCGGAAGCGTACCAGGGCGTCCTGAAGGTCGCGACGCGCCCAGAGAAGTTCCTCGTACAGGCGCTCGGCGCGGGCGATCACCAGGAGATTCTCCTGTTGGTCACGGGGATGCACCTTCAATTGGGACAACGCCGCCAGGCGCTGGCGGATCTCGTCCTGGGTCAGCACGCCTGGGTTCTGCTGCAGGACCACCTCATGGGTCTGCCCGGTCGCCACGATAGTGGCTTCTACCTGCAGCAACCCATTGACGTCGTAGGTGAAGCGGATGTCAACGGGGTTCTCGTGCGCGGCGCGCGCCGGGACCTTCACCGAGATCGTGCCCAGCTTGACGTTGTTCTCCACGCGCGGGCTTTCGCCCTGGTAGATGTTGAACTCCACCTGCGTCTGCTGGTCGCGCATCGGCTGGTAGCGTTCGACCCGGCTGACCGGCACGGTCGCGTTGCGGTGGATGATCGGGGAGAACAAGCCGGTGGTGACCTGCCCACGCCCGTCGTCCTGCGCGGTGTCCACGCCGAGCGAATGGGGACACACGTCGGTGAGGATGATCTCTTCCAGCGATTCGTCGCGCGCCTTCATGCCGGCGGCCACCGCCGCACCCAGCGCAATCGCTTCGTCCGGGTTGATGTGCCGCAAGGGCAGGCGACCGAACATCCGCGACACCAACCGCGCGGTCAGCGGCATCCGCGACGCGCCGCCGACCAGAACGATGTCGTCCAGCTGGCCCGGCGCAAGGCGCGCGTCGCGCATGGCCCGCTCCAGCGGCGCGCGCATGCGCTGCACCAATGGCTCGCACAGCCGCGAGAAGCCCGCTTCGTCGATCTGCCAACGCCGCGGCTCGCCGCCCAGCAGGATATCGACGTCTACGGGACCGCCGGATGTGTTCGACAGTTCGCGCTTGGCCGACTCCAGGCGGCGCCTCAGCTGGGCATCTTCGCTGGCCGTCAGGCTGGCTGCGTCGACCTTGAGCTCGCGCAGGCAGGCATCGCGCAACGCGGAGAGAAAATCCTCTCCGCCAAGGAAGTTGTCGCCGGCGCTGGCGTGGACTTCCATCACGCCGTCGAACATTTCCAGGATCGAGACATCGAAGGTGCCGCCACCGAGGTCGAATACCAGGAAGCGTCCGCCCCCGTCGCGCTGCTGCAGGCCATAGGCCATGGCGGCGGCGGTAGGTTCGTTGATGAGGCGTTCGACCTTGATGCCGGCCAGCTCGCCGGCGATACGGGTGGCCTTGCGCTGCGCGTCGCCGAAGTACGCCGGCACGCTGATCACGGCCTCGGTGACGGGACTGCCGAAATGGCTCTCCGCATCGGCGACAAGCGCGCGCAGGACCAGGGCCGACAGTTCTTCCGGGCGCAGTGCATGCTTGCCGAGGCGGCTGACGCGGTTGGTGCCCATCCAGCGCTTGAAGCTCGCGACGGTGCGCTGTGGATGGGTGATCAATCGGTCCACGGCGGCCCGACCGACGATGAGCGCCTCGTCCGCATCCACGCTGACGACCGATGGCGTCAGCAGTTCACCCAGCGCGTTCGGGATAAGCACCGGGCCGTCGGGCCCGTGGTAGCCGATCAGCGAATGCGTGGTCCCCAAATCGATGCCGACGATCATCCAGCCCCCTGCTGGCGTCCTTGTCGATGCCGAGTGTAACGGGACGTACCGTGGGCGGGGAGGGCGTCAGTGCCGGGTGCGCCGTCCCGCGGCTTTGCCGGTGGCGGGGTTGAGTTCGACCGACAGGACGAAGCTGCGTTGCTCGTGGGGCTGCATGGCGCCGACGCCGACAACCTGGCGGGTCACTTCTTCGCCACGGTCGTTGCGGATGGAGAGCACCACGCTGTATTCCCAGGCCGCTCCCTCTGCGGGGGGCTGCAACGTCCCCTCGATGCGCAGCGGGGTGAGCGCGGGCGCCCCATTCGCGCCCGCACCGGGTTCGAAACGCAGATGGTGGCGGCAGCCGGGACAGACCGCCGCGCTCTCCAGGATCGTCGCCTTGCAGTGCGGGCAGGTGCGGGTGGCGCCGGCACTGCCAGGGCGGGGTTGGCTCATGCGGCGGCGCCGGGCTCCGTGCTGCCGGACTTGCCGCCCTTGGCGGCGGGCTCGTCCCAACCGAAGTCGGCCTGGCCGCGCATCCGCGAGCCGGCGGCAACGGTGAGGGAGCCGGCCTTGACGTCGCCGATCAGCACGCCGGACGCCAGCAGTTCGACGCGTGCGGCCGATTCGATGTTGCCCTCCAGCTCGCCGGCGATGGTGACCTTCTTTGCCCGTACGCCGCCGTTGAGCTTGGCGCCGGTCTCGATGGTGAGATCGCCCTGCACGTTGACGTCGCCCTTGAACTTGCCCGCGATGCGGATGTGGCCGGTGCCCTCGATCTTGCCTTCGATGGTCAGGTCGGAGGCGATCAGCGATTCCTTGAGCGTTTCCTGCGGCGCGCGCTCCGGTGCGCGGGTGCCCGGCGGGGCGGTCACGGTCGGGGAGAAGTCGGCGACCGCCGGGGCCTCACGCACGCCGGCGGGCGTGGGCTCGGAGGGGGGCGGGACGGCCTCTTTCTTTGCGGGGCCTTGGTCTTTCCAGATGGACATGCAGGGGATGCTCCGGGGTGGCAGGGCATTGGACTATCGCCAATCCGCGGAACGTCACGCTGTGATCACGCCTGCCAAACGGCGATGCCGTACGCGCCCCATCACACCGGTTCACGTTCCAGCCGGAGTTGTCTACGCGCCGCTCACATGCCTGAAGCGGGGGAGCCGATTCACCGCCCGCCGGCGACGTCGATGAAGGTGCCGGTGGAATAGGCCGCCCGGGACGACAGCAGCCACAGGATGGCTTCGGCCACCTCGTCCGGCAGGCCGCCACGCCGCATCGGCACGAAGGCCTTGACCCGTTCGACGCGTCCCGGCTCGCCGCCGTCCGCGTGCATGCCGGTGTAGATGAAGCCGGGCCGGACCGCATTCACGCGGATGCCTTCCTGCGCGACTTCCTGGGCCAGGCCGACGGTCAGCGTATCCATCGCGCCCTTGGACGCGGCGTAATCGACGTACTCCCCGGGCGACCCGGTCTTCGCCGCGACCGACGACACGTTGACGATCGCGCCGCCGCGGCCGCCATGGCGGGTCGACATGCGGCGCACGGCTTCGCGGCAGCAGAGCAGGGTGCCGGTCACGTTGGTGGCAAGGATGCGGTTGATGCGGTCGGCGTCCATCGCGTCGACGCGCATCTGCATTTCCAGGATGCCGGCATTGTTGACCAGCGCGGTCACCGGGCCCAGCGTGTGGTCCAGCCGGTCGAACATGGCGACCACGTCGGCTTCATCCGACACATCGGCCTGCAAGGCGATGGCGCGGCCGCCCGCCGCGGTGATCCGCTGCACGATGGACGCGGCCGCATCCGCGTCGCGGCGGTAGTTCACGCCTACGGCGTAACCGCGTTCGGCCGCGAGCAGCGACGTCGCCGCGCCGATCCCCCGGCTCCCGCCCGTGACGAGGACGATCTGCGAGGACATCGGCTACATCCGGAACACGCCGAACTTCGCCGGTTCGATCGGTGCGTTGAGCGAGGCCGAAATGCCCAGGCCCAGCACGCGGCGGGTGTCGGCCGGATCGATGATGCCGTCGTCCCACAGGCGCGCGGTGGCGTACCACGGGCTGCCCTGGGTTTCGTACTGGTCGCGGATGGGCGCCTTGAACGCGTCCTCGTCCTCCGCCGACCACGCCTTGCCGGAGGCTTCGATGCCGTCGCGCTTCACCGTGGCGAGCACGCTGGCGGCCTGCTCGCCGCCCATCACGCTGATGCGCGCGTTCGGCCACATCCACAGGAAACGGGCGCCGTAGGCGCGGCCGCACATGGCGTAGTTGCCCGCGCCGAAGCTGCCACCGATCACCACGGTGAACTTGGGCACCGACGAGCACGCCACGGCAGTGACCATCTTGGCCCCGTCCTTGGCGATGCCGGCGTTCTCGTACTTGCGGCCGACCATGAAGCCGGTGATGTTCTGCAGGAACACCAGCGGGATGCCGCGCTGGTTGCACAGCTCGATGAAATGCGCGCCCTTGAGCGCGCTCTCGCCGAACAGGATGCCGTTGTTGGCGATGATGCCGACGGGATAGCCGTGCAGATGGGCGAAGCCGGTCACCAGGGTCTTGCCGTAGCGCGCCTTGAACTCGTCCAGTTCGCTGCCGTCGGTGATGCGGGCGATGACTTCGCGGATGTCGAACGGCCGGCGCGTGTCCTTGGGCACGATGCCATAGAGCTCCTCGGCGGCGTACAGCGGCTCGCGCGCCTCGCGCAGTGCGACCGGCACGGTCTTGCAGCGGTTGAGGTGGCCGACGATGCCGCGCGCGATCTCCAGCGCATGACGATCGTCCTCGGCGAAATGGTCGGCCACGCCCGACACGCTGGTGTGCACGTCCGCCCCGCCGAGGGCCTCGGCATCCACCACCTCGCCGGTCGCGGCCTTCACCAGCGGCGGACCGCCGAGGAAGATCGTGCCCTGTTCGCGCACGATGACGCTCTCGTCGCACATCGCCGGTACGTAGGCGCCGCCGGCGGTGCAGCTGCCCATCACCACGGCGACCTGCGGGATGTTCTCCGCGCTGAGTCGCGCCTGGTTGTAGAAGATCCGGCCGAAATGCTCGCGGTCCGGGAAGACCTCGTCCTGCAGCGGCAGGAACGCGCCGCCGGAATCGACCAGGTAGATGCACGGCAGCCGGTTCTCGCGGGCGATCTCCTGCGCGCGCAGGTGCTTCTTCACCGTCATCGGGAAGTAGGTGCCGCCCTTGACGGTGGCGTCGTTGGCCACGACGACGACTTCCAGCCCCATCACGCGACCGATGCCGCACACCATGCCCGCGGCCGGTGCGGCGCCGTCGTACATGTCCTCGGCGGCGAGCGGCGCGATCTCGAGGAACGGCGAGCCGGGGTCGAGCAGGGCGGTGATGCGGTCGCGCGCGAGCAGCTTGCCGCGCTCGGTGTGCTTGCTGCGGGCCTTGTCGCCGCCGCCTTCCGCGGCACGCGCGAGCCGGCGGTCCAGTTCCTGCACCAGGACGCGGTGATAGGCCGCGTTGGCGGTGAAGTCGGGCGAGCGCGGGTCGAGTTGGGAGGCGATGGCGGGCATGCGGCACGCGGATGCGGGAAAGGCGGCATCAGACCACAAAGCCCCGCACGCGCCAAACCGCAGTGCAAAAGAAAAGGCCCGCTTGCGCGGGCCTTCCTGATGCGCGCGGAGGCGAATCGATTACTTCTTGACTTCTTCAGCCTTGGCTTCGGCCTTGTCGGCCACTTCAGCAGCCTTGTCGGCGGTCGCCTGGGCGGCGTCGGCGGTGGCCGCAGCAGCGGAAGCGGCAGCGTCGGTGGCGGCGGCTTCGGTCGCAGCAGCGGCGTCGCCGGCGGCGGCGGTCGCAGCGGCAGCGGCGTCGGTGGTCGCGGCGGCGGCGGCATCGCCCGCGGCAGCGGCGGCGTCGCCGGCAGCGGAAGCGGCGTCACCGGCGGCGGCGGCAGCCTGGTCGGCGGCAGCGGCGGCGTCGGCAGCGGCGGCGTCGGTGGATTCGCTCTTCGTGCAGGCGCTCAGGGCCAGGACGGCGGCGACCAGCAGGACGGTGCTCTTGATCTTCATAGGGATCCCCAAATCGGTATGTGTGTGGAAGGTGACGCCGGGAAGGCGACTGTGTTCGTCCGTTGAGGAGGCCGAACCGGGGTGCCGGACCCGGATACAGAAAAAGCCGCCAGCGAACTGGCGGCTTTCTCATTTTAACGCTAAATCAGGCAACCGCCAGCAGATTACTGCTTGGTGGCTTCCTTGGCAGCGTCGGTCGCGGCTTCGGCGGTGTCGGCAGCCTGGGCAGCGGCGTCGGCAGCAGCGTCAGCGGCTTCGCCGGTGGTGGCGGCAGCGGCGTCGGTCGCGGCGGTCGAAGCAGCGTCGGCGGCAGCGGCAGCGGCGTCGGCCGACTGCTGGGCGGCGTCGGCGGTGGCTTCGCCAGCGGCGGCGGAAGCGTCGGCAGCGGCCTGGGCTTCGGTCGAAGCGGCGGCGGCGTCGGCGGCGGCGTCAGCAGCCTGCTCCTGGTTCGAGCACGCAGCCAGGGCGAAACCCAGAGCCAGCGCGATCAGAGCCTTGTTCATGGTCATCTTTGCATTTCCTCGTCGTTAGTTAGGCAACGCGCAATTGCGCGCCTGCAACATGATGACAAGCCCATTACCGCTGTCAAGCGGTTGGCCGGTTATCTTTGTCAATCCGTTGTTAAACACTATGGGGCGAAGGAAAACACGCGCTCCCTCGCCCCAAACTGCGCAAAAACTCAGGCCACCTCGACCGCGATCGCAGTGGCTTCGCCGCCGCCGATGCAGAGGGTCGCGACGCCGCGCTTGAGGCCCCGGACGCGGAGCGCGTTGATCAGGGTGACCACCAGGCGGGCGCCGGACGCGCCGATCGGATGGCCGAGCGCGCAGGCGCCGCCGTTGACGTTGACCTTGGCGTGCGGGATGCCCAGTTCCTTGATCGGCGCCATCGCCACGACGGCGAACGCTTCGTTGACCTCGAACAGGTCCACCTGGTCGACCGTCCAGCCGACCTGCTTGAGCAGCTTGTCGATGGCCGCGACCGGGGCGGTGGTGAACCACTCCGGCTGTTGCGAATAGGTGGCGTGGCCCACGATCCGGGCCAGCGGCTGCAGGCCACGCTTGGCGGCTTCATCGGCGCTCAGGAGCACGGTGGCCGCGGCGCCGTCGGAGATGCTGGACGAGCTGGCGGCGGTGACGGTGCCGTCCTTCTTGAAAGCGGGCTTGAGGGTGGGGATCTTGGCGAGGTCGGACTTGCCCGGCTGTTCGTCGGTGGCCACTTCGACCTCACCCTTCCGGGTCGCGACCTTGACCGGGACGATCTCGCCGTCGAACGCGCCGGATGCCTGCGCGGCCTGGGCGCGGGTCACCGATTCGATGGAGTAGGCGTCCTGCTCCTCGCGGGTGAAACCGAACTTGGCGACCGTGGCTTCGGCGAACACGCCCATGGCCTGGCCGTCGTAGGGGTTGGTCAGACCGTCCCAGGCCATGTGGTCCACCGCCTGGAAGTTGCCGTAGCGGTTGCCGGTGCGCGAGTTCGGGATCATGTGCGGGGCATTGCTCATGGATTCCATGCCGCCGGCGACCACGATGGTGGCCGAGCCGGCCTTGATCAGGTCATGGCCCAGCATGATCGCCTTCATGCCGGAGCCGCACACCTTGTTGATGGTGGTGGCGCCCGCCGCATCGGGGATGCCGGCCGCGCGCGAGGCCTGGCGCGCGGGCGCCTGGCCCAGGTTGGCCGGCAGCACGCAGCCCATGATGACCTCGGACACGTCCGCGGCCGGAATGCCCGACTGCTCCAGCGCCGCGGCGATGGCGGCGGCACCCAGGGTCGGGGTGGGGACGCCGTTGAACTGGCCAAGGAACGAACCGATGGCGGTGCGCTTGGCGGCGGCGATGACGATGTCGGACATGGGGGATTCCCGCGTGGAGTGAGAGGGCGATTATCCCGCCGCGCCCCGACGGCCGGCAAATCGGCCGTTCGTACAGGGCCGCAACCCCCGCCGCGGCGTATGCTCGGGCCGGAGGGGACCGATATGTCAGACGAACCAGCCACCGATGCGGGGCCGCGCGCCTTCGTGGTGCCCTGCGCGACCCTGGATGCGGGCGCGCCATGGCGCTGGCTGCGTGCCGGCTGGCAGGACCTGCGCCGGGCGCCCGGCCTGTCCCTGCTGTTCGGCGCCGTGATCGTGCTGGTCAGCGCCGGCATTTCCTGGCTGGCGTTCGTCCTGGGGCGCTTCGCGTTGCTGGCGACCCTGCTGTCGGGCTTCGTCTTCATCGCCCCGCTGATCTGCGTGGGCCTGTACTGCGTGAGCCGCGGTCTGGAGCAGGGGCGCACCCCGCGCCTGCGGGATTCGTTCGTGCTCGCCCGGCGCGTGCTCGGCCAGGCCGGGGTGTTCGCCCTGGGGCAGGGGGTGATCATCCTGCTGTGGTCGCGCGCCGGGATGATGGTCAGCGCCTTCTTCCCGTTCGATGGCGGCGACCCGGGCGCGTTCTGGGAATTCCTGGCGCTGGGCTCCGCCATCGGTGCGGTCTTCGCCGCCCTGACGTTCGCGGTGACGGCGTTCTCGCTGCCGATGATCGCCGACCGCGACGTCGACATGGTGACCGCCGCCGTCTCCAGCGTGCACGCGGTCATGCGCAACAAGGGCGTGATGGCGGTGTGGGGCCTGCTGCTGGTCGTGCTGACCGTGATCGGGTTCGCCACCGCGCTGCTGGGGCTGGCGGTCCTGATGCCATGGCTGGCCTACGCCGCGTGGCATGGCTATCGGGAAACGCTCGACGCCTCGGCGTGGCCCGCACTGGATTGAGCGTCGTACAGAGGCCGCGAGGTAGGGCGGGCGTCAGCCCGCCATCACTATCCATGAACCCGACGGTGGGCCAAGGCCCACCCTACGACGACGGGTGGCTCAACCGCGACCGTCGAACAATTCCCGTCCGATCAGCATGCGGCGGATCTCGTTGGTGCCCGCGCCGATGGCGTACAGCTTGGCATCGCGCAGCAGGCGGCCAGCCGGGTACTCGTTGATGTAGCCATTGCCGCCCAGCGACTGGATGGCTTCCAGCGTCACCTGCACGGCCGCTTCCGAGGCATGCAGCAGGCAGCCGGCCGCGGCGGCGCGCGAGCCCTGGCCTTCGTCGAAACCGCGCGCCACCTGGTAGGCGAAGGCGCGGCTGGATTGCAGCGCGGTGTACATGTCGGCCAGCTTGCCCTGCATCAGGCCGAAGGTGCCGATGGCGGCGTCGAACTGCTTGCGCTCGCGCACGTAGGGCAGGGTGATGTCCAAGGCGGCCTGCATCAGGCCGATCGGCCCGCCGCTGAGCACCAGGCGCTCGGTGTTGAGGCCGCTCATCAGCACGCGCACGCCCTGGTTCACCTCGCCCAGCACGTTCTCGGCCGGGATCTCGCAGTTCTCGAACACCAGTTCGCAGGTGTTGCTGCCGCGCATGCCCAGCTTGTCCAGCTTCTGCGCGGTGGAGAAGCCCTTCATGCCGCGCTCGACGATGAAGGCGGTCATGCACTTGCTGCCCGCGTCCTTGCCGGCGGTACGCATGTAGACCAGCAGCACGTCGGCTTCCGGGCCGTTGGTGATCCACATCTTGTTGCCGTTGGCGACCCACACGCCGTCGCGCAGCTCGGCGCGGCAGCTCATCGAGCCGACCACGTCGGAACCGGCACCCGGCTCGCTCATCGCCAGCGCGCCCTTCCACTCGCCACTGGACAGCTTCGGCAAGTACGTCGCGCGTTGCGCGGCGTTGCCGTTGAGGTAGAGGTTGGACACGCACAGGTTCGAGTGCGCGCCGTAGCTCAGGCCCACCGAGCCCGATGCGCGCGAGATCTCCTCCATCGCGACCAGATGGGCCAGGTAACCCATGCCGCTGCCGCCGAACTCGGGATCCACGGTGATGCCGAGCAGGCCCAGCTCGCCCAGCTTGGGCCACAGGTCCTGCGGGAACGCATTGTCGTGGTCGATCTGCGCCGCACGCGGCGCGATCTCGGTCTGCGCGAACCGCTGCACGGCCTCGCGCAACGCATCCAACTCTTCGCCCAGCGGAAACCCGCTGACGGTATCCGGTCGCATTCGGTCCTCCCTCCTCCGCGGCCCAACTTCCAGGTTTTCGGTAACGCCTTCGGTCTCAGTGCTCGCCGCGCAGGTGGCCCATGAAGCGCGGCGCGGTGCGGCCCAGCGGCAGTTTCAGCTTGCCGATCGCCTTCATGCGGGCCTCGGCGATGCGGTCGGCCGCGTACTGCGGCGCGATGCCTTCCTTCTCGGCCAGGTCGAAGATCTTGCCGACCGTGTGGTAGATCGTCCGCATCATGCGCATCGCGCGTTCGCGGTTGTAGCCGTCGATCTCCAGCGACACGTTCATCACGCCGCCGGCGTTCACCGCATAGTCCGGCGCGTACAGGATGCCGCGCTTGGCCGCTTCCACGCCGGTGACGTGCGACATCTGGTTGTTCGCCGTGCCGCAGATCACCTTCGCCTTCAGGCGGGGCAGGGTCTGTTCGTTGATGGCGTACTCCAGCGCGCAGGGGCTGAACACGTCCACCGGCAGGTCGTAGATCTCGTCCGGCTTCACCGCTTCGGCGCCGTATTCCTCCACCGCGTGCTCGACGAGCGCCGGGTTGAGGTCGGTGACGAACAGCTTGGCGCCGCGCTCCTTCAGCAGCTTCACGAACTCCATGCCGATGTGGCCCAGGCCCTGCACGGCGTAGCTGTACTTGCCGATTTCCTCATTGCCGAACTTGCGGTTCAGCGTGGCCATCAGGCCCTGCAGCGCACCGTAGGCGGTGAACGGGGCCGGGTCGCCGGAGCCGCCGTGCACCTGGTGCACGCCCACCACGTACTCGGTCTCGCGGTAGACGTTCTCCATGTCGTTGACGTCGGTGCCGACGTCCTCGGCGGTGATGTAGCGGCCGCCCAGCGAGTCGACGTACCGGCCGAACGAGCGGAACAGCACCTCGGTCTTGTCCTGGCTGCTGTCGCCGATGATCACCGCCTTGCCGCCGCCGACGTTCAGGCCGGCCAGCGCGTTCTTGTAGGTCATGGTGCGGCTCAGGCGCAGCGCATCGGTCAGCGCCAGCGCGCTGTCGGCGTAGGGGCGCATGCGCACACCGCCCAGCGCGGGGCCGAGCACGGTGCTGTGGATGGCGATGATGGCCTTCAGCCCGGCGTCCGGGTTGTGGCAGAAGACGACCTGTTCGTGGCCGGAGGTGTCGAGCGTTTCGAAGATCATGGGTGGGCTCCGGTGCGCGGGCGGGGACCGGCGCGGGCTTGCCTTCAGCGTGGCTAACGGGTTGTCAGAAAAGAAAAAAGCGACGTTTCCGGTGTGGGCCGTGGTCGTCGCTGGGGGCCAGTTTAATCCAATCGCCCGCTATTGAGATGACAAGGGGGCGCCCGCCGGGGTGACCTCCGGCCTATTGTGGGAATCGAACGACCGTGCTATTTCTGCCCTCATGAGTCCCCAGGCCGCCACGCACAAAGGCAATGCCACCCGCGAGATGATCGTGGCGCGGGCGTACGACATCGCCGCCCGCCACGGGCTGGAAGGCCTGTCGATCGGCGAACTGGCCACGGCCGCCGGCATGTCCAAGAGCGGCGTGTTCGCCCACTTCGGCTCCCGCGAAGATCTGCAGCTGACCGTGCTGGAATGGACCGCGGATCGCTACGCCCGTGCGGTGATCGGCCCGGCCATCGGCCTGCCGCGTGGCCTGCCGCGGTTGCGGGCCATCATGGACAACTGGTTCCAGTGGGTCTGCGACAACCCCGATGGCTGCATCATCCTGGCCGCCGCCCACGAGTACGACGCCCGCCCGGGCCTGCTGCGCGACCGCATCGTCGATTGGCTGCTGCAGCTGCGCCAGCAATTGGTGAAGGCGATCGGCATGTGCATCGACACCGGCGAACTCTCGCCGAAGACCGACCCCGTCCTGCTCGCCTTCGAACTGTTCGCCGTCGCCCAGGGCCTGCACGACGCCCGACTCTACGACGCGAAGCACGCGCCGCTGCTCGCCCGCCGTTCCCTGGATCGCCTGCTGGCGTCCTACGGCGCCCCCGCTGTCTCCACCCCCGCCTGACACCCCCGAGGTCCACCACCATGGCCGCTGTCACTGTCCGTCAAAATAGCACGACCGTTCGCAAACCCCTGGCGCTGTCGCTGCTGAGCGCACGCTTTGCCGTCGGCAGCTGGCTCGCGCCGCGCAGCACGCTGGCCCGCGCCTTCCAGCTGTTCTGCACGCCCATGCCCGGCGCCCGGACGCGCGCGCGCCAGAGCGAGACCGCCGGTGCGCGCATCGGCGAACTCGCCTTCGGTCGCGAACGCCTGGCCATCTATACCTGGGGCGATCCCGCGCGCCAGCCGACCGTCCTGCTCGCGCACGGCTGGTCGAGCTTCGGCCTGCGTTTCCTGCCGTGGGTGGAACCGCTGCGCCGCGCCGGCTATGCGGTGGTCACGTTCGACCAGCCCGCGCATGGCCGCAGCAGCGGACGCCGCGCCACCTTGCCGATGTTCGCCGAGGCGATCGCCCGCGTGGCCGAACACACCGGGCCGCTGGCCGCCGTCGTCGGCCATTCGCTCGGCGGCGCCGCCACCGCCATCGCGATGGCGCGCGGCCTCGAAGCCGAACGCGTGATCCTGCTGGCGCCCGCCGCGGATCCGTTCGATGCCGCGCGCCGGTTCGGCGGCATGGTCGGGCTGGCGCAGTTCCTCAGCCGTCGCCTGTTCGACGAATACCAAGAACTCACCGCCCACGACGTGCGCGCGCTGCATGCGCATGCGACCGCGCCGCAGATCGGCCGCCCGGGCCTGGTCGTGCACGACCTGGAAGACACCGACGTGCCGTGGTGCGAAGGCGAGCGGTATGCGCGCTACTGGCCGCAGGCCACGCTGCTCAGCACCACCGGCCTGGGCCATCATCGCGTGACCATCGCGCCGGAAACGCTCGACGCCGCCCTGCGCTTCCTGCGCGGCGACAGCGTCGGCCAGCGCGTGGTCTCCACGCGCGACCTGCCGTTCGGCCTGTGCTGAAAAGCATGACCGCACGCCACCGTAGGGTGCGTGTGCGGTGTGCACTGGTGTGCAATTGGTGAGGTGCTGACGCGCGAACCGCTACAATCCCGGGTCTGTCAGTACCGTGAGTGACGTACGCGTGAGCACACCCGCCAGCCAGTTTCCCGCAGCCCAGGCCGATGCCACGCCGCTGCGCTTCGTGACCGCCGCCAGCCTGTTCGACGGACACGATGCCGCCATCAACATCATGCGCCGCCTGATCCAGGGCGAGGGCGCGGAAGTCATCCACCTGGGCCACAACCGCAGCGTCGAGGACGTGGTCCGCGCCGCGCTGCAGGAAGACGCCGACGGCATCGCGCTGTCCAGCTACCAGGGCGGCCATGTCGAGTACTTCAAGTACATGGTCGACATGCTGAAGGACCGCGGCGCCGGCCATGTGCGCGTGTTCGGCGGCGGCGGCGGCACCATCACGCCGGAAGAGATCGCCGAGCTGCAGGCCTACGGCGTGGAGCGCATCTACCACCCCAACGACGGCATGAAGATGGGCCTGGTGGAAATGATCCAGGACGTCGTGAAGCGCGCCGGCGACGCGCGCGCGGAAACCGCCGCCGCGCGCGACACCGCGCCCGCGCAGCCCAGGCTCACCGACGAAGCCGGCATCGGTCGCGTGCTCAGCGCCATCGAGGATGGCCGCTATACCGAGGCCGAGCTGGAGAAGTTGCGTGCGCAGTGGGCCAAGGGTCCGCATGCGCCGTTCCCCGCGCGGCCGACGCCGGTGGTCGGCATCACCGGTACCGGCGGCGCCGGCAAGTCGTCGGTCACCGACGAACTGATGAACCGCTTCCTGTCGTGCTTCCCGCAGATGCACATCGCGGTGATCTCGGTCGATCCCACCCGCCGCCGTACCGGGGGCGCGCTGCTGGGCGACCGCATCCGCATGAACGCGCTGCGCAGCGACCGCATCTACATGCGCTCGATGGCCACCCGCCGCCAGCACGTGGCCACCAATGCCGTGCTGAAGGACTGCATCGCCTTCCTGAAATCGCTGGGCTTCGACCTGGTGATCGTCGAGACCGCCGGTATCGGCCAGAGCGATTCGGAGATCGTCGACCTGGTCGACTTCCCGATGTACGTGATGACCAGCGACTACGGCGCGGCCAGCCAGCTGGAGAAGATCGACATGATCGACTTCGCCGAGCTGATCGTGTTGAACAAGTACGACAAGCGCGGCGCCGAAGATGCACTGCGCGACGTGCGCAAGCAGTGGAAGCGCAACCGCGTGGCGTTCCAGACCGCGGACGCCGACGTGCCGGTGTATCCCACCATCGCCAGCCAGTTCAACGACCCCGGCGTCAGCTGGATGTTCGCCAACCTGTGCCGCCTACTGCGCGAGAAGCTGCAGCTGCCGGCGGAGAAGTGGACGCCCGCGCTCGATACCGAGCTGAAGGAACCGCGCGCCACCGTGCTGATCCCCGGCAGCCGCGTGCGCTATCTGGCCGAGATCGCCGAACAGGGTCGCGGCATCAACCGCCGCATCGAGACCGAAGCCGAGACCGCCAGCCGCGCCCAGCATTACTGGCATGCGCTGAAGGACCTCGATGATGCCGCGCTGCCGACGGCGCTGGCCCTGTATCCGGCCGATGCGCTGGTGGGCGAGGGCGACCGTTCGCTCCTCACCCTGCGCCAGCGCTACAACGACGCCATCCAGTCGCTGTCGTCCGAGGCGCTCAAGCTGCTGCGCGAGTGGCCCGCCCGCTTCAAGGCCGTCACCGATCCGGTCAACGAGTACCAGGTGCGCGGCAAGACGATCCGCATCGAGAACTACCGCGAATCGCTCAGCCACCAGCAGATCCCGAAGATCGCGCCGCCGCCCTACCAGGGCTGGGGCGAACTGCTGACCTTCCTGCAGAAAGAGAATCTGCCGGGCAGCTATCCGTACACCGGTGGCGTGTATCCGTACCGCCGCACCGGCGAGGATCCGATCCGCATGTTCGCCGGCGAAGGCACGCCCGAGCGCACCAACCGCCGCTTCCACTACCTGTCCGTCGGCCAGCCGGCCGCGCGCCTGTCCACCGCCTTCGACAGCGTCACGCTGTACGGCGAAGACCCGGCGCCGCGCCCGGACATCTACGGCAAGATCGGCAACTCCGGCGTCAACATCCCCACGCTGGACGACATGAAGAAGCTGTACTCCGGCTTCGATCTGTGCGCGCCCACCACCTCGGTGTCGATGACGATCAACGGCCCGGCGCCGATGATCCTGGCGATGTTCATGAACACCGCCATCGACCAGCAGGTGGAGAAGTACCTGCAGGCCGACGACGCGCGCTGGGCCGAGGCGCAGCAGAAGATCGCGGCGTTCTTCGAAGGCCGCGCGCGGCCGCAGTACCACGGCGAGTTGCCGCCCACCAATACCGGCCTGGGCCTAGGGCTGCTGGGCATCACCGGCGATCAGCTGGTGGACGAAGGCACCTACGCGCGCATCAAGGCCGAGACGCTGGCCACCGTGCGCGGCACCGTGCAGGCCGACATCCTCAAGGAAGACCAGGCGCAGAACACCTGCATCTTCAGTACGGAGTTCGCCCTGCGCATGATGGGCGACATCCAGCAGTACTTCGTCGACAACGCGGTGCGCAACTTCTACTCGGTGAGCATCAGCGGGTACCACATCGCCGAAGCCGGGGCGAACCCGATCAGCCAGCTCGCCTTCACGCTGTCGAACGGCTTCACCATCGTGGAGTACTACCTGGCCCGCGGCATGAAGATCGACGACTTCGCGCCCAACCTGTCGTTCTTCTTCAGCAACGGCATGGACCCGGAGTACACCGTCATCGGCCGCGTCGCCCGCCGCATCTGGGCGCGCGCGATGCGCGAGCGCTACGGCGCCAACGAGCGCAGCCAGATGATGAAGTACCACATCCAGACCTCCGGCCGCTCGCTGCACGCGCAGGAGATCCAGTTCAACGACATCCGCACCACGCTGCAGGCGCTGTATGCGCTGTTCGACAATTGCAACAGCCTGCACACCAATGCCTATGACGAGGCGATCACCACGCCGACGGAAGAGAGCGTGCGCCGCGCGGTGGCCATCCAGATGATCATCAACAAGGAGCTGGGGCTGAACTTCAACGAGAACCCCTGGCAGGGAAGTTTCGTCGTCGACCAGCTGACGGACATCGTGGAAGAGGCGGTCTACAAGGAGTTCGAGGCCATCAGCGAGCGCGGCGGCGTGCTCGGCGCCATGGACACCATGTACCAGCGCGGCAAGATCCAGGAAGAGTCGCTGTACTACGAGCACAAGAAGCACGACGGCAGCCTGCCGCTGGTGGGCGTGAACACCTTCCTGCCGCGCGAGCACGGCGGCGAGATCGCCACCGAGATCGAGCTGATCCGGTCCACCGAAGAAGAGAAGGGCCAGCAGATCGCCAACGTCCGCGCCTGGCAGGCCTCGCGCAACGCGCTGGCGCCGGAAGGCGAGACCGACCATAGCCACGCCACGGCGTTGGAAGAACACGCCGACCCCGAGGTCCACGACGGCCACGGCCTGGCCTACCTGCAGCGCACCGCCCGCGAACGCCGCAACGTGTTCGCCGCGCTGGTTGAAGCGGTGAAGACCCACAGCCTGGGGCAGATCAGCCACGCGTTGTACGACGTGGGTGGCGAGTACCGGCGGAATATGTAAGCCAACGAACAGAAAACCCCGCTTCGGCGGGGTTTTCTTTGGGTGTGGGATGGGAGCGGGACTATGACGGGTTGCGTTACATGACGGGTAGCGTTATAGTCGGTGCGTGATCCGGGACTTCGCCGACAAGGAAGCCGAAAAAGTCTGGAACGGCACGTCCTCGCGGCGTCTGCCGGCCGACATGCAGGCCGTTGCCCGTCGCAAGCTGCGTATGCTCAACAACGCGGCCACGCTGGACGATCTGCGCATTCCGCCTGCGAATCGGCTGGAGGCGTTGAAGGGAGACCGCAAGGGCCAGCACAGCATCCGGATCAACGATCAATGGCGCGTCTGCTTCCGCTGGAAGGATGGCGACGCGCACGACGTGGAAATCGTCGATTACCACTGAACTGTCATGAGAGGAGTTCTTCCATGAAGACCCTGCCCAATATCCACCCCGGTGAAGTGCTGCTGGAAGAGTTCCTGTTGCCGATGGGCATCAGCCAGAACGCGCTGGCGCGTGCCGCGGATGTGCCGCCGCGCCGTATCAACGAGATTGTCCTCGGTAAGCGCGGCGTCACTGCCGACACGGCGGTCAGGCTGGCGGCAGCGCTGGGTACGAGCGAGCGTTTCTGGCTGGGCTTGCAGGCGGACTATGACCTGGAAGAGGCGCACCGCTCGCTGGGCGCTGCCGTGTCCAGGATCGAGCGCATCGCGGCATGAGTCGCGCTACGCACGCCGTCGCCTGAGTAATCAGGACGAAACCCCGCCTCGGCGGGGTTTTTTTTTGCGCATAACAACCGAAGCCTCCCTCTCCCTGCGCAGCGGGGAGAGGGTGCCGAAGGCGGGTGAGGGGCGAACGGAGTGGGGATGTTTCGGCGCCCGATGACGCACCGCGCCAGGCCCCTCATCCGCCCTCCGGGCACCCGCCCCGGCCGGGCGAAGCACGCCCGGCGTTCGGATGACCCGCGCGGCATGCCGCGCAAGCAGGTCATCCTCACCCCCGCTGCGCAGGGAGAAGGGAAAAGCGGTGGCGTTCCTCTTACCGGTACGCCCCCGGCCCCCGCCAGATCAGTTCGCCGCGGCGGTAGACGCGTTCGACGGTGACCACGTCGCGGGCGTCGCCGATGCCGGCCATGGCGGGGTCGTTGGGTTGCACCAGGCGGCAGCCGCCGGAGCCGCGGCGGGCGACGATCTCCAGGGGGCAGACCATGTATTCGCGACGGCCGGGCAGGGGGAAGGACAGTTCGGTCATGCCGCGGTCCTGCCATTGCTGCACGCGGATCTCGTTGCGCAGGTCGTAATAGATCTGGTGGCCGTCCACGTCCATGCTGGGGCTGGCGGCGTTGTCCTGGCCGCGGCCTTCGCTGCGGCCGGTGCCGGCGGTATAGCCGCGGTTCTCGGGGGCGGTGTCCTGGCTGAGCATGCCGGGCGGTTGGCCCCATTGGGCGGAGCGGCGCCAGGCGGGCTGGCTGGCCGGTGGGCGGGTCTGCGGGTTGGGCAGGGCCTGTTCGGAGGCGGTGGGCTGGGGCGCACTTTCTTCTTCCGCCACCGGGTTCTCGGCCTCGGTCACGCGGGTGGCGTCGACGGGCGAGGTGACGGGGGTGGTCACCAGGGGTTTGAGGGGTTTGGGGCGTTCGCGCGGGGCCTGGACGCCGGTCGGCGGCACGGGCGGGCGCTGGTCGTCGCGGTCGGTCTCGCCCAGGAAGTCCACCTTCACCCGCGCGCCGCCGCTGCTGCTGCCCTCGGGCGGCGTCAGTTCCAGCTGGGAGGAGTACAGCAGGGCCAGCACGAACAACACGTGCACCAACAGGCTGGCCAGGGCGCCGATCCGGCGCTCCCTCTGTTTTATGTAGAGGTCTTCCCTGTCCAGCGGGCCTAGCAACGCCGCGGGCGAGCGGCTTAGGGCGTCGCTCATGTGGGGGCGAGGGCGGGGGTGGGGGGGGTCATCAAGGAAAGCGGGAGCTAGGAGCCGCAATTATGGAGTGCTTCTAGTTGTGTAACGAGTATTACCTAACTCTGGCGAATGATTGAAAATTTTGATACTCGTCACAATAGTGAATCAGGAGTGGCAGATGTCTTGAGGGCCCGCCAGCTCTGCCGCCCGCCACCTATTGAGCTAATCTCAAGGACGAGTCTGATGAAACTTTCTCAAATTGCTCCGAACTCTGACGATTGGTTCGAAAAGCTGGGTGAAGCGATCAACCTCCCAGACTCCATGTATCAGGCGGCGGAGCGTAGCTACAAATCGGTGAGTAGCTGGCTGGAGCGCGATGACTCCTTCTTCAGCTCTGTCGATTTCCATGTCTATACACAGGGCTCCTTCCGTCTAGGGACCGCAATCGCGCCCCTTGATCCGGAGGAGGAATACGATCTGGATATCGTGTGTCAGTTCTCGTTGAGCAAGTTGGAGTACACGCAACGCGCAATTCATGAGGCTTTAGGCCGTGAGCTAAATGCCTACGCAGCTCGATACGGGATGGAGCAACCTTCAGCGTGGGATAGGTGCTGGACATTGAACTATGCGGAGAGTGCTCAGTTCCACATGGATGTCTTACCCTGCGTGCCGGACGCGGCTCGCCAGCGATATCTGCGAGAGAGTTTGGGTGTGGATACGGCTTTTGTAGAAAGCGCTGTATCTATCACTGATAGGACACACCAAAACTTTTCGCTCGTATCCGAGGAGTGGCCATCAAGCAATCCAAATGGTTATGCCAATTGGTTTCGTGAGCGAATGAAGCTCGCTTACGATAGGCGTCTAGAGAAAATCAAGCTAGTCGAAGCGAAAGTTGACGTCGACGAAATTCCAGAGTTCTCGATAAGAACTCCTCTTCAACTCGCGATTCAGATACTGAAGCGCCACAGAGACGTCTATTTCTCCACGCGCCATGGTGATCTGAAGCCCTCCTCGATCGTCATTACAACCCTTGCAGCACATTCGTACCAGCAGCAATCCACTGTTGCCACGGCGCTGGAAGGCCTTCTGCAAGGGATGGCTAACTTCGTAGAGCGAAAGGGCAAGACTTACTTCATTCCAAATCCATCCGATCCTCGAGAGAACTTTGCCGATGCATGGAATGTAGAAGGCGCAAAAGCGGAGTCATTCTATGCGTGGCTGGAAGTGGCGCGAGAAGATTTCTGGCGTGCAAGAGATCGCGTAAATCTTTCCGATTTCATGAAAGAGCTTGCGCCTAACCTAGGTGAGGCGCTGCTTGAGAATGCTTTCGCTGATGAGCCCAGAAGGAGGGCGGGAAGTCGGTGGAAGATTAGTCGCATCATGGCTGCGAAGCACAAGTGTCCCCCGGAGTGGCCGGTATCCGACAGGGGCAAAGTAAGCCTCGATGTGGAGGTTCACCGAGATGGCTTTCGGCCTTCGAGCATTCAGAGCGACGATAGTGAGGTCGCTAGATGGGCGCGCGTACACTTTCGAGCAAATACCGATGTTCCGGCACCATTCGAAGTTTTCTGGCAGGTAGTCAATACCGGTAGGGCAGCAACTGATGATGAGAATCTACGTGGAAACTTCGATCGCCAAGTCGAAGCTCATGGGCATCTGCGGCGCACCGAGACTGCCCAGTATCCAGGTAGTCATAGTATTGAATGCTTCATCGTAAAGAACGGATTCGTCGCTGCGAGATCCGGAATCTTCATAGTCAATGTAGCGTCCTCCAGCTTGTAGGTTGAGCGTCGTTCGTTCGGAGAAATGAAGTGAATCAAGATCAGCTTAGGAAAGAGATCGCCACGACGGGCTATGACGTCCTTTATGGAGCAAAGAAGCACTTTGCAACATACGACTTAGTTGAGAAAGCCCCTGGTTGGATCACCATAGCTACACTTGGAATTGGCATCTATGCGCTGTTCGTTCCAGCGCTTAATAATCGATATTTAGCCGCCGCGGTGCTGCTGGTAGGAGTTGCATCAATTTACTTCAACCAGTTTCAGTCGCAGAGTGACAAGTATGCTAAAGCTGGAGGCGAACTGATTGGAAAGTACGGTGCTTTGCGTGGACTCTATGGTCACGTTGTGAGTAGGGCTGCTGGTGAATCGGTGGACGACCTTGAAGGTGAGTACAAGAAGATTCTTGCTAGTTCGCAGACCGTCTACTTGCATCGGCATATTTTTCTTAGCGATTGGTATGCGCACTACAAGATATTCTGGCAGGCACAAATATCCTGGCTCGACGATGAGCTTAAATTCAAGTTCTGGCGGGACAAGATCCCGTTATCTCTAAGTGCTGCCGTTGTTGTTCTGTTCCTTGCGCTGATATGGGTTGGTTTCTGTACATCAATTGGATTTCCAAATTGTGGCTAATCATTACTTGGTGTAGGGGTCGCAGATGGGCGTGGGCGATGATTTCAGGACATTCTGCGGAAGTTTGGCGGTAACGCAGAGATCGGTCATCTCGGAGAGATATGAACTGATTACGAGGAGATTGAATCTCGACTTCTACAACACCGATTCGCGTGTGCAACATAGCGTTCAGGTTGGATCTTATGGTCGAGGCACTGCGACCGCTAAGACCAGTGATGTCGACATGATTTTTTGGCTTCCTCTCTCTCAGTACTACAGGTTTGATGCGTATTCGGGTAATGGTCAATCCGCTCTACTTCAGGCGGTGCGCGCTTCAGTGCGGGCGACGTATTCGAGCACTAGTGTCGGTGCGGATGGTCAAGTGGTCAGCGTGCCGTTTCATGACGGGATTAACTTTGAGGTGTTGCCTGCTTTCGAGAACTCCGATAGAAGCTTTACATATCCCGATGCAAACAACAGTGGTCGCTGGCGGGTCACTAGTCCGCGACCAGAGATCGAAGCGATGAATCTTATGGATTCCCTTTGCAACGGAAATCTGAAGAATCTCTGCAAGATGGCCAGAGCGTGGAAGCATGTCTGGAGTGTTCCGATGAGTGGCCTACTTATCGATACGCTTGCGTATCAGTTCATCAAAGACTACGAGT
Source organism: Pseudoxanthomonas sp. CF385 (assembly GCF_900104255.1). NCBI lineage: Bacteria > Pseudomonadati > Pseudomonadota > Gammaproteobacteria > Lysobacterales > Lysobacteraceae > Pseudoxanthomonas > Pseudoxanthomonas sp. CF385. The sequence goes on from NZ_FNKZ01000001.1 coordinate 1,897,098, forward strand.
ATCGTGAGAGGTCATTCTTGTACTATGACTTTATGAGTAGGGACTTCTTTGAGTTCTTGCGATCACATAGTCCTCTGCAGACTCGGTGGTTGGCTCCTGGATCGGGCCAGCATGTCTACCGCGAGGGGAACTTCGAGTACAAGGCTCTCCAGGTCAAAAATATCGCTGCCGCTGCATGCGCATATCAAGCCGATACCTACGGAGGAGTCGCCCGCGCTAAGTGGCGGCAGATATACGGAACCAAGTTTCCGGCGTAGCAGGAAGGTGCATGAAGCTTCTTCGTGAGGCTCAGCCAGTTGGCGCCCCGGATCGGCTAGGAGGCGGATCACGTAGTGCGCGCGCGTGTCAGCCTTGTTGCGGTTTGCGAGCCTAAGCATCCGTGGCGATCGCCTGCCACTCCGCCAACGATCTCTCTTCTCACACGAACCCCCTCGCGACACCCAAAAAGGGTCTCGCATGACCCTCCGAGGGTGTTTCTTCTCTCACTAAGGGTGTCGCGAGACCGAAAAAGGTCCGACGTTCCACCTAAAAGGGTCTTTCTTCTCTCACTAAGGTCCGACGTTCCACCTAAAACGGTGTCTCTTCTCTCATTGAGGGTGTCGCGACACCGAAAAACATCCAACGTTTCACCAGAAAGGTGCGCGCGTCAGTGGAAAAGGGTGGTTCTACTCACACATAGCTTGGCGCGTCAGGCGAAAAGCCTCGCTCGACACACACTAAGCCTCACGCGAGAGGCAAAAAGCCTGGCTCGACACACACTAAGCCTCACGCGAGAGGCGGAAAGCCTGGCTCAACACACACTAAGCCTGACGCGTCAGGCAAAAAGCCTGGCTCAACACACACTAAGCCTGGCGCGAGAGGCAAAAAGCCTGGCTCAACACACACCAAGCCTGGCGCGTGAGGCAAAAAGCCTGGATGGGATGTCGGGGCGGTGGTGGTCGCGGGCGTCGGTGACGCCGCGCTGAGCGGGGTTTGCAACCCGGCCTCCGGAACCGTGAGGCGCCGGGCCCCGGGTGCGGCCTGCGGCCTTACCCGGGCTACGCGAGGTGTCGCGTGCGCGGAAATCAAAGCGCCCCTCATCCGCCTTCGGCACCTTCTCCCCGTTGCACGGGGAGAAGGAAGCGACAGGTGCGCCGGCTCAGGCGCCCGACACCCGCGCCTTGTTCCGCAGCGACAGGCAATAGCCCGCCGTTACCGCGATACCCAGCAGCACCGCCAGCGAGCCGCCGATCACCGCCACATCCTTCGGCGCCGCGATCCAGAACCCCGCATAGACCAACCCGCTGAGCGCCATCGACCAGCCGGCCACCCGCTGCGCCTGCCGGGCCCGCGCACTGGGCACGAAGCGCTTGGGCATCTGGTTGCCGAACCACGCCACCATCAGGCCGACGGCGCCCATCACGATGCGGTCGACCATCTCGCTGTCGATGTAGCCCCGCGACCGCGCGAACGTCGCACACAGCGCCAGCACCACGATGCCGATGCCCCACGCCAGACTGGACAACACTTCTCTGTTCATTGCGAAGACCCCTTCTTGGACTTCGGCGCGGGATTGCCCGCACCGAAGGAGTGGACGAAACCGAGCAGTGCGTCTTCCAGCACCGACAGCTTCAGGTGATAGATCACGGACTTGCCGACCTTTTCCGCATGCACCAGGTCGGCCTCTTTCAGCACCGCGAAATGCGCCGACATCGTCGGCTTGGAGACATCGAACTGGTCGCTCAGCTCGCCCGCGCTCATCGGCCCCTTGCGCAGCAACTGCAGCACCTGGCGGCGGGTGGGATCGGAAAGGGCGCGGAAGACCTGACTCATGATGCGATAGTTAGCTAAACATCGAAATGTGTCAAGCGCCGTTGGTCGGGCGTGCTTGACCGGTTCCGTGCCGGGCGCCCGTGCATACTCACGACAGCCCGCTGGGGATGGCGGGCACCACCGGAGAGACCGAATGCCGACTGCGCGCGTCGTACGCCCCTTGCTGCTCGGGGCCCTGCTGCTTCCCTTCGCCACCGCCCTGGCCCAGGCGCCCATCGCCAAGGTGCAGCCTGTCACCGACGACTACTACGGCACCGCGGTCACCGACCCGTACCGCTGGATGGAAAGCGGCAAGGACCCCGACTGGATGCCCTGGCTGCAGGCGCAGGCCAGGCACACCCAAGGCGTTTTCGCCGCCATGCCCGGCCGCGCCTCGCTGCTGGCCGACGTGGCCGCGCGCTCCGGCGAACTCACCACCGTCGGCCAGGCCGAACAGGCCGGTGGGCGCGTCTTCCACGAAATCCGCGCGGCCGGCGAGCAGGACACCAAGCTGATGGTGCGCGAGGCCGATGGCCGCACCCGCGTGCTGCTCGACCCGACCACGTTGAAGAACGCCGATGGCGACCAGGTGATCGACCGCTGGGCGGCGTCGCCTACCGGCCGCCATGTGCTGGTCGCCTTGTCCAAGCGCGGTACCGAACACTCCACGTTGCGCGTGCTGGAGGTCGACACGGGCCGCTTCTTGCCGGTCGCGATCCCGCACGCCTGGATGATGAGCTGGACCCGCCATGGCGAAGGCTTCAGCTATCTCAAATTCGTCGGCGAACCGGGCACGCCGAGCTATTTCGTCGGCAACGAAGCCCGCCTGCATCGCCTGGGCACCCCCACACCGGACGTGCTGTTGGCCACCCGCGGGAAAGGCGGCATCAGCGCGAAGGCCGAACAGTTCGTGCCGGTGATCTTCGACCCCGACAGCCCTACCGCGCTGGCCGTCGTGCGCGATGGGCGCAACGAGATCGCGATCTACCGCGCCGATGCCGACCGCGCGATGACCGGACAGGCGACGTGGACGCCGGTGGCCGGCTTCGAGGATGTCGTGGTCGACACCGCCCTCGACGGCGATCGCCTGTACCTGATCTCGAAGAAGCAGGCCTCCGGTGGGCAGATCCTGCAGACCTCGGCGACGGCGCCGGACCTGAAGACCGCGCGCGTCGTCGCGCTGCCGGGTACGCCGGTGATCGAATCGATCCTGGCCGTGCAGGGTGGGCTGCTGGTGCGCACCATCGATGGACCGGCCTCTGGCCTGTGGCGCGTGGGTGCCGACGGCAAGGCGACGAAGCTCGCACTGCCGTTCGATGGCCAGGTCACCTCGCTGCAGGGCTGGGCACCGTCGTCCGAGGTGCTGGTGGCGATGACGGGCTGGTTCACGCCGTCCACGATCTACCGCCTCGACCTGCGCGACGGCCAGCTGAAGGACCTCGCGCTGGTGCCGCCGCTGCCGTTCGACACCGCCGGCTATGAAGCCCGCCGCAGCCAGGTGGCGGTGCGCGACGGCACGCAGGTGCCGTACACGCTGGTGATGAAGAAAGGCGCCACGCTGGATGCCGACACACCGGTGCTGCTGGAAGCCTACGGGTCCTACGGCTACGCCGCGCTGCCGCGCTTCAACGCGCGCGTGCTGGCCTTCCTCGACCGCGGCGGTGTGTACGCGCTGGCGAACGTGCGCGGCGGCGGGGAGTTCGGTCGCGACTGGCACTACGCCGGCAAGGCGGCCACCAAGGCCACCACCTGGCGCGATGCCATCGACGTGGCCGAGCAGCTGATGCGCGACAAGGTGGGCTCGTCGAAGACGATGACGCTGATCGGCACCTCGGCCGGCGGCGTGATGCTGGGCGGTGCGATCAACGAGCGTCCGGCGTTGTTCGCCGGCGCGATCGCCAACGTCGGCTTCATGAATCCCGTGCGCTACGTCTCCGAGCAGAACTACGCGGACATCGAGGAATGGGGCGGGCCGATCACCGATGCGGCCTCGTTCAAGACCATGTTCGACCTGGACCCGTACCAGCACATCCGTGCCGGCACGGCGTACCCGCCCACGCTGGTGGTGTCCGGCCTCAACGATCCGCGCGCCGCGACCTTCCACAGCGCCAAGTACGCCGCGCGCCTGGCCGCCGCGCAGGACGGGAAGGTGCCCGTGCTGCTGCGGCTGGATTTCGGCGCCGGCCATGGCATGGGATCGAGCCGCAGCCAGTTGGACGAGGTGTGGACCGACATCTACGCCTTCACCCTGGCGCAGGCGGGGCGCACGGATTTCAGGACGGCATCAGCGAAGTGACGCAGCGCCTCACCCGTTGAGCGGTTCGAAACCGCCATCGCGCCCCGGACGGTTGGGGTCCGGCGGTGGCGGCGGCGCGCTGACCGGACACACGCGCACCAGCAGGTTGAACTCGGTCAGCGAGAAGTCGTGCACCTTGTACGGCGGCGAACGGCCCTGGTTGAACTCAGCCAACGCGGTGTTCATGCCCGCCTGCACCTGGTCGCGCAGTTGCCGCGCAATGGCCGGGCCGATGAAGCCATCGAAGAATCCATCGCAGGCCGCTTCCAGCGCCTTCGCCACGGCCGACGAACAGCCGCCCGAGAGGATCGCCGACGCGGTGCCGAACGATACGTTGGTCCGCGCGAAGCCGTAGCGCGCGGCGACCCGCCCATCCACCGGGAACACCTCGAAACCCAACGTCATGTCGATGTCGGCATCGAACCAGTTCGGCACATCCGCGGTCAGCGGGATATCGACGACGAAACTGTTGATGCCGAAATCCACGCCGATCTCGCTGCCGCGCAACGTCACCTGGCCCGAGGACGGGAACGCGCGGCGCACCTCTTCGCGGATCAGGTCGCGGATCACGTCGCTGCGCTGCGGCAGCTCGAAGCACGCGCCGAAGTCGATGCCCAGCGTCACCTGGCCCATCATCCGCACGGCCAGCGGCGTGCGCAGCGACAGCGTGTAGGTAGTCTCGTTGTACGGCCGCGCGGGCCGCGTGCCCTGCGCCGGTACGATCTGCTCGCCTTCGCCGAACAAGACCGCTTCCACGTGCACGCCGGGCAGGAAGGTCGTCGGCATCGTCACGTCCCACGCCAGCGTCGACCATCCCCACGGCGTGCGTGGGTTGGGCGAGGCCGCGAAGTTCACCAGCACCGCTTCGTTGAGCAGTTGGATATGCCGGAAGCGTTCCGGATCGATGGGGGGCGGCAACACTTCGCCGTCGATGGCGGGATTGCCGTGGGTAGTGCCGGGAAAGCGGGGACGGTCGGCCATGATGCGACTCCTTCGGCGACATGCCGTGCATTCCGTCCAACGCCCCGGTCGCGGCACGACGGACACCGCACGTCGTACGTGCCCCGCTTTCACGTCGACATAACCCTACCAGCGCAATGCACCCTGCGTTTCCTTCTCCCCGCCTGCGGGGAGAAGGTGCCCGGAGGGCGGATGAGGGGCGGGCGCGGGGTCGCATCGTGCGCGGCGTAGCCGTCGGTCGCTGTCGAGGATGCGTTCGACGTCAGTACGCGGCGAACACGTCGCGTGCGCGACGGAAAAGCGCCCCTCATCCGCCTTCGGCACCTTCTCCCCGTTGCACGGGGAGAAGGGGACAGCCGGTACGACGTGTTTCTCCTGCTCCACGCCCTCAGGGAGAAAGGGGCCGCCAGCGCTTCGCTCCCGCGGCTTACAACACCGGCCACCACATGAAGGCGATGGCCGCCACGCTGCCGGCGGCCGTGAGCAGCGCCAGCAGGCAGAGCAGGGCACCCGTGGCCACCTTCACCCCCGCATGCCGAGAACGTTCCGCGGCGAAGTACAGCGACAGCACCGCCAGCGGCACCAGCCAACTGCCGAAGCTGACCAGGATGAAAGGCGCGCCGGTGTAGTCGATCGTGATGCCCAGCGGCGTCAGCACCAGCCCGGCCAGCATGATGCCGATGCGCAGGAACCACACCCCGTTCACCAGCAGGTACGCGCGCAGCGCATGCCGCCGGTGCGCGGCGACGTCCTTCGCCCGCGCACTGCGCCAGGCCAGCAGCGCGAAGACCACGATCAACAGCCCGTTCACCGAGATCGACAGATTGCTGGCCGGCCCCAGTTGCGAGCCGCGCACCCAGACCAGATAGAAGCCGGTCAGCGTGACCACCAGCGCCACCGACAGGAACACGCGTCCGTTCCACCGGTGCAGGTGCGGCCACCGTCGCCGCAGCGCCGGCACCAACTGCCAGGCGCCGGCGAAGGTCACCAGCCCGGCGAGCAGCGCGTGGCCGACGAACTGCAGGTTCCCCACCACATCGCCCGGCACATACCCGGTGACGTGCGGCTTGGCGTTCAGCGGCGACAGATCGCCGCCCAGCACCGGACCGCCGAAGAACAGCACGATGAAGGCCACGAAGGCCCACTGACCGAACGTGGCGGCGACGAACCAGGCGGTGGCGCCGAGCGAGAGCACACGGGACGGCGCGGGAAGGGAAGGCGACACGGGCATGGCAACGGCTCCGGGGAAGGGAGCCGCACGATGGGCGGCGCCTGCCGGGGCCGTCTCGCCGGATCGGAAATCGGCCAGCCGGATCGTGCGTGCGCATTCGGCGCGTGGCGGGGCGGCGGCCATGACCGATGGCGCTTGGCGCCGGATGCCCGCGGCCGCACCCTGTGGCGGACCCCACGAGGACACCGCCATGCCGACCTGGCCGACCATTACCACGGGCATCGCCGTCACGGTCGCGGTGGCTTCGCTGCTGATGCTGCTGTGGCAGCGCCCCAAACGCGACGCCGAGGTGATCTTCGCCGTGGTCAGCGGCTCGATGGCGCTCTCGCTGATGTCGCCGTGGATGGATGGCGCACCCACCTGGATGCTGTGGGCCGTCGCGATCGGCGGCAGCGCCACCTGCAACGGGTTCTGGCTGGTGTCGCGGGCGCTGTTCCGCGGCGACGGCGGCGTGGGCCGCGTGCACGTGCTGGTCGCGGGCGGCGTGGCCTTGCTGATCGCCGCCTACCGCGGCGCCACCCTCGGCACGCACGGGGCGGTGTCGCCCTGGGCGTCCGGGTTGGACAGCCTGCTGACGCTGGCCAGTTCCACCTTGCTGGTGCTGACCTTCCTGGAAGCGCTGCGCGGCGGCTGGACCACGCTGCCGACCAGTGAACGCCGGTTGCGGTCGGCCTTCATGCTGGTGTTCGCCGCCTGCGTGCTGACCACCACGTTGATGGGCGCGCTGGCCGGCACCTGGCCGTGGCTGGCGCAGGTGCGTGGCGGGGTGATCCCGCTGTGCGCGATGGCGATGATCCTGTTCACCCACGGCGCGCTGTGGCATCGCCGTCGCGTGCCGTGGCCGCCGGCCGAAGTCCCGCAGCCCGCCCGCGTGCCGGTGGGCCCGCAGGGCGCGGAAGAACTCCGCCTGGTCCGCGCGTTGCGGCATCAGTTGGACGTGCAGCAGGTCTACCGCGAGCCGGAGCTGAAGGTGATCGACCTGGCGCACCGCCTGGGCACCGCCGAACACAAGCTGAGCCGGCTGATCACCCAGGCGCTGGGCGAGAAGAACTTCAACCAGATGCTCAACCGCCACCGCATCGCTTACGCCTGTCGCCGGCTGGCGGATGCGGACGACGACGCTACCGTCCTCGACATCAGCGGCGACGCCGGCTTCGCCTCGCTGGGCCCGTTCAACCGCGCGTTCAAGACCGCGATGGGCTGCACGCCGACCGCGTATCGCGCCGCGCATCGTGCCACCGCACGCGCCGAGTTGGAGTTGTCGTAGCGCGGGACGGGATCGGGGGCGCCCTCACGGACGCCGGGATCCCGCTAACCCCTGAACAAAGCCGGCCCGCGAAGTGGATTCGGCTTGAATGAATCGTTAGGCGGCATCACCGCCACCAACGACGCTCCGGTGGATAGTCAGCCTTCGCCTCTGCATCCGCAGGTCCATGACACTTTATATCCCAGGCCTGCTGGGGAGTCAGAATGCGGACGCCGCACATGCGTAGGTCACAGGAGCGCGGCTGCGACCCGTCGATGAGCGATATGCCCCACACCTGCCCATCCTCAGCGCCTACGCAAAGGCAGGGGTGATACGCGCAGTCCTCATAGATATCGCCAGGCGAGATGATGAGGCTTTCAAGCTCGTTGCGCTCTGTCATGCGGGCTAACTGCTGTCGCCGCGCACGCGCTCCACGCGCTGGCGGTAGGCGCTGACGTTGTCGCCGTCGATGCCGGCGCGCTGGGTGCCGCGGATCTCGTCGATCTTGCGGTCCGCGCCGGTGACGGGCTGGGCGACGACCTCCGTCTCGCGCTCGAAGGCGTGCGACTTGTCGGTGTTGCGGTAGTAGCGGTACAGCGCCCAATACAGCGCGCTTGCGCCCGCAGGCCCCAGGGCCAGCAGCCATAGACCGTTGTCGTCGCTCATGCGCCCGCCCAGATGATCGCGAGGGCGATGCCCTCGAGGAATGTGCCCACCGTCAGCGCCGCCAGCAGCAGCTTCCAGTGCTGCACGGGCACGCTGCCCATCGTCTCGCCGGTGCGGCCGTTGACCGCGATGTAGTGCAGCATGCCGCCGTTCTTGCCGGGCTGGTGGTAGGAGTACAGCCACACCGGCAGGTACATCGACACCCAGCGCGTGCCGTGCACGTCCAGGCGTTCGCGTTCCCAGCGCACGCCGCGGTCGTAGCGGTCCACCGAATCCTCGACCTGCGCGCGGGCGATGGACAGCAGCTGGTCTTCCAGCCGGGGCCGCAGCTGCTCCACGTCGGTGTCGCGCTTCTCCGAGGTGAAGCCCGAGAGGTACGACGCATTCCACTTCACCGCGTTCTTGGTGTCGAACGGCAGGATGGTGTTGATGATGTTCTGCGTGTTGACGGCGGTGTCGAGGTTGCCGCGCTCGCGCGAGGATTCCAGCGGCAGGTCGTCGACGGTGAAGTCCACCTGGCGTTCGACCTGGTAGAGGTCGGCGTCGTAGTAGGTCTTCTTGTTCTTGTCGGTGCCGCGCGTGTAGCGGCGGATCAGGATCTCGCCCTTGCCGGCCACCTCGGCGCTCGCGTTGCCGTCGACGATCATGTAGGGCAGGTACACGCCGACGACGTTCTCGGGCGTGAACTGTTCCTTGAACGCCTTCAGCGCGAACAGCCGCCGCTTGTCGACGAACTGGCGGATGCGGGCGACCGCGTCGTCCTTCTTGATGTGGAAGGGCAGCACCGCGTCCGGCACCGCGCCGTTGGCGATCTGCTCGTTGACGCCGAACATGTGCCGGCACCAGTGGCAGCGCGCCGTCATCGCGTTCTCGGTGTTGACGGTGACCTCGGCGCCGCAACCGGTGCACTTGAAGGTCATCAGCAGCGCGGCATCGGCATCGATGTTGCGCGCGCCGGACGCCATGATGGTGCCGCGCAGGTCGGCGTGCCCGGTGCCGAAGCCGAAGGCTTCCTCGACGCGCGCGCCGTCCCATTCGTTGCGGCAGTACAGGCAGACCAGCAGGTCGGTGCCGGGCTTGTGGCGGATCTCGGTGGCGCCGCACTTCGGGCAATGGTTCTGCCCGTCGCGCAGCTCGGCCGAGGCGGTGTCGATGGCGACCGGGTCGGGCGCCTGCAGCTCGTCGCGGATGGCGTCGGGCAGGGGGGCGGGATCGACCGGGAACGTGCCGGGCAGCGGCGGCACGTCCTGCGGCGAGCCGGGCCCCAGGGGTGGGGCCGGCGGCAACGGCGGGGGCGCCGGACGGTTCGGGGTGGACATGGGCGGTGTGCGGATTACAGGCCCAGTGCCTTCGCCTTCAACGCGTCGTAATCGGCCTGGGTGATCAGGCCGAGGTCGAGCATCTGCTTGGCCTTCTGCAGCTTCGCGACCGGATCCTCCGCCGCCGGGGCGGCCGGCGTGGCCGGCTGCTGCAGCGCGCCCAGGCCACCCACCATGCCCGAGGCCATGCCCACGCCGACCAGGCCGGCGGCGCCGCCGGTCTCGCCGGCGGACTGGATGCCCTGGGCGACGCTGGCCTGCAGGTTGGAATTGCCGCGCGAACCGGCCAGCGCATCGGCGCGCTGCACGGTCTTCAGCAGTTCACGGGTGGTGGCGTCGTACTCGATGGAGACGATGGCGGTCTTGACGATGGCCAGGCCGCGGTCGGACTTCCACTGGTAACCCTGTTCCACCGCCGCCGACAGGCTCTGGGCGAAGCCCAGGGAATCCTGCTGGATCTTGGTGATGCGGTTGCCCTTGGACGGATCGTTCGTATACAGGCTGAAGGCCGGCGCCAGCGAGCCGACGACTTCGTTGAACAGCTGGCCGGCGGCCGCGTTGTCCAGGTCGGTGAAGTCGAACACCTTGCCCGGCTGCAGGTACGCGGCCGGCACGAAGTTCTTCACGAACAGGATCGGGTCGACGATCTTCAGCGTGTACGAGCCGCGCGTGATCGCGCCGACCTGGGTGTTGAGGAAGCCGTCGTCCCAGTAGATCTCGGACTGGGTGCCGAAGCGGTTCTCCGGCAGTTCCTTCAGCGAGACGAAGAACGCCGCCTGCTGCGAGCCCGGCTGGCCGCCGAACTTGAAGCGCTCCCAGCTCTGGGTGATGAAGGTCGACACGATGCCGTCGCCGGCGAAGATCGACTTGGAGTTGATGTCGTCCGAACGCCATTCGTAGCCGCCCGGCTCGGCGACGAACGCGGTGATCGCGCCGTCCTGCATCAGCAGCAGGCCGTAGCCTTCCGGCACGACGATCTTCGAGCCGTTGGTGATGATGTTGCTCGAACCGCTGGTGTTGGAGCCGCGACCGGCATTGGTGCCACGGGGGACCGCCGCGAACAGCGCGGCCGTCGCCGGCAGGCCGTCCGGCACGGTGTAGAAATCCTTCCACTGGTCGCCGAGCACGCCGCCGACCGCACCCACCACCGCCTGCACAAGACCCATGACATCGCTCCGTGATTCGGGGCGGGAAGGGGTACCCGCCAACCGTGACCGAGTATACAGAGCGATACGCAGCGTCCATGGCGCAGAGGTCATGCCTGCGGCGCGGGCTCCGGCTACCATGGCGCATGGCCACGGATGACACCGCCACCGTCCTGGAATCCGACCTGCCGCTGGTCCGGCGCGAGTTCCCGTGGCCGATCCGGGTGGGCTGCGTGCTCGCGGGCGCGTTCGCCATCGGCATGACGCTGTGGGAACTTGGCCGCGGCCTGTGGCCGCTCAACATCGCATCGCCGTTCTTCGCGGTCATCGTGGGCGGTGCGTGCTACGTCGGCGTGCAGTTCATCCGCGCCGGGCTGTCCGGCTGGGGCGACACCTGGACGTACGCGCCCCACGCCATCGTCGTGCAGCGCCGTGCCTGGGGGCGGTCGACGAGCACCCGCCTCAGCGCGACCAACGTGGCGGCCGTCGAGGTGCGCCGCAGCGAAGACAGCGACCACGACGACGCGCCGTGGCAGGTCGTCATCGTGCCGCGGCCCACGTTCTCCGGTCTGGCCGCCACGGCCGGCCCGGGTGGCGTGTTCGATGCGGGCAGCTACGGCTCGCAGGCCTACGCCGAGCGCGTGCGGCGCGCGTTGGCCGACCACCTGGGGCTCTGACCGCCGCATCTGCTGCAGCGCATGGTGCAGCCGGTGCCGGTTCGCGTATCGTGCGCGTGCAGCGCGGGGGCGCTGCCTGTCGTGCCGGTGGGGACCGGATGTCCGGTGGCCGGCACCAGGGGGTTTTCGACGAACGGACGATGCAGTGGGCGCGCGCCTCGGCGCGCGCGCGGCTGCACGCCTGTCATTCCATCATCACGGGGGAAGGGAATCATGTTGAAGCGCGTATGCGTGCTGCTGTGGGCGCTGTCGTTGCCGGGCCTGTGCCTGGCGGCGAAACCGATCGAATTGCCGATGCCGCTGGGCGAGCAGTTGCCGGTCGAGATCATCGAAGCGCAGCAGGAGATCGGGGTGGTGGTGCCGGCGACGGCCCAGAACATGGGTATGCAGTTCGGCCTGATCGGCGCGCTGATCGGCAGCGCGGTGCAGAACTCGCAGGTGAAGAAGGCCGAGGAAGCGGTGGTGCCGCTGCGCGACCTGCTGGTGGGCTATCCCTTCAACCAGAAGATGCAGGATGCGTTGCGCGCCAAGCTGGTGTCCGATGGCATCTCGCCGAATCCGCAGGTGACGGTGATGCCTTCGGCATGGGAGGCCCACGACGCGCAGCAGAAGGCGCAGCTGCCGCCGCAGGCGCTGGTCCTGACGCCGAGCTATTCGGTCGACAACCAGTTCACCCAGTTGACGGTGCTGGTGCACGCGCAGTTCGTGGAGCGCAGCGTCAAGTCGAACGGCAAGATCAAGGTGGTGCCGCGCCTTACGCGAGACTACAGCTACCAGTTCCCGATGTCCGGCGCGCGCAGCCCGGAGCCGATCCAGGACTGGCTGGCGCTCGGCGCGCCCGGCCTGGCGGCGGTGGTGGACCGCGGCATCCAACAGGCAGCCGACATGCTGGTGAACGACTTCACCGCCGAGAGTCGCGTGGCCTGGAACGCCAAGGTCAAGGGCGAAGCGGTCAACCTGTCGGGCATGCGCTACACCGGCGTGCCGGTGCGCCAGGGCGAAGGGTGGTCGTGGCTGCGCGTGGGCCGTGGCCACATGCAGACCCTGTTGGGCCTTGAACCCCTGCTGGCCGGTGCGCCGCTGCCGGCGGCCTTCGTGCCGGCGGCTGCGCCGACGAGGGTGGCCGCGGTCGAGGGCGCAGCGGGCGACCCAGCGTCCACGCCGGCCGAGGCGATCGCCACCGGCGCGCTCGACGCCACCGCCCCGATGCCGGCGACCGAAGCCGCACCGCAGGCACCGGCGACACCGGACGCGGCACCGGCCACCACGCCGGCCGATGTCGCGCCTGCGACCGCGCCGGTCGGGGGCTGAGGCGATGCGTGCCGGATGGGGCGCGCTGGCCGTCGGTTTGCTGGCCACGTCGCTGGGCGGCTGCGCGATGAAGGTCAACCGCGTGCAGATGGACGCCTCGCGGCTGGCCGGCAAGGTCGACCGCAGGGTGGCCTGCGCTTACCGGCAGGGCGAGGTGGTGGATGCGCGTCCGTCGACCGGGCGGGCAGGCGGCCTGGGCAAGCATCTGTTCCTGGTGGACGACGCGTCCGTCATCGTCCGCGAACGGATGACGGCGTTCGGCATCGCACCGCAGGGCGAGGGCGACGAGGTCGATGTGCGCATCCTGCACATGTACATGGCGCAGAACCTCGGTACCAAGGTGCCGGTGGTGGTGTTGAGCGCCACGGTGGGGACGCAGCCGGCCTTCACCCTGCGCTCGCAGAAAGCCTCGATGAACTGGAACGGCAGCGAGGACGAGGCGTACGAAGGCTATGCGCGCGCGCTCGACGATGCGATGACGCAGCTGGTGATGCGACTGGATGCGGGTTGCCGGACGACGTGATCGTCCTCGCCCGGTGATGTCGGACGCCCGGGCGCGCCCTGCGCATCCGGGCGTTGCGTGTTTGGGCCTGCGTCACGCCGCCGGCAAGGCCCGGTTGCGTCCTTCACCCTTGGCCCGGTACAGCGCCGCGTCGGCGGCGTGCAGTAGCGCGTCGGGCGTGCCGCCCTGCGCCGGTCGCAGGCTGGCGGCACCGATGCTGACGGTGACGATGTCGGCCACGCTCGACGCGCGATGCGGCAGGGCGAGGCGCTGCACGTCGGCCACCAACCGCCGGGCGAGCGCGAGCGCCGCGTCGGCGTCGCAGTCCGGCAGCAGGATGGCGAACTCTTCGCCGCCGTAACGCGCCGCCAGGTCGTCGCCGCTGCGCAGGCTGTCGGCCAGGTGGGTGGCCAGGGTGGCCAAGGCGGCATCGCCACCGAGGTGGCCATAGCTGTCGTTGTAGGCCTTGAATTCGTCGACGTCGACGAGCAGCACCGCCAGCGGCGCATCGCGCTCGGCATGGTCGTCCCAAGCCAGTTGCAGGCAGCGGGTGAACTCGCGCCGGTTGGCGATGCCGGTCAGTGCATCGCTGGCGGCCAGGTGCTGCAGGCGGGCATTGGCTTCGCGCAGGGCGTCGGTGCGTTGCGCCACTTCATGGGTCAGGGCGCGTTCGCGCGCCCGCGCGGCACGCAGGCGCAGGCGCACCAGGACCGCCAGCAGGCCCAGCACCAGCAGCACCGCCAGCGTGCGCAGCCACCAGGTCTGGTGCCATTGCGGCAACAGGGTGAAGCGCAGCTGCGCGCCTTCCTCGTTCCACACGCCGTCGTTGTTGCTCGCCATCACCCGGAACACGTAATCGCCGGGTGGCAGGTTGGTGTAGTAGGCGGCGCGACCGGTGCCGGGTTCGCTCCAGGCGCGGTCGAAGCCTTCCAGTTTGTAGCGGTAGCGCACGGCCGAGGGGGCCACGTAGCTCATCGCGGCGAAGTGCAGCTCCATGCGTTCAACGCCCGGGCCCAGCCGGCCGGCGCGCGCCGGATCCACCTCCACGCCATCCACCAGCAAGCGCTCGATCGCGACCGGCGGCGGTTGCGGATTGCCCTGCATGCGGTCCGGGTCGACGATGACCACGCCCTTGGCGGTGCCGAACCAGAGCCGGCCGTCGTCGCTGCGGTCCGCCGGCGTCTGCGAGGCGCCGTTGCCCTGCGCGTTGAGCATGCCGTCGCTGGTGCCGTACCAGTGCGGTTCCAGTTGCTGCACTTCGCCGCGGTCGAGCGCCGTGAAGCCGGCCTTGGCGAGGCGGCCGATGCCGCGGTTCGAACTGAACCAGAGATTGCCGCGACCGTCATCCAACAGCGCGAACACCGCATCGCCGTGGAAACCGGCGCGCTGGAGATAGCGGGTGACCTTGCCGTCACGGACGCGCACGATGCCCACGCTGGTGCCCAGCCACAGGCTGCCGTCGACGGCGGGATGGAAGGCGAACACGCTGGTGCCGGACAGGCCGTCGGTGCCGCAGGTGTCCACCACGCCGCGGAAGAGGCAGCGCAGGCCGCTGCGCAGGCCGATCCACAGGCGGCCCTCACGGTCTTCGTAGAGGGCGCGCGTATCGTCGCCACGCGTGCCGTCCACGACTTCGACCCGCGTGCCGTCGATCCGCGCCACGCCCTGCAGGGTGCCGGTCCACATGCCGCCCTCGCGGGCCGGGGCGAAGGCGAACACGATCGTGCCCGGCAAACCTTCCGCCAGGCTGAAGGTGCGGGCCCGTCCCGCGGCATCGAAGCGGGTGACGCCTTCGGTGCCGGCCACCCACAGCTGGCCGGCGTCGTCTGAGCGGATGGCGCGCACCAGTTGGCTGGGCAGCTGCCGGTTGTAGTCCGTGGCCGGCTGCAGCACCGCGCCGTCGTAGCGCGACAGGCCGGCGCCGTCGGTGCCCACCCACAGTGCGCCGCCGGGTGCCTGGTGCACCGCGCGCACGGCGTTGGAGACCATCTGCCCGGTCACCGTGACCAGCTTGGACGGGCTGAGCCGGTGCAGGCCGCTGGACGTGGTGCCGATCCACAGGTTGCCTTCGCGGTCCTCGAACATTGACCGCACGGTCTCGCCCTGCAGGCCGGCCAGGGTGTTGTCGCAGCTGAAGTGGTCGGCCGTCAGGCGGCACAGGCCCACGTCCAGCGGCGCGAACCAGACGCTGCCGTCGCGGTCGCCGTACAGCGTGTAGATGCGCCGCCCATCGAGCGCGGCCGCGCGCGGATCGCGCTGGAAACGGCCGTCGCGGAAGAACGCCGGACCGGCCTGGGTGCCGACCCAGGCTGTGCCCGCGGCATCGATGGCGAGGCTGTAGACCGCATTGCTGGGCAGGCCGTCGCGCTCGTCGTAAACCCGCGCACGGCCGTCCTGCCAGTGGACGACGCCGACGCCATCGGCCGCGATCCAGACGCCGCCGGCGCGGTCGGCGACGATGGCCCGGTAGAAGCCGCGCGGCGGGAAGCCGTCCGCATCGCCGAGCAGGCGGGGCTGCCCGTTCGCCATCCGCACCACGCCCGCATTGGTGGTCAGCCACAGGCCGCCCGCCGTGTCGCTGACGATGCCGAACACGCTCTCGATGCCGTCGGGCAGGCGCACCGGATCGAGGGTGCGGCCCTGCCGGTGGTACAGGCCGCCGTTGAGCGTGCCGACCCAGACGCCGCCGCGGCGGTCGGCGCTGACCGCGGTGATCGCCGAGCTCTTCAGGGCCGGCGCCACGCGCGGATCGATGGTCTCGAAGCCGTCGCCGCTGTGGCGCGCCAGTCCACCGTAGGTCGCCAGCCAGATGGCGCCATCGGCCTGCTGGGTGATGGACAGCACCGTGCCTTGCGGCAGCTCGTTCTCGTACCACGCGTGGGTGAACTGGCCGATCGCGCGGCGCGGTTCCAGGGCATGGGCGGGGAGCAGCAGGAGCGCGCACAGCACACCGGCGAGCAGGGCGCAGGCGCGCCGTACGTCAGGCATCATGCGGAATTCGAGGCATCGGTCCCCCACCGGTGTCGCGTCATGCTACCAGTTGATAGCGGCACCGGTGGCGGCGAATTGAGGGCCGGAACCCCGTACGGCCCGGCTCATCCGCGGACGGCGGCCTCGATCTTGGCGACGTCGATCTTGCGCATCTCCATCATCGCCGCGAACGCGCGCTTGGCCACGGCCTTGTCCGGGTTCGTGAACGCCTCGGTGAGCACGCGCGGGGTGATCTGCCAGTTCAGGCCCCACTTGTCCTTGCACCAGCCGCAGGCGCTTTCCGCGCCGCCGTTGCCGACGATGGCGTTCCACAGGCGGTCGGTCTCCTCCTGGTCGTCGGTGGCGATCTGGAAGGAGAACGCCTCGCTGTGCTTGAACGTGTCGCCGCCGTTCAGGCCGATGCAGGGGATGCCGTACACGGTGAACTCCACCGTCAGCACATCGCCTTCCTTGCCGGACGGATAGTCGCCGGGGGCGCGGTGCACGGCGGTGACCTCGCTGTCGGGGAAGATCGTGGCGTAGAAGTTCGCGGCCTCTTCGGCATCGTGGTCGTACCAGAGGCAGATGGTGTTCTTCGGGGTCATGGTGGTCTCCTGGGAAGGACGGGGCAGGGCAGAGGGCCGATCATCCCGGCCCGGCGGGAAAGCGGGGTGAATGCGGGGGCGTGCGGTGCTTCAGCCTTCGGCGAACGAGCCGGTGCGGACGTCGCCTTCGCGCTCATAGCGCCCGATGACGATGCCGGTCGGCGTGGTGCGCGAACTCGCCAGCCGGAAGGCCGCGGGGTGCTCATCGCCATCGAATAGGCGCTTGCCGCGGCCGAGCAGCACCGGATAGACCAGCAAGCGCAGTTCGTCGACCACGTCGCTGGCCAGCAGTTGGTGGATCAGGTCGCTGCTGCCCTGGGTGACGAGGTCGGGGCCGTCTTCGCGCTTCAGCGTGCGCAGCGCGCCGACCGGATCGTCGCCCAGCGCCTGGCTGTGGGCCCACGCCAGCGTGTCCGGATGATGCGTGGCCACGTGCTTGGTCGCGGCGTTGAACGCATCGGCGATGCCGCCGTGCGGCGCATCGCTGGGCACCTGCGGCCAGTAGCCGGCGAAGATGTCGTAGGTGCGGCGACCGAGCACCAGCGAGAAGGGGCGTGCGAACAGGCCGTCCATCGCTTCGTCGTCGCTGGCGTAGGGCCAGGCCCAACCGCCGAGGGCGAAGCCGCCGCTGCGGTCTTCGTCGGGCCCGCCGGGGCCCTGGATGACGCCGTCGAGACTGACCATGACGGCCACGATGAGCTTGCGCATCTCGGAATTCCTCGTAGAGCGGTGTGTCCGCCTTTCCCCAGCGACGAACGGGAGGCGGCCGGATCGACACGGCGTGCACGCGATCGTTCAGGATGCTCCGGCCCGCTTGCTAAGCTGGGCCCGACTTCCCTCGACAGGCGGTGACATGCACAGCAGGCGGAACTTCCTCGGAACGGCGGCGCTGGCCGCCTCGGCCCTGATGCTGCCGCTGGCGGGCCACGCGCCTGCGTTCGCGGCCGCTCCGCGCAAGCGCCTGCTGCCGCTGGCGTTGAATCCGGGCGATACGGTCGGCCTGGTCAGTCCCTCGGCCGCGACCGACGAGCCGCTGGACCTGCAACTGGCGCGGGAAGCGATGGAAGCCCTCGGGCTGAAGGTGAAGGTGGCGCCGCACCTGGCTGCGCGCCGCGGTCACCTGGCCGGCACCGACGCCGAACGCGCGGGCGACCTCAATGCGATGTTCGCCGATGACGAGGTCAAGGGCATCGTCTGCGCGCGCGGCGGTTCCGGTGCGGCGCGGTTGCTGCCGCTGCTCGATTACGCGGCGATCCGTCGCCATCCCAAGATCCTGCTGGGCTACTCCGACATCACTGCGTTGCACAACGCGCTGCTGTCGCAGGCCGGACTGGTGAGCTTCCACGGCCCCATCGGGATCGGCAGCTGGAACGCGTTCAACGCGGACCAGTTCCGTCGCGTGTTCTTCGAGCGCGAACAGATGGAATACCGCAACAGCGCCGACAAGGGCGACGAACTCGTCCAGCGCCGCAACCGCACCGTCACCATTACCGGTGGGAAGGCGCAGGGCGAACTGGTGGGCGGCAACCTGTCGGTGCTGGTGGCGCTCGCCGGCTCGCCGTACCTGCCGGACTTCCGCGGCAAGATCCTGTTCCTCGAAGACGTTTCCGAGGCGCCGTACCGGATCGACCGCATGCTCAGCACGCTGCGCCTGATGGGGGCGCTGGACCAGGTCGCCGGCGTGATCTTCGGCGAGTGCACCGACTGCGATCCCGGCAACGGCTACGGCTCGCTGACGTTGCCGGAGATCTTCGACGATTACTTCAAGCCGCTGAAGGTGCCGGTCTACCGCGGCGCAATGATCGGCCACATCCGCCAACAGTTCATCGTGCCCGTGGGCGGCCGCGTGGAGATGGACGCGGATGCCGGCACGTTCCGGATGCTGGAGCCGGTGTTCCAGCGGTAAGCGCCGGGTTTCGCATGCCTTGAACACGCGGAATCCCATCCTCCTCCCCTTAGCGCGACCGACCGGGTCGCCATCAGCCGCAAGGAGCACCGCATGAGCCCGACACCGAAGGACACCCACGACGCTTCGCGCCGCATCGATGCGCGCATCGACGAACTCCGCGATTGGCGTGGCGATGTGCTGGCGCGCGTACGCGCCCTCATCCACGAGGCGGATCCGGGCGTGGTGGAGGACGTGAAGTGGGTCAAGCCGACCAACCCGCATGGCGTACCGACGTGGTCGCACGACGGGCTCGTCTGCACCGGCGAGGTCTACAAGGCCTACGTGAAGCTGACCTTCGCGCACGGCGCCAAGATCGAGGACACCGACGACCTGTTCAATGCCAGCCTCGATGGCGGCACGCGTCGCGCGATCGACCTGCGCGAGCGCGACGTGCTGCAGGGCGCGGCGTTCAAGGCGCTGTTCCTGCGCGCGGTGGCATTCAACACGGCGAAGAAGGCCAAGGCCTGAGATGGCGACGAAGAAGGCCGCCACGAAGAAGGCGCCTGCTAGGAAGGCGGTCGCTAAGCAGGTGGCTACGAAGCCGACATCGCCCCGCCTGCTGTCCGGCGGCAATCCGCAGATTCCGAAGGGCGAGGGCGATGCCCCTGTGCGTGCGTACCTGGCCGCGGTACCCGGCTGGAAACAGGCGTTGGCCAAGCGCCTCGATGCGCTGGTGGAGAAGACCGTGCCCGGCGTGCGCAAGGCGGTGAAGTGGAATTCGCCCCTCTATGGCGCACCGGGCGCTGAGGGCTGGTTCCTTTCGTTCCATTGCTTCGAGCGCTATCTCAAGGTGACCTTCTTCCGCGGCCAGTCGCTGCGGCCGGTGCCACCCGAGGCGTCGAAGGTTCCCGATGTCCGCTACCTGCATCTGCGCGAAGGCGAGGCTTTCGATGAAGCGCTGCTGGGCGGCTGGATCGCGCAGGCGAGCCGGCTGCCGGGCGAGAAGATGTGACCGTTCGGCACAGCGCCCCTTGAAACCGGGCGCGGGAGCGTGTTCGAGTAGGGGGAGGCGCTAAGGGGAGATGCGTATGCGGGGAATGACGCAGTGGGGAAGCGGTGTATTGCTCCTGGTCGGCATCCTGATGGGCGGCCAGGCCAGTGCACAGGCGTGGCGCGCGCCCGACGGCACGCCTGGCCCCTCCACCGAATCGAGGAAGGAGGTCGACGGGTTCAGTGCGATGCTGCTGGTCACGCCGGACATGGACTGGCAGGACAAGTGGGACACGCCGCCGGACGTGATTCCGCACTTCCGGGAGGCGGACCGCGTGGCGCGTGATGAGCGCCTCGCCATCCTGATCTTCTTCGCCAATCCCGCCGAGGTTGATGGCAGCGCGCATACCGTCCTGGACCTGAAAGTCATCCAGCCCGATGGCAAGGCGCAACTCGCGGTCGAGGATGTCGCCTGCTTCACCGGCCCGCTCATGGGCCACCCGACCAGCGTGCGGCTGTGCGAAACGTCGCTTGGTTACATCGCGGATCCGGATGACCTGTCCGGCCAATGGCGCGTGGAGGTGGTGGTGAAGGACCGCAAGCGCAACGTCGAGATCCCCTTGCAGACAGGCTTCCAGGTGCTCGATCCCGGCGTGCGCGCGGACTGAGCTACATCAGCAGGCAGTCGATGCCATCCAGCATCACGTGGATCAGCAGGCCGATGCCGAACCAGCGGGTCTTCTTCGGCACGGCCAGGCCCGCGTAGACGGCGATGGCGGGCCAGGTGTGCAGCGGATGGAAGCCGATGCTGCAGCGGCCGGGCGCGTAGATCGGGTCGGCGATCAGATGGTCCAGGTCGATCACCCAGGCGGCCAGCATCCACAGCGCCGCACGCTTCCACTGGGCGGGCCAGCACAGGCGGGCCACGACCAGCGGCATGATGACGTGCAGCACCAGATGGAAGACGGGACGGAACTCCAGTTCGAGCATCGGATCAACGACGTGCGGCCAGCCAACGGTCGAGCTGGTTGGCGAAGGCCTGGCGGTCGCGCGCGTTGAACGCGGCCGGGCCACCGGTCTGCACGCCGGCGCCGCGCAGCTCGTCCATGAAGTTCCGCATCGACAGGCGTTCGGCGATGTTGTCGGGCGTGAAGCGGTCGCCGCGCGGATTGATCGCCTGCGCGCCGTTCGCCAGCACGCGCGCGGCCAGCGGGATGTCCTGGGTGACGACGAGGTCGCCGGCCTTTGCGCGCTCGACGATGGCGTCGTCGGCCACGTCGTAGCCGCCCTGGACCTGCAGGGCGCGGATGAAGCGCGAGGGCGGAGTCCGCAACCACTGGTTGGCGATCAGGGTGACGTGCACCTGCGCGCGTTCCCCAGCGCGGAACAGGATTTCCTTCACCGGGCCCGGGCAGGCGTCGGCGTCGACCCAGACCTGCGGCGCCGGGGCCGCATCGTCATTCATTCCGCGGTGTCGGCTGGTGCGTCCTCAGGCGCGGTATCGGTCCGGGCCGCGTCGCGTTCGGCGCGCTTCTTGGCGTCTTTTTCTTCCTTCTTCTTCTTCTTGGCCAGCTCGCGCTGTCGTTTCTCGAAGGAATAGTTGGGTGTAGGCATGGGCAAGTCGTCCAGGGAGGGAAGGGACCGTCCAGGGGCGGTCCGTACCCCTACACGATAGCCCGCAGTCGCGCTGCTGGCGAATCCCGGCGCCCGTCGGCTCGCTGCGGCCCCGGCCCCTGCGATACCATCGGGCCGTCGGCCACCCCTGGGGACTGGGGCGGTCAGGACGTCCTTCCATGGGGTGAACAATGCGGCGGATCCTCTGCCTGGTGCTGGCGGCCCTGGTGCTGGCTGGCTGTGCGAAACGTGTCAGGGAAATGCCGCTGCCTCCGCCCGTGGAGACGCCGCTACCGCCGCCTCCACCTCCGCCGCCTCCTCCTCCTCCTCCTCCTCCGACCAGTGCGGCGGAGGCAGCCGCGCTTGCCGAGGCACAGCGCCGTGCCGCGGCCGCCGAAGCCGAAGCGCGCGCACGCCAGCAGCGGGATGCGACGGCCCGCGAAGCGGCCGAGCGCGCGGCACGCGCCCGTCAGGCCGCGCAGGCCGGCAAACCGCCGGAGCAGGACTTCGTCAACGTCGACGTCTTCTATGCCACCAACCGCACGCCGGCGGCGGCCTTCGCCTCGCTGCCGGCGGGCGACCGCTTCACGCCGGCGCTCGCGCGCCAGCTGACCTACGGCACGGCGAGGATCAGCATCCCGAAAGTCCACGTGGCCGGCGAACTCGAGTCGCCGCGCTGGTACCTGCTGGAGTTCAAGGAGGATCCCAAGCAGCACGTCATCCTGCAGGATGTCGCCAGGCTGGAGAAATCGCCTTTCTTCGCGCGGCTGTACGACCGCGTCGGCGCCTCGCGCGGCAGCAATGCCTTCGTGTTCGTGCACGGGTACAACGTCAGCTTCCGCGATGCCGCCCGGCGTACCGCGCAGCTGGCCTACGACCTGCGCTTCGACGGGGCGCCGGTGTTCTACAGCTGGCCGTCGCAGGCGGCGCTGTCAGGCTATTTCACCGATGAGCAGAGCATCGCGCGCTCGGTGCCCTACATCGAGAACTTCCTGTCGGACCTCGCCGACCGCTCCGGCGCGCAGAACCTGTACGTGATCGGGCACAGCATGGGCACGCGCGGGCTGACCCAGGCGGTGCGCAACCTGGTGACGAAGCGTCCGGAACTGCGCGGTCGCTTCCGCGGCATCATCCTGGCTGCGCCGGACATCGATGCGAAGGTGTTCCGTACCGATCTGGCGCCGGCCCTGCAGGCGGCCAGTGGGCGCGTCACCCTCTACGCCTCGTCGGAGGACCTCGCGCTGAAGGCCTCCAAGCAGGTCAATCGCGGGCCACGCGCCGGCGACACCAGCGAGGGCGTGGTGCTGGTGTCCGGCGTGGACACCATCGACGTCTCGGGCGTCGACCAGAGCGTGCTGGCGCACTCGTACTTCATGGAATCGGACAAGGTGATGGGCGACATCCGCGAGATGTTCCGCGCCAACCAGCCCGCCGCGCAGCGCAAGCCGTTGCAGTCGGTGAAGCTGGGCGCCGGCATGTTCTGGAAGATCCTGCCGCCCCCATGAGGCGGCACGCGCGTCACCCGGCGGCGGACAGCGCCACGGGCGAGCGCGCGGTGGCGACGACGAACTCGCCCGGCATGCGGTAGCCCCGGCCGACGCGCCACGGCCGGATCGCCTGCAGGTAACGCGCGCGGACGCGTCGGCGGGTCGCATCGTCGAAGCGCGACCAGGCCATCGCCACGGGGCCGCCGACGAAGGCCGCGTCGCAGGCGTCGTCATCGCCGGCGTACTGCAGCACCGCTTCCACCCGGTGCTCCTCCGCGTCCACGAACCCCGCCCGCGTGCACAAATCGACCAGCATGCCCGCGTGGCCGAGCTGGAAGAACAGCGGGCACACGTCGCTGGCCACTTCCTCGTCGACGATCGGGAACACCGGCGACCAGCCGCAGCGGGCGCGCTGGCCCCATACAGCTACTGCGACGCGCCCGCCCGGACGCAGCGCCCCGTGCATGGCGCGCATGGCCTGGTCGGGGTCGGGCATGTACATCAGGCCCAGCGCGCAATACGCCAGGTCGAAGCCGACGCCCGAGGTATCCAGCGCCTCGCCGTCCATGCGCAGGAAGCGCGCATGGTGCAGGCCGTGCGCCCGCGCGCGCGCGTTCGCTTCATCGACCATCCGCTCGGCGATGTCCACACCGACCACGCGGCCTTCCGCACCGACGGCCTCTGCCGCGGCGAGCGCCATGACCCCCGTGCCGCAGGCCACGTCGAGCACGGCTTCGCCCGGCGCCGCCGGCGCGACCGCCAGCAGCCGACGGTGCGCGCCCGACAACTGCGCCTGCCAGAGCGCGTCGTAGCGGGAGGCGGCGAGGTCCCAGCCGTAACGCTGGACGCGCCGCTGCAGGCGTGCATGGTCCTTCACCGGCGCACGACCACGATTTCGAGGTACTCGCTGGGAATGACCAGGCCATTGCCGTTGCCGCGGTCCATGCGGTCCATCAGCGCATGCAGGTCCTGCTCCAGCTCGGCGGCCTTGTCGGCAGGCAGCGCCTGGAAGGCTTTCTGCACCGGCCCGTACCAGGTGCGGAACACGTCGATCATGTGGGCGGCATCGCGGTAGCGGAAGTTGAACATGCGCGCGGTGACGCCGATGGCGCCCGCGCTGTCGCCGAACAGCGACTGCACGTGCGCGGTGGTGCCCCACAGCGAAGGCGGCTGCACGCCGGCAGGCGGTGCGATATGGCGGCCGAGCACCTTGAACATCTGGCCGATGAAGCCCTCCGGCGTCCAGTTGGCCAGGCCGATGCGGCCGCCGGGGCGGCACACGCGCGCCAGTTCACCGGCGGCACGCGCGTGGTCGGGGGTGAACATCACGCCGAACGTGGACAGCACCACGTCGAAGCTCGCATCGGCGAACGGCAGGGCTTCGGCATCGGCTTCGGCGAAGGTGACCTGCAGTTGCTCCGCATCGGCGCGCGCCTGTCCCAGGTCGAGCAGGGCGGGCACGTAGTCGGTGGAGACCACCAGGCCCCCGCGGCGCGCGGCGGCGAGCGTGGCGTTGCCGTTGCCGGCGGCGACGTCGAGCACGCGTTCGTCCCAGCGCAGATCGACTGCTTCGGCCAGGCGCTCGCCGACGATCTGCAGGGTGGTGCCGACGACGGCGTAGTTGCCGCTGGACCAGGCGGCCTGCTGGCGCTGCTTGAGGGCATTCAGGTCGGGCGGGGTGGGGAGGGCGACGGCGACGGCATTCATGCGGGGCGTTCCAGGGATTGGGGAGGGCGCAGCGTGGCGGTCCCGGCGTGCCGCCGTCCTGACGGGGCGTCTGCCAGGGCTGGCCGCGCGTCCGGGCGTGCGCGTGGGTTTCCCGGGGCTCCGCGATTCCTTGCCGATCGTCCGAAGGCTGGCCGCGGCCCACGCCGGGCTGCGTTGTTGAGCCCAGAATCCGCTTGCCCCTGCCGTCCGTTGGAGTTCCGATCCATGAATACCCCCCACGACATCGCCCAGGCGATGCAGCGCGCCGTCAGCGTGTTTACCCGGCGGCCCGACATGGGCCTCCACGATGACGTGAGCGCGCAAGCGCACTGGCAGGGCGGCATGCGCGTCGTCGCCGCTCACGCATCGGGTGCGGAGATCAGCACGGACATGCCGGTGGAACTCGGCGGCACCGGCGACCGGCCGTCGCCGGGCTGGTTCTTCCGCGCCGGCATCGCGGCCTGCGCGACGACGGCCATCGCGATGGTGGCGGCCGAGCAGGGCGTGGCGTTGGACAGGCTGGAGGTGGAGATCGGCAGCCGCACCGACACGCGCGCGCTGCTCGGCATGAGCGGTGCGGACGGCGCCAGGATCGCGGCCGCACCGGCGTCGATGCAGATCGGCATTGCGCTGCACGCCCCGGGCGTCGATACCGCGCGCTTGCAGGCGCTCGTGGACGAGGCGCTGCGTCGTTCGCCGATGCAGGGCGCGTTGGCGGGCCAGCCTCCGATCCGCGTGGTCGTGTCGGTCGGGGACGGGCAGGCCAGCTGAGCATGGACGCGCTTTCCGAAATCCTGCGTGTCGTGCAGATGTCTGGCGCGTTCTTCGTCAACGCGCGCTTCAGTGCGCCGTGGTGCTACCAATCGCCGAAGGCCGCCCTGGCCGCGCGCTGGCTGGATCCGACGGCCGAGCAGGTGGTGATCTTCCACTTGGTTACCGAAGGCGAATGCCTGGTGGAAATGGACGGCGAGCCTCCGTTGGCGGTGCATGAGGGCGATGTGGTCATGTTCCCCGGCGGCGCCGCGCACCGGATGGCCTCGGCGCCGGGCTTGCCGCCGCCGCGTGGCGCGGCCGACCTGAAGAAACTGTTCTCCAGCCGTCCGCGCCGGCTCGCCTACGGCGGGGGCGGCGCACCCACGCGCATCGTCTGCGGTTATCTGGCCTGCGATACGCGTTTGGCGCGCCTGCTGCTGGATGGACTGCCGCCCGTCGTGCGCATCAGCCTGCGCGACTCGGAGGCGGGCGCCTGGCTGGAATCCTCCGTGCGGTATGCGCTGGCGGAAGCCCGTACACCGCGCCCCGGTGGCGCCAGCCTCTTGTCGCGGCTCGCCGAACTGCTGTTCATCGAGGTGCTGCGTCGCTATGTGCACCAGCACGAAGGCCACGCGGGCTGGCTGGCCGGACTGGGCGACCGCATCGTCGGTACGGCGCTCAACGCCCTGCACCAGAAACCGTGCCAGGACTGGACGCTCGCCGATCTCGCGCGCGCCGCCGGCACGTCGCGCTCGGTGCTGGCCGAGCGTTTCCAGCAGCTGGTCGGCACCTCGCCGATGCAGTACCTGACGCAGTGGCGGATGCTGATGGCGGCCAACCTGCTACGGCGCAGCAATGCGCCGCTTTCGCGGGTCGCGGAGGAAGTGGGCTACCAGAACGACACCTCCTTCAGCCGCGCATTCCGGCGCGAATACGGGCAGCCGCCCGCCGCATGGCGGCGCAGCCTGGCCGATGTCGGACAGGCTGCGCACGCCTGATGCCGCGTGGCGCGCTTACGGCCGCCGCTTGTAGGTGATTTCCATCATCTTGGCTTCCTTGCCGTCCGGGCCGGGGCCGTACATTTCGAACACCTCGGTGTTCTTGTCGGTCCAGCGGGTGGTCATGCGGCTGCTCTGCGGCTTCTTCGTCACCGGGTCGTTGTGGGTGCCCGTGTAGGTGCAGCTGAGCTGCGCATCGCAGGTGCCTTCGCTGATCATCAGGCCCGTGCTCATGCTGTCGTTCCACGTACCCCAGTACTTGCCGGTGACGTTGTCGAAGCCGTGCAGGCCCTGGCCGGTGAAGGGCTGGCCCATCACCTGCGAGGTGACTTCTTCCTGCATCACCCGGTTGCCGAGGATCATCTTGCGCGTCGCGGTACCGGGATCGACGCTGGGCGGCGCGCCGGGCGCATGCCAGCTCTTCACGACCAGGTCGTAGGTGCCGGCCATCGAGGCCAGCCGGCTGTGCTCCGTGCCCGGCGTGCCGGCCTTCTGGTAGGCCTCCATCATGGCCTGCATCTCCGGTGTCATCGCCGGCGGCGCGTCCTGGGCGTTGGCGGGGCCTGCGAGCAGCAGGGCGGTCACGGCGACGGACAACAGGGTGGTGCGGTGCATGGCGGCCCCTCCCGGGCGTGGTGGTGGCGCCGTTGTGCGCCCCGTCGCGCTCAGGTGGCGTGAAGGGCGCCCGCGCGCACGTCAGCGCCGCTGCGCGACCACGCCGTCCAGCGCCCGCTTTGCCTTGAAGCCGGCCTTCTCCAGTCGCTTTGCGACCTCGCCGGGCACGTCGCGCCCGCTGGTCAGCTTGTTGGGCGTCCCGGTGTAGTGGAACAGCTGGCCGCCACGACGCAGCACGCGCGCCAGTTGGTCGTAGAACGCCTGCGAATACAGCTCGCCGGCGATGCCGAAGCGCGGCGGGTCGTGGAGCACCGCATCGACGGACGCCTCCGCCACACGGACGATGGCCTGCGAAATGTCGGCATGCGCCAGCTGCAGCCGGCCGCCGTGCTCAGGCGCGTCCGGATCCGGCGACCACGGGTTGAGCGTGCGCAGCCACAGCACGTCCTCGTTCTTCTCGAACGACTGGATGCGCGCGGCGCCGGCGGCGAGGCAGCAGGCGGCGAAGTAGCCGAGCCCGCCGCAGGTATCCAGCACGGTCTTGCCGCGCGGCTCGACCAGCGCGACCTTGCGCCGCGCATCGTCCAGCGGCGATTCCTTCGACGTCGGCAGCATCTTGATGCCGTCGATCTCGAACGTGGGCACGCCCCACTCGGTGGGCACGAGCTTGATCAGCGACCCGGCATAGCGCGAGATCGGCGCGAAATCCTCGCCATCCCAGTGGTACAGCGTGCGGTCCTTCAGCCCCTCCGGATACGGATAGGCCGCGTCCCGCCAGCGCCAGGCCTCGGCGCCCAGTCCCACCTCCGCCTGCGTGCGGCCGAGGTCAAGCGAGCCTTCCCACGTGCCGTCCCCGCGATCGCGCGCAATGCGCAGCGCATGCGCGATGTCGCGGGTGAGGAGGGGGCCGGTGTAGTGGGGCATCCGCGTGAGCGTCCAGGCATGCCGCCCGGTCGGACGGTCTTGGAGATGGGGCCGCTATTGGACGCGGTTGGCGCGCCGCTGACAACTGCTACCATCGCGACCAGACAGCACAGGGGGCACGCATGGGGATGCGTCGGTGGTGCATGGCAGCGATGCTGCTGGCGGGCGGTTTGGGGGTCGCTCACGCGGGGATGGCAGCATCGGTTCCATTGCAGGCCGCGCCTGCGCCATTGTCGGTGCCGGACGCGGACGCCGCCGTGAAAGCCGTGACGACCGCGAAAGAAGTGGCCTATCGCGACATGCTAAGCCGCTTCGATGCGTCCGAATCGTCAGGGGGCGTCGCGGCGGTGATCGCCCGGTGCCGATTCATAGGCAACTACACCGAAGAAGACTATGGCGATTGGGTCGCGTCGGCGTCGGACGACTACGAGGCCTGCCTCGAACGTCTACGCCAGCGCTGGGCACGCACGCCCGAAGCGCAGTTGTTCCTCTATCAGCAGATGTGGGGCGAGGAAGCCGTCACCGAAGGGTCCGCCCTGATCAAGCGGGCGACGGCATGGCCGGCCCCGTTGCGCGCCGATCTTTACGCCACGCAGTCGCGGTTGCTTGACGCCCTCCATCAGAAGGAGAAGGCCAAGGACATGGCCCTGCTGGCCGCTCGTCTGGGAAACCACGAGCGCGTTCCGCAGGCCGTTGAAGCGCTATTGGCGAAGCAGGACCAAGCCGGTGCCGCGCGTTTGTTGCGGGAGGCGCCCGTGGCGACAAACGCGTGGACGGCGAACCGTCGCCTGGAGGTGGCGCTGAAGCTCGAGGACGCGCGTGTCGCGCTGGACGAAGTGGAGCGTTACGAAGGCAAGGAGCTCACCCTGGACGGCGCGTTGGTCGCGCGCGCGCATCTCAATGCGGGCAACGTCGAGGCGGCCCATGGCGCGTTGGAAGGCCTCGGGGAGGGCGATGACGAGGCCCAGGCGCGTTTCGACGTTGCGCTGGCGAGGGCGGACGTTCCGGCGGCGGTCGCGCAGATCGACATTACCAACACCGACGAGATCGCGACGCAGTTGGAACGGTTCGCGGTGCTCGCCAACCGGTTCCCGGCTTCGGTATTCCATTTGCCCATGCTGGGCATGGCCATGATGTCGGGTGGCATCCTGCTTTGCCTGGCGTTGTTGCCGATGATGCTTCTGGTGCCGGTCCATTACCGCGGACTGGCGCGTCGCGTGCAGGGTCGTGCGCCCGAGCCCCTTTATCCTCGCATCGGCCTGTGGCATGCGTGGTGGGCGATGGTGCTGCTGCTTGCGCTGCCTTTCCTGATCGCGGGCGTGGTCGAGCCTCGTTCGCTCGCCCGCTTGTTCACGGGAGACCCGCTGCCCGAGGCCAATGCGTTCTTCAGGATCAATCTCTGGAGCACCGTTGCCAGCCTGCTGCTGTTGATGCCGCTGGCCTGGCGAATGGGGCGCGAAGCGGTCACCGGACAGATCGGTGTGTGGCGGCAAGTGGGGTGGCTGCTGGTGGCGCTGGTGCTGCTGTACACCGTGGCTTACCTGCAGGGCGCGTGGCTCCAGTGGCGTGCCGAAGACAGCCGGACCCTGCAGACCGAAGCGGTCGAGCGCCTCCTGGATGGGGGCGCCTCGACCTACGGTCCGGTGCTGACCTTCCTTCTGATTGCAGTGCTGGCGCCGATCGTCGAAGAGGTGGTGTTCCGCGGGATGTTGTTGGGAGGCATGGCCCGCCACATCAGCTTCGGGTGGGCCAACCTCCTGCAGGCATTGCTGTTTGCGATCATCCACAACGACACGCCGCGCTTCTTTTTCTACTTCGCCATGGGGCTGCTGGCCGGCTTCCTCGTCCGCAGGACGCGTTCGCTGATACCGGCCATCGCCCTGCATGTCATCAACAACGGCTTCTTCTTCCTGTACGCGACCTAGCGGGGCCACCGGCGCGGTCAACGTGTTGTGCGTCCGTGTCCAAGATCGGAGGACACATCGTGGTCGCGCGCCGACCGCACCCGCCCCGGCAGCAGCATCGGCACCTCGCGCTGGTAGCGGCGGTAGGCCTCGCCGTGCTGGGCGATCAGGTCGCGCTCTTCGAAGCACTTCACGGCCACGATGATGTAGGCGGTGGTCACCGCCGCGAACAGCAGGTGGCCGGCCGTCATCGTGGGGGCGGCCCAGAAGGCGATCAGGAAGCCGAGCATCAGCGGGTGGCGCACGATGCGGTAGAGCGCGCGCACGACGAAGGGCGTTTCCGGCGCGGGCGCGCGCTTGCGGGCGAGGTCCCAGACCTGGCGCAGGCCGAACAGTTCGAAATGACTGATCAGGAACGTGCTGGCGAGCACCAGCAACCAGCCGAGGGCGGCGATCGCGTACACCGCGCCGCGCGCGAGTCCGCCTTCCACGTCCCACACGATCCCCGGCAGCGGTCGCCATTGCCAGAACAGCAACGCGAGCACGAGACTGGAGGCCAGCACGTACGTGCTGCGTTCGATCGGCTTGGGCACGAAGCGCGTCCACCAGCGCTTGAATGCCGGGCGCGCCATCACGCTGTGTTGCACGGCGAACAGGGTCATCAGCACCAGGTCGATGGCGAGCGCGATGAGGGTCGGCGTGTCGGCGCCGTTGTCGACATGTTTGGGGACGCCCGCGCCGGTGACGAAGGCGACGGCATACAGGAACGTGACGAGGAACACCGCATAACAGGCGGTGCCGTACAGCAGGGCAAGCAAGCGGGACATCGGGAATCTCCGGGGGAAGACAGGGCCGTCGCCGCGCGGACGCACCGCGCCGGGCGCGGGAGAGGAGGACGGTGCGCGCAGTCTGGGCAGCGGTCCCCGGCGTCGCCATGGGAACCTTGTCCCGGGTCGGCGACGCCGCCGGGTCCGATGCGGGACAAATGTCCCGGGTCTCAGTCCGCGGATCCGGGGAGATGTCCGTAGGTCTTCACGATGGCCTCGGCGCGGCTGCGCACGCCCAGCTTCCGGTAGAGGTGGGAGATGTGGTTGCGCACGGTCTTTTCGGCGATCCCCAGCTGCCAGCCGATCTGCGCATTGCTGCGGCCTTCGCACAGCAGCGAGAGGGTGGCGCGCTCGCGCGCGGTCAGCGACGCGGACAGGTCGCCGTCGCCCGGCAGGTCGGCGATGCGCTGGCCGGTGAACTCGAGCACCGCCTGCTGGAACTGTTGCCAGGCCGGTTCGTGCTCCAGCAGCACGTGGTTGCATGAGTCCAACTGCACGAAGGTGGCGCCGGGGATCGCGCTCGCCAGGCGCCTGCCCTGGGCCAGCGGTGCGATCTGATCGTCCGCGCTGTGCAGCACCAGGGTCGGCACGCGGACCTGCGGCAGGACCTCGCGCACGTCGATGTCGCCACGCGCGGCGAGCAGGGCGCGCGCGTTCTCCGGCGAGGTGGTGCGCCGGCACAGTTCGTTGAACCAGTCGAGCTGGGCGCGGCTGCCCTGGGGCACGAAGCGGGAGGTGAACAACTGGCGGAATGCGGGGTTGTCGTTGCCCCAGCCATGGCCGATGACGTCCATGAGGGCATTGAACAGGCTGCGGCGCTCCGGGTTCTCGCTGCGGTTGCCGCCCATCGCGTAGCCGCCGTAGAGGATCAGGTGCGAGACGCGATGGGGGTGGCGCACGGCGTAGCGGATCGCAGTGGCCGCGCCCTGGCTGATGCCGAGCAGGGCGAACGGGCGGTCGATGCCGGCGGCGTCCACCACGCGCTCCAGATCGTCCACCCAATGCGAGGCATCCAGCGCGCCGGCATGCCAGTCGGACATGCCGCAGCCGCGTTCGTCATGGCGGATATAGCGGAAATGCTCGCCGAAGAAGCGCGCCCAGTGCGACCAGACCGGGCTTTCGAGGTCGTACTGCAGGTGGGTGAGCCAGGTGGCCGCCTTCACCAGCGGCAGGCCGCGGCCCATCTCCGCCCAGGCCAGGCGGATCCGGTCGTCGGTCACCACATAGTGGACATGCTGCTTCATCACGCGCGGAGGGCCTCGGCATCGCAGGAGCGTCGCGGAGAAAACGCAACCGGTGGACCACGCCGGCCGCGGGAGCGGGTCGACTGCCGGCGCGGTGCTAAAGTGCCGCACTTCCTGCTGCCTGTACGTGAACGACACATGCAAATTTCGACCTCTCCCACGATCGGCACGCCCGGCCAGCCCTGGGGAGCGGCCGAGAAGGCCGCGTGGCGCACGCAGCAGCGCGTGCGCCGGCGCTACGCGGACGACGTGGTGGCCTCCATCGACCGCCTGCGCGAGCGTTTCGACGTGGAGGCCTACGGCACGCTCGACTACGGTCCGGGCGAGACCTATCCGCTGTATGCGATGCGCAGCCGTGGCTGGGACGACGCCTTGCCGCTGATGCTGGTCACCGGCGGCGTACACGGTTACGAGACCAGCGGCGTGCATGGCGCGCTGCAGTTCCTCGAGCAGCGTGCGGCCGAGTACGCCGGCCGCGCCAACCTGCTGGTCGTGCCCTGCGTGAGCCCGTGGGGCTACGAACGCATCCACCGCTGGAACGCGGATGCGCTGGACCCGAACCGCTCCTTCCGCGCGGACAGCCCCGCCCAGGAGTCCGCCGCGCTGATGGCCCTGGTCGCGCCGGTGAAGGACCGCGTGCGGATGCACATCGATCTGCACGAGACCACCGACAGCGACGAGACCGAATTCCGACCCGCACTGGCCGCGCGCGACGGCAAGCCGTTCGAGCCGGGCGAGATTCCGGACGGTTTCTATCTGGTGGACGACAGCGAGAACCGCCAGCCGGCTTTCCAGCAAGCCGTGATCGCCGCCGTCGCACGGGTGACCCACATCGCCCCCGCCGATGCGCAGGGCGAGATCATCGGGTCCCCGGTGGTGGCCGAGGGCGTCATCGAGTACCCGGTGAAGTCGCTCGGCTTGTGCACAAGCATCACCGATGCGCGCTACACCACCATCACCGAGGTTTATCCGGACAGCCCGAAGGCCACGCCGATCCAGTGCAACGATGCGCAGGTCGCGGCGGTGGTGGCCGCGATCGACTACGCGCTGGCGCACGCCTGAGTAGGCGCCACTGGCCGTTCACCTGACGGCCGGCAGCAGCTTCTCGGTGATCAGGCGGAACGTCAGTCGCGGCGCGTTCTGCACCTGGTAGTTGGTGGTCGTGATGACGACCACCAGTTTCTGCTCCGGGAACACCCGCACCGTGTTGCCGCCGGTGCCGTTCATGCCGTACGAGTCGAACGTGCGGGTTCCGCTGGTCTCGTGGTGCAGCCACCACAGGTAGCCGTAGTCGATGCCATCCTCGATGCGGGCGTGCGGACGGAGCGATGCGGCGACCCACGCCGCCGGCACGATCTGCTTGCCGTTCCAGCGGCCACCCTGCCGGTAGAGCTCGCCCAGCGCGAGCAGGTCGCGGCTGCGCAGTCCCAGTCCACCGCCGGCCTGCGCCAAGCCCTGCGGCGAGAACTGCCATTCCGGCGCCTGGATGCCGAGCGGCTCGAACAGCGTGCGTTGCGCGAACGCGGGCAGTGGCTCGCCGGTCGCGGCCTGGATCACGGCGCCCAGCGTGGCCACACCGGCCGTGCAGTAGCGGAAGCTGCGGCCGTACGGCGCGTCCTCAGGGCGCGTCGTCCACGCGGGGTAGCCCTGGATCGGCAGGTCGAGGTAGAAGCCCACCCAATCCTCGATCAGGTACATGCGTTCTTCGTTGCCGCGCGACCAGGTGTTCCAGTCGTCGCATTCCAAGGCTGAGGACATCGTCATCAGGTCTTCGACGGTGATGGCGTCCTTGCGTGGGTCGGGCAGCGCCGGCGGCGGTCGCCGCAGCAGTGGCAGGATCCGGGCCTGTGCGCCTGCCAGCTTCCCCTGGTCGATGGCGATGCCGGCGAGCATGCCGGCCACCGTCTTGGTGGCCGAGCGGGTGTTGCGCCGTGCTTCGCGCCCGCCCTCGTCGAAATAGCGCTCGTACACCAGCGTGCCGTCGCGGGCGATCAGCACGCTGGTGACCTTCTTGAAATCGCCGGCGCCGATGGCGCGCTCCATCTCGGCGAGCGCGGACGCATCCAGGCCCACGTCGACGGGACGTCCTTGCGGCAAGTCCGTGGCGTGCGCGGCTGCGGCGAAAAAGGCGAACGACAACAACCAGGGCGTGATCAGGCGCTGCATCGGGAAGGTCCGGTGTGGGGAGAGGGCGCCACGATGCCGGCGGTGGGGCACGATGGCTTGCACGTGGGCAACACGGGTCATTCAGACAGCCGAGCGGAACGCGGTGGGTGGCATGCCATAGGCGCGCACGAACAGACGATGGAAGTGCGCCTGGTCGGCGAAGCCGCACGCCACGGCGATCGACGCGACGGTGGCCGGACCGTGACGCAGCATCGCCGCCGCCCGCGCCAGGCGCAGGCGGCGCGAGTACTCGGTAGGGGTGCATCCGTGGCGGCGCCGGAACACCCGCGCCAGATGCACCGGATGCACATCGCACGCATGTGCCAGCGACGGAGTGTCGGCAGCGGAGTCGGCGTGGTCGTGCAGCCAGGCCTCGGCGCGCGCGAGCCAGGCGGGCCAGCCACGGGCGGCGGGTTCGGGCACGGCGATGGCATCGAGCATTTCGTCGAACAGGGTTTCCGCCAACACGCCGTCATCGCCCTGCCAGTCCGCGCAGGCCTGCGCCAGCCCATGCGCAAACGCCTGCGCGCGCCGCCCCGCGCGCAGCGCCCCGTGATCGAGGCCGCCGCGCAGCCTTGCCTGCAGCGTGGCGGGCAGGGCGATCGTCATGAATTCGCCGTCCAGATCATGGAAGCGATCGCGGTGTGTCGTGGCAGGTGGCGTGTAGATCAACGTGCCCGCCGTGCATTCGGGCGGGCCTCCTGCGGCCGATGTCAGATAGCGCCCGCTGAGCAGCAGCACCAGATGCGCGTCGTCATGCGTGTGCCGGGCCAATGCACGTGCCGGCACGGTGGGTGTCAGCCGGGCGATCTGGACGCCGTTGGCGAGTCGACGGACCGTGCCGGCGCCCAGGCAGCCTGCGCGGCGTGCGGGATGCGTTCGGGACGAGCCGGATGCGTCGACGGCAGCGGGCATGCGATGGCGTACGAAGGAAGGGTCATTCGACTCTGGCATTCGGCCGGGCGAACCGGCACGCCGATGCGACGAAGCGGGGGAGGGCGCGACGAACGCCCTGGAATGCGGTCCGCCGTTCGTCTGCTACACGCGTGAACGTCGCGAACGGTCCGCTTTGCGTGGCCGCGGGACCGGGGCGGCGCCGTCTTGTCCCTGTGAACGACTTCGCTGCGGAGGAACGGCTCATGCGTCACGTCTTGTGTGCAGGGATCATCGTGGCGGTCGGCGTGCTCGCCGGCTGCAAGTTCCAGGTGGTGCCGCGTGCGGTGGAATCGAAGCCGCAGGCCAACATCGTCGGCACCTTCAAGTTCGAGCGGCGTTGGCAAGGCACCGACCTCAACACCGGCGGGGGCTGCCTGGTATTCCAGAATGCGGCGCCGCTGGCCTGCGATGCGGGCGCGTTTTGCCAGGCGAACAAGCCCGCGGGCGCCGGCTACGGCTATTGCCTGCACAAGTCGGTCTCGGTGTGGGGCGCCCAGGGCAAGGGGCCACAGCAGTGCTGGTGGCAGCCGACGCCTGCCTCCTGCCTGCGCGGCACGCCTGTCGATCCGTTGAAGGTCGGCGAGACCTATCGCACCACCCCGGCCGTGCTGGCCAAGCCGCCGGGAACGAAGCCTGTCGTACGGTGGCGCGTGCTCACCTGCACCAACATCAAGCAGGGCGCCTGCGCCGATCCCAACGCCAAGGACGGCGAAGACCGCATGTACCTCGCCGGGCCGATCTGGTCGAACTGAGGGCCGGGCGGGAGTCAGGTGGCCGGGTGTACGCTGCCGGGACAGTGACGGATGGGAGCAGGTCATGGCGACCGGATGGGCGGGCGATGGCGCGGTGCAGGACCAGATCGATGCGACCGTGAAAGACGGCATCGAGCGGGCGCGGCGTGCGTTGCCGAAGGGGCCGAGCCTCACCCACTGCGAGGAGTGCGACAAGCCGATCCCGCTCGCGCGGCAGAAGGCCGTGCCGGGCGTGCGCCTGTGCGTGATCTGCCAGGAAGCCGCCGACCACGATGAGCAGTCCGCCGGCATGTTCAACCGCCGCGGCAGCAAGGACAGCCAGCT
The DNA here is from genome assembly GCF_900104255.1 of Pseudoxanthomonas sp. CF385. Lineage (NCBI taxonomy): Bacteria > Pseudomonadati > Pseudomonadota > Gammaproteobacteria > Lysobacterales > Lysobacteraceae > Pseudoxanthomonas > Pseudoxanthomonas sp. CF385. The sequence goes on from NZ_FNKZ01000001.1 coordinate 1,932,946, forward strand.
GCGCTGACGTCTTCTCCACGCCTTCTCTGCCGCAGGTCAGCATGGGTACGCTCCACACCGTCGCCGCCGTCATCCTCAACCCGCAGGGCGAGGTGCTGCTGGTGCGCAAGCGTGCGTCGGCCATCTTCATCCAGCCCGGCGGCAAGACCGAGCCGGGCGAAGAGCCGCTCTCCGCGCTGGCGCGCGAACTGGACGAGGAACTCGGCGTGCAGCTCGACCACGCTTCGGCCGTGTGGCTGGGCGAGTTCGAGGCCGATGCCGTCAACGAGCCCGGCTTGCGCGTGCGAGCCCATGCGTACCGGTGCGCCGTGCACGGCACGCCCGCGCCGCAGGCCGAGATCGAAGCACTGGCATGGGTCGATCCTGCGGGACCGTATGCCGTGACCGTGGCGCCGCTCAGCGCGGAGCACATCCTGCCGGCGTTGCTGGCGTGGCAGGGCAAGGGCGGCTCCACGCTGCGTTGATCGCCGTCCGGCGTGGCCTGCGGCGTCTTCGCGTGGCGTTGGATCGGATGGCGGTCGTCGCCATGTCCATCGAAGGAACCTGCGCATGCGCCCGACTGTCGTCGTATCCGTCGTGCTGTCCCTGCTCATCGCCTGGCCTGCGCAGGCCGGCTGGAAGGCCGCGACGCCGGAGGTCGCCGAAGCCGCCCGGCAGCCGCGCATCGCAGCCGCCATCGAGGCGGCGATGCGCTTCGACCGCGCCATCCTCGCGCACGACGCGCAGGTGTTCGCCGACACCTTCACCGAGGATGCGGTGGTCAACAATCCGTTCAATCGCATCGCCCGCAAGCCGGATGCCGTGGCCAACTTCGCGACCGGCCTGATCGACTACACCTCGCTGGAGCGGGTGATCGAGTACGCGGCCACGCGGGGCGAGCACGATGTGGTGCTGATGGGCGAAGAGCACCTGACGCCGGTCGGCAAGGCGAAGTTCGCCGGCAAGCAGGTCAAGCGCCGGACCACCGAAATCTGGACCGACGAAAGCGGCGGCTGGAAGCTGGCCCTGCGTCAGGCGACGATCTATTCCGCGGAGTAGATCGCCCTCAAGTTCCCCGGCCACCTGCCGCTACCGTCTCGACGGGTACGTCGGGGGACGCGCGTGGCACTGCTGGGGGCACTGACATCGTGGTGGCAACGTGGGCGTACGCCGGCCGTCGCGCCGCGCGTGGTTTCGACGATCCCGCCGTCAACCGCGTCGACAGGCACCCCGCCACCCGCGCTCGACCGCGACTGGGCGACCTCGCTGCTGGACGTGGCCTACGAGGGCCAGGCTGCGCCGCTGTCGCCGGAGGCCAGCGTGCCGCTGCGGTTGGCGGCGGAACAGGCGCTGGCCCGCTTCGCGGATGCGCCACAACGGCTGCCACGCAGACCACAACTGTTGCCGCAGCTGCTCAGCACGCTCAACGACGACGATGCCTCGGGCCGTGAGATCGCGGGTGTGATCGCGCGCGATCCGGCGCTGGCCGCCCACCTGCTCCGGCTCGCCAACAGCGCGCTCTACCGCACCCAGCCAGCGCCCATCGAGAACCTGGATCGCGCCGTGGCGCTGGTCGGCACCGAGGGCCTGCGCCACCTGGTGGCGATGGCGGTCATGCAACCGGTGATGCGGATGGAAGGCGGCGCACTGGGCGCGCTGCCCGACCTGATCTGGGACCACACGCAGCGTACGGCGCTGGCCGCCGCACAGTTCGCCAAGACGGTGGAACGCGAAGACGCGTTTGCCGCCCAGATGCTCGCGCTGCTGCAGGGCCTCGGCGCCATCCTCGTCGCACAGGCGCTTCGCGATGCCTGCGCACAACAGGATGGCATACCGGATGCCGGCGTCGCCGCACGGCTGCTGCAGGACGCTTCGCCGCGGCTGGGCCGCGCCGTCGCGCGCGAGTGGGGCCTGTCCGAACGCCTGTTGCAGGGCCTGGACGACCAGGCGCTCGACGACACCGCCGGCATGAGCGGCCTGGGCCGTGCCCTGGCCGTGGCGGCGCCACACGCGACCGCCGCGATGGCGGCCGCCCGGATCGCCGACGCCGCCTGATCGCGCGGTTGCATTCCAGTCAGGCAACACGCGCTGGATTGACGTCACGCTCATATCCGGTGGGGTATTCCTGCTGCGTCAGGGATCACGCGAGGTGTACCGATGACGCTGGCATTGCGTTGCCGTTGCGGACAGGTGAAGGGAATCGTCGTCACCGATCGCGCCTATGTGCGCGCGACGTGCTACTGCCGTGACTGCCAGGCCTATGCACGCCATCTGGGCCAGCCGGGCCTGATGGATGCCCACGGCGGAACCGACATCGTGGCGATGAATCCGCTCGCGGTGCGTTTCACCGCAGGCGAGGAGCACATCGCCGGTCTGTGCCTGCGCAAGGGCGGACTGTACCGCTGGTATGCGGAATGCTGCCGCACGCCGTTGGGCAACACGCCGCACGACGGCCGCACCGCCTACGTCGGGATGGTGACGGCCTGCCTGGCGCCGGCGGCGGAGGTGGATGCCTCGTTCGGGCCGGCAGGGCGTGTGGTGCTCAACACCGATTCCGCCCTCGGCGACGTCAGCGGCACGCCCGTCGCCTTTGTACTGGGGGGCGCGAGGATCGCCACCGGCATCCTGGGCGCGAAGCTCCGTCGCCAGCCTCCCTCCCTGTTCTTCAATCCGTCGGGACAGACGTTGCGCACGGCGTATCCGCTGAGTTCGGGCGAACGCGATGCCGTCGGTCTGGAAACGGGCTGACCGAAGGCCTTCCGGATTGACCCGGGATATTTGTCTGACTAAAGTCAGGCAATGGACGATACCCAGCGCCTGCGCCGCTTCAACCGGACGGTCACCCGCCGGATCGGCGTGCTCAACGAGGACTACCTAGGGCATGGGCGCCCGTTGGCCGAATCACGGCTGCTGTTCGAGGTCGGGCGAGATGGCGCGGACGTGCGCGACCTGCGCGCGCGCCTGGCCCTGGATTCGGGCTACGCGAGCCGGTTGCTGCGCGCATTGGAGGCGCAGGGCCTGATCCGCGTGCAGGCCTCGCCCGCCGATGCGCGTGCGCGCCGTGTCGTGCTGACGGCAAAAGGCCGGCGCGAGGTCGAGGCCCTGGACCGCGATTCGCAAGCGCTCGCCGATGCATTGCTCGCGCCGTTGTCCGAACGCCAGCGCATGCGGATGCTGGCGGCGATGGACGAGGTGGAGGCGTTGCTGCGCGCCTCGGCGGTGGAGATCAGCGTCGCGGATCCCGCCAGTGCGGAGGCACAGGCCTGCATCGGGGCGTACCTCGACGAACTCGATGCCCGCTTCGAGACGGGCTTCGACGCCGCGCGCAGCGTCTCGGCCAACCCGCAGGAGCTCGTGCCGCCGCAGGGCGTGTTCCTGCTCGCCTGGCTGGATGGCGCGGCGATCGGATGCGGCGGGCTGAAAGTGACGGGTGAGGGGACGGGCGAGATCAAGCGCATGTGGGTGGCGCCCGACGCGCGTGGCCTGGGTGTCGCGCAGCGCCTGCTCGATGCGCTGGAAGTTCACGCGCAGTCGCGGGCGCTCGTGCGCGTCAGGCTGGATACCAACCGCACGCTGGTGGAGGCGCGGGCGTTGTATGCGCGCAACGGCTATCAGGACATTCCCGCGTACAACGACAATCCGTACGCGGATCACTGGTTCGAGAAACGCCTGCCGGGCTGACATCGCCTCGGCCAACCTCTGGCACGGTCTTCCATCGGACGCAGCCGGTACCCTGTCGGGCCCGCGCGCATGCGCGACCGTTCCGGAGTTCCGTTTTGAAGAAGACCCTGCTGTCCAGCGCGACGTTGCTGGCCCTCACCCTGGCCGGTCCGCTGGCTGCGCACGACACCGACACCGGCTGCCTGGACGATGGCTGCACCGTGCAGGCGTTGTTCGCCGAGGCCGGCGATACGGGCTCCGCGGGTTCGGCGATCGCCGCCCGCCGCTTCGGTGCATGGGGCCTCGACACCGCCGGCATGGACCGCAACGCGAAACCCGGCAGCGACTTCTTCCGTTACGTCAGCGGCACCTGGGCCGACACCACGCAGATCCCGGCCGACCGCTCCAGCTATGGCGGCTTCGCGATCCTGCGCGACCTGTCGGAAGCGCGCCTGCGCGTGCTGGTGGAAGGTTATGCGCTGGGCGATCCCGCCACCGGCGGCGATGCGGCCAAGATCGCAGCCCTTTACAGGGGCTTCATGGATGAGGCGACCGTCGATGCGCTCGGCGCCAAGCCGCTGCAACCGGTGCTGGATGGCATCCGCGCGGCAAAGGAAAAGCGCGCCGTGGCGATGCTGATGGGCCAGCGTGGCGGCTTCTACGACAGCTTCTTCAACCTGGGCGTCAGCGACGACCAGAAGGATCCGGACCGCTACACGCTCTATCTGAGCCAGGGCGGCTTGGGCCTGGGCGACCGCGAAATGTACCTGCGCGACACCTTCAAGCCGCAGCGCGAGCGCTACGAGGCCTATATCGCGCAGATGCTGCAGCTGGCCGGTTGGGAGAAGCCGCAGGAGAACGCGAAGGCGATCCTCGCGCTGGAGACGCGCATCGCCGACACGCACTGGACGCGCGCCGAAAGCCGCAACCGCGACAAGACCTACAACCCGCTGGCGATGACCGACTTCGCGACGACGTCGCCCGGATTCCCGTGGGCGGACTTCTTCAAGGCCGCCGGCGTCGACGGCGCGGGCCTTGCGGTGATCCGCCAGGATTCCGCGATTCCGAAGATCGCCGCCATCTTCGCCGACACCGATGTCGCCACGCTGCAGGCCTGGCAGGCCTTCCACGCGACCGACAACGCGGCGCCGCTGCTGTCGAAGGACTTCTCGGTGGCGCAGTACGAATTCCGCGACAAGTTCCTGTCCGGCCAGCCGCAGCAGCGCGAGCGCTGGAAGCGCGGCGTGTCGTTCGCCGAATCGGCGATGGGCGAGGCGATCGGCCGCGACTACGTGGCGCTGTACTTCCCGCCGGATGCCAAGGCCAAGATGGATGCGCTGGTCGCCAACGTGAAGGCGGCCATGGGCGCGCGCCTGGACACGCTGGCCTGGATGAGCCCGGCGACTAAGAAGGAGGCACACGCCAAGCTCGCCGGCTTCGGCCTGAAGATCGGCCACCCGGAGAAGTACCGCGACTACAGCGCGCTGGTGGTGAAGAACGGCGACCTGTTCGGCAACGCGCAGCGCGCCGCCCGGTTCGAGTGGGACTACCGCCGCGCACGCATCGGCCAGGCCGTGGACAAGGGCGAGTGGGGGATGACGCCGCAGACCGTCAACGCGTACTACAACTCGGTGAAGAACGAGATCGTCTTCCCCGCGGCCATCCTGCAGCCGCCGTTCTTCGATCCGGACGCCGACCCCGCAGTGAACTACGGCGGCATCGGCGGCGTGATCGGCCACGAGATCATCCACGGCTTCGACGACCAAGGCCGCAAGTCCGACGGCCAGGGCGTGCTGCGCGACTGGTGGACGGCCGAGGACGCGGCCAAGTTCGAAGTGCAGGCCGCCAGGCTCGGCGCGCAGTACGAGGCGTACGCGTTCCCGCAACTCCCCGGCATGCACATCAACGGGCGCGTGGCGATGGGCGAGAACATCGGCGACCTGGGTGGCCTGACGATCGCGCTCGAGGCCTACCACCGCTCGCTGGCCGGCAAGCCGGCACCGGTGATCGATGGCTTCACCGGCGACCAGCGCTTCTTCATGGGCTGGGGCCAGATCTGGCGCACCCTGTGGCGCGACGATGCGCTGCGCCAGCAGTTGGTCAACGGCACGCATTCGCCGGGCCACATCCGCTCCTTCGCCCCGCTGCGCAATATCGATGCCTGGTACGACGCGTTCGGCGTCAAGCAGGGCGACCCGCTGTACATCGCGCCGCAGGAGCGCGTGCGGATCTGGTGATCCGGTGAGCTGACGAGGGCGGGACGGATCGTCCCGCCTTCCGTCGCGGGTTGCACGTCGCCGCCATCGCGCCGATGATGCCGGGCATCGTCATCGTCCCATGCCGTTCGCGTCATGCCCGCCACACCCGCACCGTCCCAGCAAGGCGATCTGTTCGGCGGCCCGCAACCGGGGCGCCTGCACCGGCTGTTCATCGCCCTCGTGCCGTCGCCGGGCGAGTGCGAGGCGTTGCGGCACCGGGCCGAGGACCTCAAGGCGGCATTCCCGCAAGCGCGTTGGGTACGGCCCGAGCGCTACCACCTGACCCTGCATTTCCTCGGCGAGAGCGACGGGCCCCGTGACGACATGGTGGCCTCCGCGCACGAGGCGATGCGCGACTGGCAACCGGAACCGGTCGGCATCACCCTCGACCACCTGCTGTGCCTGGGAAACCCCAAGAACCCCGCACTGACCCTCGCGGCGCTGCATCCGTCGCCCGCCGTCGTGGCGTTCTGGCGCAGCCTGCAACAGCGGCTGCTGCGCGCGGGCTTCAAGCAGCATGTCGGCCGCAGTTTCGTCCCGCACCTGACGCTGGCCTATGTCCCGCCGCGCACCGCGCCGGTGGATGTACAGCCGGTGGTGCTGCACCCGCAGGCGGTCCACCTGCTGCAGAGCGTCGAAGGCGAGGCCGACTACGGCCTGCTCGGGGAATGGCCGCTCGGCTGAGCCGGCTCAGTGGCCCTGCCGGCGGAGCGTGTCCAGCTTGGCCTGGTAGAGCGCCCGGGTATCGCCTTCACTGAGTTCGCGCGCATGGGCCAGCGCCTTGCCGGCACGCCGGGTGTCGCCCTGCAGGAAATACACGCGCGCCAGGCCGAAATGGAACCGGTGTTCCCCGTCGTACAACTGGATCGCCTTGCGGTAGTGCTCGGCCGCCTGCGCGAGGTCGCCGTCACGCTCGAAGCCCGCGGCCAGCAGGAAATGATGGAACGGGTCGCGGGCCTGCACGGCGTCCAGCCGCTTCTGCAGCGGGCGGGCGGCCTCCCTGTCGCCGGCGCGCTGGTAGAAGGTCACCAGGTTGAACAGTGCGCCGGGGTTGTCGTGGTCGAGGTCGAGCGCGTGCTGGTACGCCTGTTTGGCGCGTGCGGCGTCGCCGCCGCGCAGATAGATGACGCCGGTATTGCTCCAACTGGTGGCATAGCCGGGATCGAGATCCAGCGCGATCTCGGCATGACGGCGCGCGTCTTCCACGGCGCCCTGTTCGAGCAGTTCGGCCGCGCGGTTGTTGTAGTAATGCGCGATCAAACGCTCGTCGCGGATGCGCTCAGGCGGTTCGCGGGTGATGACTTCGTCCCAGGCCACGTCGACGGTGAAACGCCGTTCGCGGATGCGCACGCCGGCATTGACGTGCTGGGTGCGGTAGAGCGTGTTGCGGTCCTGGCGCCAGGCCAGGGTTTCGTCGACCTGCTGGGCGTAGGCCTCCAGGCCCGCCTCGCGCGCCAGCGCCACCGTCAGCAGGGTGAAGCTCATGCAGTTGGCCTGGCGCGTGGCATAGGCCTCGGCCACGGTGTGGTTGGCGTCGGGTTCGTAGCGCATGCCCAGCCCTTGCGGGCTGAACAGGAAATCGACCATCCGCTCGAGGCGCGCGCTCGGCAGGCGGGCATGGGCGAGGACCTGCTCACGGAACTGTTGGCGCAGGGGCTCCGGCACGGCCAGCACGTCGGCGGGCGCAGGGGGCGGAGCGGGCTGGGCGAACGCCGACACGACCGACGACGCCAGCAGCAGGGTGCCGAGCCATTTCGTCCACATCGCCCACCTCCGGGTCCCGCATCGGGACGCGTCGCGTGCGCCGAGTGTAGTCGCGCATCGCAGTGCGGCACGATCGGGCGCCCGGGGGCGGACGCGCGGTTCCGCGCTTCGGCGACGGGCGGTAGGATGCCCGCATGAACGCCGATGCCCACCTGATCGCCTGCCCGCACTGTGCGGCGATGAACCGTGTGCCGCCGGCACGGCTGGCGGAGGCGCCCGGCTGCGGGCGCTGCCACCATCCCTTGTTCACCGGGTTGCCGTTGGCGCTGGGCGAAGCCGAGTTCGATCGTCACGCGCTGCGCAGCACGTTGCCGCTGCTGGTGGACTTCTGGGCACCCTGGTGCGGGCCCTGCCTGCAGATGGCCCCGCATTTCCAGCAGGCGGCCGGCGTGCTCGAGCCCGCGATGCGCCTGGCCAAGGTCGATACGGAGGCCTGCCCGGGCCTGGGCAACCGCTTCGGCATCCGCAGCATCCCGACGATGGTGTTGCTGCAGGGCGGGCGCGAGATCGCCCGGCAGAGCGGCGCGATGGCGGCGGACGCGATCGTGCGGTGGGCGAGGGGACAGGTGCGCTGAACGTCTCATCCGCGACGCGGGCAGCGTCGCTTTCCACAGGGGAATCGCAGGTTGAAATACACGAGTGCCAATGAGGGTGTCGGCAAGGCGTTGCCGGTGCTCATGACGTCCCGTTTCCGCCTGCGGCCGCTGGAACGCCGGGACCAGGCGTTCTACGCGTCGATCTATACGGACGAAGCGCTCATGCGGTTCGTCGGGGAGCCGATGACGCAGGCGGCGGCGGAGGACGCGTTCCGCGCGTTCCTGCAGTCGAACAGGCGCGGCGATCTCCATCGCGCCTGCTGCTGGGTGGTCGAGGACGGCGCCGCGGGTCCGACGCCCGTCGGATTGCTGGCGTTGATCCCGCATGCCGCGGCGGCGGAGATCGGGGTGATGGTGATCGACGCCTGGCAGGGTCGCAAGGTGGCGCAGGAGACCATCGGGTTCCTTTCCGGATACCTGTTCGATCATTCCGGCTGGACGCGCACCTTCAGCCGGCATGTGCGGGCCAACGATGCGGGGGCAGGCGTCATGCGCCGGCTCGGGTTCCGCGAGATGCAGGAGGTGCCGGGCGGCAGCGCTTTCCGGGGCTGGGAGATGACGTGCGAGGCCTGGCGCGTGCGCGAAGACGCGACCGGGCGGGTGTCGGCGTGAGCGCGGCGGGCGATTCGAAACCGCTCGACGGCACGCTCGTCTGCGTAGGCGTGGGGATGACGCTGGGCGCGCATCTCGCCCCGCGTGCACGCAGCCACATCGAACAGGCCGACATCGTGTTCAGCGCCATGTCCGACCCGATCGTGGAGTTGTGGGTCCAGGGCATGAACCCGGATGTCAGGAGCCTCCAGCCGCTGTATCGCGAAGGCAAGCCCCGCCGCGACACCTACCGCGAAATGGTGGAGGCGATGATGGTGGAAGTTCGCCGCGGACGTCGCGTCTGCGGCGCGTTCTACGGCCACCCGGGTGTCTTTGCCCAGGTGCCGCATGCCGCCGTGGCGCAGGCACGCACAGAGGGCTACGTGGCGTCGATGGAGGCCGCGGTATCCGCGGAAGACTGCCTTTACGCGGACCTGGGCATCGATCCCGGGGCGGTGGGCTGCCAGCATTTCGAGGCCAGCCAGTTCATGTTCTACCTGCGGCGCGTGGATCCTTCCGCCTACCTGATCCTGTGGCAGATCGGGGTGGCGGGGGACCTCACCACCGGGCGCCTGTCGACCGCGGCAGGGATGAAGGGCTTGCTGGTGGAGCTTCTGCTTGCGGACTACCCGCCGTCCCACGAAGTGATCGCCTACGAGGCCGCCACCCTGCCGATCGCCTCGCCGCGGATCGAGCGGTTCCCCCTGGACCAGCTGCCCGTGGCGGCGTTGACGACCGCGACCACCCTGGTGATTCCGCCCGCCGCGCCCATGCGGCGCAACGAACGCATCCTCGAACAGCTCCGCCTGATGGGGGGCTGAGCGGCCATGCCCGGTCATGGCACGGGCATGGAAAAGTGAGTATTGTCGCGCTGGGGGGTTGTCCCTGCGGAGAGCCGCGGGCGCCGACGGGCAACCGGAAGTTCGTATTCATACTTTCATTTGGGGAAATGGCGTGTCCAATGCAATTCGATTTCTGGAATCCATGGGGGCATCCGCCTCGCTGCGTGGAGCGGCGGATTACGCGGCCGCGGTAGCTGCACTCGAGGTGGAGCCTGCCCAGCGTGCCGCCTTGCTCGGCCGGGACGCCGATGCGCTCGCCAGGCTGCTGGATGGTCGCCCGGCGATGTTCTGCATGATCCTCGCGCCGGACGAGGGCAAGGAAGACGAAGCGCAGGAACAAGCGGACGAGCAGACGGGTGGAGACGAAGAGCCCGGCGAAAAGGAGTAGCCTCCGGAAGCGTTTCGCTCCGGTTGCATCGGTCGGTCAGGAGAAGGACATGAAACTCGGGAAAGGACACGCCTTGTGGGCCGCCGCCGTCATGGCATGCATATGCGCATGGCCGGCACAGGCTCAGGTTTCATCGGACATCGATGCGTTGATCAAGCAGGCTGAGGCGATCAAGACGTCCCAGCCTGCGAAGTTCTACGACGTGCTGGAACGCCTCGAGAAGCGCGTCGAGGAAGCGACGCCCGAGCAGCGCCTCAAGCTGAGGCTGCTGCGGGCGCACGGCTTCCTGATGAAGGGGAAGTCGGAACCCGCGATCCGCGAGCTCCGGCAGATCCAGCAGGAAACCAAGGATCCGGAGATGTTGTTCTGGACCGGTTCGCTGCTCGTGAACACCTACGCGCTGACACGCAAGTTCGAACAGGGCCTGACGACCCTCAACGAAATCCTGCCGCTCGCCACCAAGGTCGAGAAGAAGGACGTACGCCATCGCGGCTTGCTGGTCGCGGGCCTGCTGTACAACCAGGTCGGCGAGTATGCGCTCGGCCAGCAATACGCCCGCCAGGTGCTGGCGGACACTCCTGAGGGACGCAACCAGTGCGCGGCCGGCAACCTCGTCGCCGAAGCGGCGCTGGGCCTGAAGCAGGCGCCTTCGGAGGAGATGATCTTCCGGACCATCAAGTTCTGCGAGGAGCAGAAGGAGCCCATCCTCGGCGGACTCACGCGGACCTATCTGGCGCGCAAGTGGGTGGACGACGGCAAGATCGATCAGGCGATCGAACTGCTCGAGCGCTACCTGCCGACCGTCACCGCGACAGGCTATCCGCTGGTCATCAGCGAATACCACGCGATGCTGGCCAGCATGTACCTGAAACTCGGCGACATGCGTACCGCGCAGACGCACGCGGACGAGGCCGTGAAGCGGGGCATGGGCATGACCTCGCTGCCGTTGGTCGTGGCCTACAAGTCGCTGTACGAGATCGCTAACAAGCAGGGCCACGCCGAAGTCGCCCTCCTGCGCTACCAGCAGTACGCCGAGGCCGACAAGGCGTACCTCAATGACGTGAAGACGCGCCAGCTCGCCTACCAGATCGTCCGCCAGCAGATCCTGCAGAAGACGCAGCAGATCAGCATGCTGGATCAGGAGAACCAGGTGTTGCAGCTGCAACGCCAGGTCGACCAGCAGGCGGCGCAGAACACCCGGCTCATCGTGATCCTGCTGATCGTGCTGGTGGCCTCCATCGGCTACTGGGCCTTCAAGATCAAGCGCGTGCAGCTGTCGCTGAAGAAGATGGCCGAGACCGATGCCCTGACCGGCATCTGCAACCGCCACCACTTCACCATCCGCGCCGAGCGCGCGCTGGCCGAATGCGCCCGCAACGGCGAGCAGGCCGCGCTGATCATGTTCGACCTGGACCACTTCAAGAACATCAACGACCGTTTCGGCCACGGCACCGGCGACTGGGCGTTGAAGGAAGTGTCCGAGGCCAGCAAGGGCTTCTGCCGTCGCATCGACGTGATCGGCCGCCTCGGTGGCGAAGAATTCGCCATCCTGATGTACGGCTGCGATCTGCGTGCCGCCGCCCGCGTGGCCGAGGACTGCCGTGTGCGCCTGGCGCAGATCGACACCCGCGATACCGGCCATGTCTTCGCCATCACGGGCAGCTTCGGCGTGACCTCCAGCATGCAGTCCGGCTACAGCCTGGCCAAACTGCTCTCGCACGCCGACAAGCAGCTTTACCGCGCCAAGCACCAGGGCCGCAATCGCGTCTGCGTCTACGAACCCGCGCACGAACACGCGCGCGACGCCGGCAGCAACGTGCTGGAACTGCCTTCGCGCGAAGGCCGCGCCGAACACCACATCGGCGCCTGATCGCGGACCGCCCGGGAGGCGGTCCGTACAAACCCGAAGGAAGAGACGCCCTGGCGATGCGTCAGGGCGTGACGGTGGCCGTCTGCAACCCTTCGTGCACCGCCCACTGGTTGCGGCCGTTGCTCTTGGCGCGGTAGAGCGCACGGTCAGCGGCTTCCAGCCACGCGCGCAGACCTGCAGACGAGGCGTCCGCGCGCGCCAGACCGAGGCTGACGGTGGGCTGCAGGCCCGGCGCGCTGTCCAGGCGCAGCGCTTCCACGCCTTCTCGGATGCGTCGTGCGACCTTCTCGGCGGCGACCAGATCGCTGCCGCGCAGGAGCACGGCGAACTCGTCGCCACCCAGGCGCCCGGCGCAGTCCAGGGTGCGGATGCTGTGGCCGATCACGCCGGCGACCGCGCGCAGCATGTCGTCGCCCGCGGCATGCCCGTGGCGGTCGTTGATGGTCTTGAAGTGATCGATGTCGATCATCATCAGCGTGGCCGGTTCACCGGTTTCGGCGCACTGCGCGAGCAGCAGCGCCGCCTGGTCCTGCCAGTAGCGGCGACTGTCCAGGCCGGTGAGGGTGTCGCGACGGCTGAGTTCGTCCAGCATGCGGTTCTGCCGCTTGACCTTGCGGACCAGCCGGTAGCTGGCCTGGCTGACGGCGATCGAATGGATCAGCAGCATCGGCAGGCAGGCCAGCATCACCGGCATGCTGGTGACGGGGCTCAGCTCGAAGCCGGTGAGCGCGCCTGCCAGCAGCGCGCCGGCCAGCATCAGCGGCAACGACCAGTACCACAGGCGATCGATGCCGGTGCTGATCTTGTCCACCGTGGCCAAGGTCACCAGCAGCACGCTGGGCAGCAGGTTGAACGCCATCAGCGGCACCCACATGCCGGCCAGGGTCGAATCGATGAGCAGGTTGCGGATCTCGCCGCGGAAGGGTTCGCGATGGCGCAGGGCGAGCCAATACGCCAGTTGCGGCCAAAGAAGTGCGGTGAAGCCCAGCCAGGCCCAAGCGCCCCAACCGGCGCCGTTCTCCAGCAGCACCGCGCCTACCGGCAGGGCGGCCAGGCCCATGCCCAGCATGCGCAGCCGGTAGATCCGGCGTGGCAGGCGCTGGGCGTGGTGGCGCACCGGATGGGCGTCGGATGGCGATACGTCGAACGGCATTGGCGCGTGGAGTCCCCTCGCTCGTGGCGGCCAGTCCCCCGGGTGCCCCGCGGGGAGGGTGGAGTGTAGGTCAAACCGTGACGACGGGCACGTCACGGACTTCTGCCCACGACAGCGGCCTGGCCCAGGCGAACTTGAGCGCTGACCGATAATCGGTGCCACGTTCGCTGAGACCCCGCCATGCCCGATGCCACGCCGCGCGCTTCCGTTCGCCCGCTCCCGGCGATCCGCCTGGCGGCCGGGTCGGCGATCGTCGGGGCGGTCCTGTTCCTGCTGGTCGCGGGTGCGCTGCAGATCGTTCGCCACGACCTGTCCTGGCCCCAGGCCACGCTGAGCCAATACCTGAGCGGGCCCTACGGCCTGCTGCTGCGTATCGCTTATTGCCTGCTGGCGGCCACCATCGTCCTGCTGGCGATGGGCCTGCGTGCGCAGTTGGCGCCGCAGGCGCGGAGCGGGGCTCCTGTGCTGCTGTTCTGCCTCGGTGCGGCCGCCCTGGCCGGCGTGGCCGTGGGCGATTCCTGGCTGCCGATGTTCGCGCCGGAGTTCCACCGTTGGTTCCACCACATCTGCGCGATCACGGCCTTCCTCTGTGTCACCGCGGGCATGTTGCTGCAAGCGTGGCGGTTCCGGCTGGACGCGGCGTGGCGATCACATTTTCCGCTCGCGGCGGCGTGGTCGCTCGCGTGCTTCGTGCTGCTATGGGTCCATGCGCTGTGGGCCCCGGCCGGGAAGGGTTGGGTGCAGAAGCTGCTGATCGCATCGATCGTCGCAGCGATGTTGCTTGCAGGCACATGGCTCTGGCGCGCCAGCACCCGTGCGATGACGGGGGCGCGGCGCTAAGCTGCGGGCATCACACAGGAGACCGATCCATGATCCAGCGATTCGACGTAGGCGCGCGCCTCTCCGAAATGGCCATCCACAACGGCGTGATCTACCTGGCGGGGCAGGTGGCGGAAGACGCGACCCAAGGCATCGCCGGGCAGACCGAGCAGGTGCTCGCCGAGATCGACGCGCTGCTCGCGCGCGCCGGCAGCGACAAGGCGAAGATCCTGCGCGCGGAGATCTTCATCAAGGACCTGCACGATTTCGAAGCGATGAACCGCGTGTGGGATGCGTGGGTGCCGGAAGGCAACGCGCCGCCGCGCGCGACGGTGCAGGCGAATCTGGCGCGCGCCGGATGGCTGATCGAGATCGTGGTGACCGCGGCGGTCTGATCGATGGCGACGCGCAAGCCAGGCCCGTGGCAGCGTCCTGCGCCAACGCGGCGCGGCGGTGGCCTCACGCTCACCCCGGCCCAGGTGGAAGAGGCCCGGGCCCGCGCCGAAGCGGCGGGTCGGCGCTATCCCAACCTGGTCGACAACATGTACGTCGCCGCCAAGGCGCGGCGCAAAAACGAGGCAAAAAAGCCTGCGACGGACGAGACTGAATGAGAGTTCAGCGGCCTGAGGTGCAGCATGCACATCCGGCCGTAAATGTCTGTAATAAAACTGCTTTGAAACGCTAACCGGACCTCAACAACGGCTCGCGTATCGTGCGCCCACGTTCCGCAGCCGCTGCGGCACGCACTTCCCGGGGTGCGCGCCGCAGCCCCTGCGGACGACCAGTCAGGCGTTGCGTTGCGCCAGCCAGTCGACCACGCCCCGCGCGGCCTGGCGACCGCTGGCGAAGCACGCCGTCAGCAGGTAGCCGCCGGTGGGAGCCTCCCAGTCGAGCATCTCGCCGGCGGCGAATACGCCGGGCAGCCCGCGCAGCATCAGGCGCGCGTCCAACGCTTCCAGTGGCACGCCGCCGGCGCTGCTGATGGCCTCCGCGATCGGGCGGGGGCGCTGCAGGCGGAACGGGAAGCGCTTCAGCGTCGCCGCGATCTTGGCGGGATCGGCCAGCGCCGCCTTGTCGAGCACTTCGTACAGCAGCGCCGCCCGCACGCGGCTCACACCGGCTTCGCGACGCAGCTGCTCGCTGAGGCTGCGCGAGCCGCGCGGCTTGGCCAGCCGGCGTGCCAGGTCCTGTTCCTCACGCCCCGGCAGCAGGTCCAGCACCAGCGTGGCCTGGCCATCGCGTGCGATGGCATCGCGCAGCATCGGAGAGAGCGCGTAGACCAGGCTGCCCTCGATGCCGGTGGCGGTGAGGACGCACTCGCCCTGACGGTGGTGCGGCGTGCCGTCCGCGTCCTGCCAATGGGCCGTGACCGGTTTCAGCGGTTCGCCGGCGAAGCGGCTCGCGAGATGCGCGCTCCAGCCGATGTCGAAGCCGCAGTTGGAGGGCCGCAGCAGTGCGATCTCGACCCCGCGCGACTGCAGCGCATCCACCCACGCGCCGTCCGAACCGAGTTCCGGCCAGCTGCCGCCCCCCATTGCGAGCACGACGGCATCGGCGCGCACGTCGACATCGCCGTCGGGTGTCGCGAAGTGCAAGGCACCGTCCGCACGCCAGCCGGTCCAGCGGTGCAGCACGTGGAAGCGCACGCCCTGTTCGCGCAGGCGCCGCACCCAGCCGCGCAACAGCGGCGCCGCCTTGAGATCGGTCGGGAATACCCGGCCCGAGGTCCCGACGAAGGTGTCCACGCCCAGGCCGCGCGCCCAGGTGCGCAGGGCGTCGGCATCGAAGTCGCGCAACCAGGCGGCGACCTCGTGCGTGCGCGTGCCGTAGCGCGTGACGAAGACGTCGAACGGATCGGAGTGGGTCAGGTTCATGCCGCCCTTGCCGGCGATCAGGAACTTGCGTCCCACCGAGCCCTTCGCGTCGTACAGATCGACCTGCAACCCCGCCGCGCGCAGGGTTTCGGCGGCCATCAGGCCGGCCGGTCCGCCGCCGATGATGGCGACCGTGTGCGGGGGGCAGGGCGTGTCGGGGTGTTGCGAAGACATCCGCATAGTATGCCGTGCCCGGCCAGCACTCCCGGCGGGCGCATGGCCTGCGGTATCGTCGTGCGCAACGCTTGAAGGGGATCACTGATGCTGATGTCGCCTGCGGTCGCGCGCCGCGCCCTGTTGTTGCTCTGCCTGGTCGCACCGGCGGCTGTCGCCAAAGAGCCGCCGCCGCCCGCGTTGCAGGACCTCGACACCTACGTCGAGTCGGTGCGCAAGGCCTTCGATGTGCCGGGCATCGCGGTGGCGGTGGTGAAGGATGGCGAGGTGGTGCTGGCGCGGGGGTGGGGCGAGCGCGAGATGGGCAAGCCGGCCAAGGTCGACGCGCACACGATGTTCGCCATCGCCTCGAACACCAAGGCCTTCACCTCGGCCTCGCTGTCGATGCTGGCCGACGAAGGCAAGCTCACCCTGGAAGACCGCGTGATCGACCATCTGCCGTGGTTCCGCATGGCCGATCCCTACGTCACCCGCGAAATGCGCATCCGCGATCTGCTGGTCCATCGCAGCGGCTTGGGCCTGGGCGCGGGAGACCTGCTGTATTGGCCCACCACCACCTACAGCAACCGCGAGGTGGCCGAGCGCCTGCGCGATGTGCCGCTCAGTGGCGGGTTCCGCGAGCGCTATGCCTACGACAACATCCTCTACGGCGTCGCCCAGCTGGTGGTGGAGCAGGCCAGTGGCCAGTCCTACGAACAGTTCCTGCGCACGCGCTTCTTCCAGCCGCTGGGCATGCGCGAGACGCGCTACAACAGCGACACGTTGAAGCCGGGCGACAACGTCGCCACCGGCCATGCCATGGCCGACTTAACCACGCTGCAGCCGGCGCCGCGGATGACGTGGCGCAATGTCGCCGGCGCGGGCGGCGTCTATGCCAGCGTGAACGACATGGCGAAGTGGATGAACGCCCAGCTCGCCGGCGGTACGTATCGGGACGCGCAGGGGCGGGAACATGCGCTGTTCACGCCCGCCCGCCAGAAGGCGATGTGGTCCTTGGTCACGCCGATCCCGATCTCCGAACCCAAGGTGGAGGCGCTGAAAGCCGCCAAGCCGAACTTCCTCGGCTACGGCGAAGGCTGGATGGTCTCGGACTTCCAGGGTCGCAAGCTGGTGTGGCACACCGGCGGCTGGCCGGGCATGGTGTCGCGCGTCACCCTGGTGCCGGAGCGGAAGCTGGGCGTCGTCGTGCTGACGAACCAGGAAGTCGGTGCCGCCTTCCACGCGATCACCCTGAAGGTGCTGGACGCGTATCTGGCGAACAGCGGCACCGACTGGCTGGCTGCCTACCAGGCGCAGGTCGCGCAGGCCAAAGACAACGCCGACGAACACTGGCAGAAGCTGCAGGCCGCGCGCGATGCCACGTCGAAGCCCTCGCTGCCGCTGGCGAAGTACGCCGGCACGCTGCGCGACCCGTGGTATGGCGATGTGGTCGTCGCGCAGGAAGGCGAGGGCCTGGTGCTGCGCTTCAGTCGTACGCCCGAACTGGTGGGCGACCTGCAGCCGTGGCAGCACGATACCTTCGTGGTCCGCTGGCGCGAACGCTGGCTCAATGCCGATGCGTTTCTGACGTTCTCGTTGAAGCCGGATGGCGGCATCCGCGAAGCGCGGATGGAGGCGATTTCGCCGCTGACCGATTTCAGCTTCGACTTCCACGACCTGCGGTTGGCGCCGGTCGTGGAAGCGAAGGACTGATGGCTCACTCGTGCGGTGTGACGTCCAGCAGTTCGACGTCGAACACCAGTGAGGCGCCGGGCGGGATCACGCCGCCCGCGCCGGCGTTGCCGTAGCCGAGGTCGGCCGGAATCAGCAGGGTGCGCTTGCCGCCCACCTTCATGCCCGCCACGCCGTCGTCCCAGCCGCGGATCACCTGGCCCGCGCCGAGCAGTAAGGTGAAAGGCTCGCCGCGGTCGACCGAGCTGTCGAACTTCATCCCGTGCTTGTCCGGCGCGTTCTCGTCGTACAGCCAGCCGGTGTAGTGCACGGTGACGTCGCTGCCGCTGGTGGCGATGGCGCCGGTGCCTGCCTGCGTATCGAGGCGTTGCAGGTCGGCCACGCTGCCGCCGGGCGGGGGACCTGCAGGCGTGCAGGCGGCAAGCAGGGTCAGCGAGAAAGCGAGCAGCAGGGAGCGCATCGGTCGTCCGGATGAGAGGGGCGTGCAGGGTAGCGCACGCCGGTACGCTCAACGCTGACCGGCTAGACTGTCGCGATGGCGAAACTCTTCCTCAACCTGCGCAACGTGCCGGCCGACGAAGCCGATGAGGTGCGCGAGATGCTGCGTGCGCATGCGATCGACTTCTACGAGACGCCACCCAGCCCGTGGGGCATTTCCGCGGGGGGGCTGTGGATCGAGGACGCCGACGCGTTGGCGCGCGCCAAGGTCCTGATGGCGGAGTACCAGGCCCGGCGTCGTGACGATGCGCGCGCCGAGCAGGCCAGCGCCGAGCGCGAAGGGCGAGCGGAGACCTTCGGCAGCCTGCTGCGCGACCGGCCGGTTTACGTGGTCGGGATGCTGGCCGCGATGCTCTTCATCATCGCGCTGACGCTGGCCTTGCCCTGGCTGCTGCTCTGAGGATCAGGCCGCGACCCGTGCATCGGGATCGTCCATCGCGACGTCCTTGCGGTGGATCAGAACAGCGCGTGCAGGGCGTCGAGCATGGTGGTCCAGCCGCGCTGGGTGGGTGCGGCATAGTCCGCCCAGGCCCGTGGCAGTGTGTGGGTGAGGCGCAGTTCGCAGCCTGTCGGCGTGGGGGAAATGAAGATGTCCACGCGGCTGCCGTCCTGGTCGGATTCGCCGGCGATGGCCCAGGTGAAGGACAGCCGGTGCGGACGATCAATGACGAGGTACTCGCCGACATGGTCGATGCGCTCGCCCTGGCGTTCGACCAGCATCGAGAAGCGCCCGCCCACCCGCGGATCGACATCGAGCCGCAGCACTTTTTCGTCGCGCACGCCGGGGCCGAACATCCATTGCCCCAGCAGGCGCGGGGTCAGCCAGGCATCGAACACGCGTTCGGCCGGCGCAGCGAAGGCACGATGCACGGCGACATCGATCGTGTCGTGGGTGGGCGCGGTCATGGGTGTTTCCGGGTCGTCGAGGCGGAGGATGGCGTGTCCGTTTGCAGGACCGCATCGAGCGCGTCGAGGCGTGCGGTCCAGAACTGCTCGTACTGCCGCAGCCAGGCCTCGCCTTCGGCCAGCGCCTGCGGCTGCAAGTGGCACAGGTGGGTGCGGCCCTGGATCTGGCGCGTCACCAGTCCGGCGCGTTCCAGCACCTTGATGTGCTTGGAGGCCGCGGCCAGCGAGATCCGGAACGGGGCGGCCAGTTCGCCGACGCTGCGCGGTTGCCCGCCCAGGCTGCGCAGCATGCGGCGACGGGTGCCGTCGGCCAGTGCGCGGAAGACCGCGTCCAGGCGAGGGGAATCATGTTCAACCATGTGGTTGAGTATTGAAGGCGGATCACTCATTGTCAACCGTTTGGTTGAATGATGGGGGCGGAGCCGACGGACGGTAAAATCGCCGCATGGTCACCAACATCGCCGCCTACCACTTCACGCCGATCGCACGTCCGGAGGCGTTCGCCGACGAGATCCGCGAGCGTGCCGAGCAGCTGGCCCTGCGCGGCTCGGTGCTGATCGCGGGAGAGGGCGTCAACCTGTTCCTGGCGGGCGGGGCGGAGGCGATCGAGGCCTTCCTGGCGCCGCTGCGTGCAGATCCGCGTTTCGCCGGTCTGCGCGTCAAGTACAGCCGCAGCGCGCAGGTGCCGTTCGCACGGCTCAAGATCAAGGTGAAGCCGGAGATCATCAGCTTCCGCCGCCCGGGCACGACGCCGGAGGACGCACGTGCACCCACCGTGGCACCGCACGTCGTGGCGCGCTGGCTTGAACAGGGCCATGACGACGACGGTCGTCGCGTAGTGATGCTCGACACGCGCAACGCGCAGGAAGTGGCGTACGGCACCTTCACCGGCGCGCTGACCCTGCCGATCGACAAGTTCACCGACCTTCCGGCGGCGCTGGAGCCGCACCGCGATGCGTTGAAGGACGCCACCGTGGTCAGCTTCTGCACCGGCGGCATCCGCTGCGAGAAAGCCGCGCTGTGGATGCAGGCCGAGGGCATGGACAACGTCCTGCAGCTGGACGACGGCATCCTTGGCTATTTCGAGCAGGTCGGCGGCGCGGGTTACGACGGTGCCTGTTTCGTGTTCGACGAGCGCGTCGCGCTGCGGCCGGACCTCACGCCGTTGGTGGACGACGCGGCCGACGCGGCATGAGCGGCATGCGCGCGCTGCATTTCGACAACCGTTACGTCAACGAACTGCCGGGCGATCCGGAGCAGTCCCCGCATCGTCGCGAAGTGCGGGGTGCGGCGTGGTCGGCCGTGGCACCCACGCCGGTTGCAGGGCCGGTGCTGCTGGCGCACTCGCCGGAGGTGGCCGCGCTCGTCGGCTTCGACGAAGCCGACATCGCATCGCCGGAGTTCGCCCGGATCTTCGGTGGCAACGCCCTGCTGCCGGGCATGCAGCCGTATGCGGGCAACTACGGTGGCCACCAGTTCGGCAACTGGGCCGGGCAACTCGGCGATGGACGCGCGATCACCCTGGGCGAAGTGGTCAACGCGCAGGGCGAGCGCTGGGAGCTGCAGCTCAAGGGCGCAGGCCCGACACCGTATTCGCGTACCGCCGACGGGCGCGCAGTACTGCGCTCGTCCATCCGCGAGTTCCTCTGCAGCGAGGCGATGCACCACCTGGGCGTACCGACCACGCGCGCACTGAGTCTGGTGGGCACGGGCGAAACGGTCGTGCGCGACATGTTCTACGACGGGCATCCCGTGGCCGAACCGGGCGCGGTGGTGTGCCGGGTGGCGCCGTCGTTCCTGCGCTTCGGCCACTACCAGCTGCCGATGTCGCGCGGAGATACCGATCTGCTGCGCACGCTGGCGGACTTCACGATCCGGCGCGACTTCCCGCACCTGCAGGGCGAGGGTGAGGCGCTGTACGGCGCGTGGTTCGCCGAGATCTGCGAGCGCACGGCGGTGATGGTGGCGCACTGGATGCGCGTGGGCTTCGTCCACGGCGTGATGAATACCGACAACATGTCAGTGCTGGGGCTGACCATCGATTACGGTCCTTACGGCTGGATCGACGACTACGATCCGGACTGGACGCCGAACACCACCGACGCGCAGGGCCGCCGCTATCGCTTCGGCTGGCAGCCGCGCATAGCAGGATGGAACCTGACGCGCCTGGCCCATGCGCTGTCGCCGCTGTTCGACGGCGTCGACGCCCTGCAGGATGGACTGCAGCGGTTCGCCGATGCCCACGCGCGCGAGGACCGCGACAGCACGGCGCGCAAGCTTGGTCTGACGGCGCATCGCGACGGCGACACCGAACACATGCAGGCGCTGCAGGCGCTGCTGCTTCAGGGCGAGATCGACATGACGCTGTTCTTCCGCGCGCTGATCGATGCCGACCTGGGCGATGCGTCGTTGACGGCGTTCGACGAGACCTTCTACGACGCCGGGAAACGTGACGCCGTTGCACCCGCGCTCCGCGACTGGTTGGCGGCGCACGCACGCCGGCTCAGCGACGATCCGCTCGATCCCGCCGCGCGCCGCGAACGCATGCGCCTGGCCAGTCCGCGCTACGTATTGCGCAATTACCTGGCGCAGCAGGCGATCGACGCCGCGGAAGCCGGCGACCTGTCCGGCTTGCATGAACTGCTGGACGTCATGCGCCGGCCCTACGACGACCAGCCCGGCCGCGAGCGGTTCGCGCAGCGCCGGCCGGACTGGGCGCGCGATCGTGCGGGCTGTTCGATGCTGTCGTGCAGTTCCTGATGCCCGCCGCGCGGTAGCATGCGCCATCCCCGCGGAGCATCGGCATGATCACCGTCCACCACCTCAACAACTCCCGTTCCCAGCGCGTGCTCTGGCTGCTCGAGGAACTGGGGCTGGACTACACCGTGGTGCGCTACCAGCGTGACCCGCGCACGATGCTCGCGCCGCCGGAACTCAAGAAAGTGCATCCGCTGGGCAAGTCGCCCGTGGTCGTCGATGGCGAGCACGTGCTGGCCGAATCCGGTGCGGTGCTGGAGTACCTGGTGGAGCGCTACGACGCGGCGCGCCGGTTCGCGCCGTCGCCTGGCACGGCCGAGCACCTGCGCTACCGCTACTGGTTGCACTACGCCGAAGGCTCGGCGATGCCGCCGATGCTGCTGAGCCTGGTGTTCTCGCGCCTGAAGAAGGCACCGATGCCGTTCTTCGCACGCCCCATTGCGCGCGGCATCGCCGACAAGGCGCTGAAGACCTTCGTGGGCCCACAGGTGAAGCTGCACCTGGGCTACATGGAGCAGGCGCTGGAAACGTCGGCCTGGTTCGCCGGGGACGAATTCAGTGCGGCCGACATCCAGATGAGCTTCCCCGTGGAGGCCGCCGCGGTGCGCGCCGGCCTGGACACGTATCCGAACCTGGCCGGCTTCCTGCAACGCATCCATGCGCGACCGGCCTACCAGCGCGCCCTGGCGCAGGGCGGCCCGTTCGACCTGCTGGGCTGAGCGGGATACAGCGTCCCGCAGGCGACGGTGGAATCCGTCTCCGCGCACCCCCATGACGATGTCATCGTCATTGCCGGCCGTCCCATGATTCCGTATTCGCTCCTCGACCTCGCCCCCGTCTGCGAGGGCAGCGACACCACGCAGGCCTTCGTCCACATGCGCGACCTGGCGCAGCATGCCGAGCGTTGGGGTTACACGCGCTACTGGCTGGCCGAACACCACAACATGCCGGGCATCGCCAGCGCGGCGACCGCGGTGCTGATCGGCCACGTAGCCGGCGCCACCTCGACGATCCGCGTCGGCGCCGGCGGCATCATGCTGCCCAACCACGCGCCGCTGCAGGTGGCCGAGCAGTTCGGCACGCTGGCGTCGCTGTATCCGGGGCGCATCGACCTCGGCCTGGGCCGCGCGCCAGGCACCGACCAGCCCACCGCGCGCGCGTTGAGGCGCTACTTCGACAGTGCCGAGCAGTTCCCGCAGGACGTGCAGGAAGTGCTGCGCTACTTCGAGCCGGTACAGGAAGGGCAGGCCGTGCGTGCCGTGCCGGGCGCGGGCCTCGAGGTGCCGGTCTGGCTGCTGGGCTCCAGCCTGTTCGGCGCCCAGCTGTCGGCCGCGCTTGGCCTGCCGTACGCGTTCGCATCCCATTTCGCGCCCGACGCGATGGACCAGGCGCTGCTGCTGTACCACCGCGATTTCCGCCCGTCGAAGCGGCTGGCCAAGCCGCACGCGATGCTGGCCCTGAATGTCGTGGCGGCCGAGACCGACGACGAAGCCCGCCATCTGTTCACCACCCAGCAGCAAGCCTTCGTCAACCTGCGCCGCGGCCGCGCGGGCCTGGTGCCGCCGCCGATCGACGACATCGAGGCGTTCTGGGAGCCGCACGAGAAGGCCGGCGTGGCGCAGGCACTGGCCTGTGCGGTCGTCGGCAATCGCGATACCGTGCGCAAGGGCATCGCCGACTTCATCCAGCGGCATCGTCCCGACGAACTGATGCTGACCGCCAACATCTTCGATCACGCCAAGCGGCTGCGTTCGTTCGAGATCGCCGCCGAGGTGATGTCCGGCGGCTGAGGGTCAGAACGTCCCGCGCTGGATGAAGGGCGCCTGTTCGTAGAGCCGGCGCTCCGCGCCACGCGGGTCGTCCTGCATCCGCGAGGCGTCGTCGAAGACCATCGTCTGCCGTTGCGGCAACGTGTACGGCGACCATGCCGGCAGGCCGGCATGATTCGGGTCGCCATGGCGGGCGAGGGCGATCAGCGCCTCGCTCATGCGCGCGGCCATCGCCCGAGCGCGCGCGTCGTCGCCGGTCTTCGAACCTTCCGCCGCCACGTTGTCGAAGACGAGCGGGATGTCGAGCGTGTGGAACGCGCGCAGGCGGCCACCCTCGGCTGGCGAGCGCCAGTCCAGCTGGTAGACCCACGCTGGCGCGCCCTGTGCCGCGCGGGCTTCGGCTTCGATCACCGCGCCACGCCACGAACGTCCCGCGGTGGTCGCCGCGAAGAAGACGTCCGATGGGGTGTAGTCGGGATACAGATGACGGTACTCGGCGATGACGACATCCGGCGACAGGTCCACGTACTGTTGTTCGCGCAGCTTCTGGGGCAATGCCTCCCAGGTCAGGGCGAAGTTCGCTTCGTCGTTGCCCAGGAACGCGCGCGTCTCGTCGCGCGTGTTGCCGATGATCATCGGGATGCGGGCGGACTGCGCAGGTGCATCGGGGTAGAACGGATGCCGGGGCAGATTGTGCGTATCCAGTACCGGGCCGAAGTAGAGCGCGGTGTTCTCCACGCGCGATGGGTCGCGCACGCGCGTGGCGTCCAGCAGGCGCGCCATCGGCATCGTCAGCAGCGCATCGGTGTCGCGCGGACCCAGCCCCAGTTCGGCGAGGAACAGCGCGGTGCGCTGCGCCGCGGCGCGCGGGCCTGCGGCGGTGACCTGCTGGCCGCTCATCGTCATCGCCTTGTGGAACAGGCCGCCGGCTTCCGGCATGGCCATCAGCGTGGCGATCTTGGCGCCTCCGCCGGACTGGCCGAACACGGTCACGTTCCCGGCGTCGCCGCCGAATTCGGCCGCGTGTTCGCGCACCCAGCGCAGGGCATCGATCAGGTCCAACTGGCCCACGTTGCCGGCATCGCGCAGGCGCGTGTCGCCGCTTTCTCCCAGATACAGATAGCCGAACGCGTTGAGCCGGTGATTGACGGTCACGACGACGACGTCACCGCGACGGCAGAGATTCGAGCCGTCGTAGAGCGGATGCGAGCCCGAGCCGTTGTTGTAGCCGCCCCCATGGATATAGACCAGGACCGGGCGCTTCCCGCCATCGCGCAGTGCCGGCGTGTGGACGTTGAGGAACAGGCAGTCTTCGCTGATCGGTTGACCGTCGGCATCGCCGCGCTGCGGCGCGGAAGCGCCATGACGGGTCGCCTCGCGCACACCGGTCCAGGCGGTTTCAGGCAGGGCGCGCTGGAACCGGCGCGTCGCGGTGTTGGCGCCGTAGGGCACGCCGCGGAAGATTTGGACGCCCCGGTCCGTCCGTCCGGCGATCCGGCCGCTGCGGGTGGTGGCGACCGGTGCGCCGCGGAGGGCGGAGGCGCCCAGGGGCACTGCCACCGTCAGCGCAGCCATGGAGGTAGTTCCCGCGCACTGGATCAGGAAACGGCGGCGGGTAGGCAGGAGGGGCGTGGACGGCATGGAAACCCTGGAATGACACCGGTTTCCAAAAGAGTAGCAAGGGCGTTGGTCCGGGGAACGCCGCAGTGCGTCAGACCGCCAGGCCTGCCGCGTGGCCCGATGCCCAGGCCCACTGGAAGTTGTAGCCACCCAGCCAGCCGGTAACGTCGAGCACCTCGCCGACGAAGAACAGGCCCGGCACGCGCTTGGACATCAGGGTGCTGCTGGAAACGCCGTCGGTATCCACGCCACCCAACGTCACTTCGGCGGTTCGGTAGCCCTCTGTGCCGCTGGCGATCAGCGGCCAGTCGGCGAGCAGGGTGGCTGCTTCCTTGAGCTGGGGCGCGTTGAACTGCCTCATCGGGCGATTGGGCAGCCAGACCTCGCAGAGTCGCTGGGCGAAGCGGCGCGGCAACGCGTCGGACAACACGGTCTTCAGTTCGGCGTCCGGGCGCTGCTGCTGTTGCGCCAGCAGCCAGTCCAGCGAATCACGGTCCGGCAGCAGGTCCAAGCGCAGGTCATCGCCCGGTTGCCAGTAGGAGGAGATCTGCAGGATCGACGGGCCACTGACGCCGCGATGGGTCAGCAGCACGAAATTGCGGAAGCGTGCCTTGCCGCAGCGGGCCTCCACTGGAAACGACACGCCGCTCAGGTCGGCCAGCCGTTCCTGGTGCTTGCCGCTGAGGGTCAGCGGCACCAGGCCGGCGCGCGTGGGCAGCACGTCGTGGCCGAACTGCTTCGCCAGCTCGTAACCGAAGCCGGTGGCGCCCATGCTCGGGATAGAAAGCCCGCCGGTGGCCACCACCAGCGAGGGTGCCGCGAAGCGGCCCAACGTCGTGTCCAGGCGGAACACGCCGTCCGCCTGTTCGACCTTGCCGACACTGCAACCGGTTTCGATGCGCACGCCGGCGGCCAGGCATTCGTCCACCAGGAGCTTCACGATCAGCTTGGACGAGACGTCGCAGAAGAGCTGGCCGAGTTCCTTCTCGTGATAGGCGACGCGATGGCGTTCGACCAGTTCGATGAAGTCGCTTGGCGTGTAGCGGGCCAGCGCCGACTTGCAGAAATGCGGATTGGCCGACAGGAAGTTGGCGGGCGTGGTGCCGGTATTGGTGAAGTTGCAGCGGCCGCCGCCCGACATCAGGATCTTCTTGCCCACCTTGTTGGCGTGCTCGACGACCAGCACGCGCAGGCCGCGCTGGCCGGCGGTGAGGGCGGTCATCAGGCCGGCGGCACCGCCGCCCAGGACAAGGACGTCGTGGGTCGGAAGCATGCGGTCAGGCCGCCCGCGCGAGGCCTGCCTGGCGGATGGCCGGGATCACGCTGACCACATGCTCGTCGGTCATCCACTGCATTTCGCCGTCCTGGATCATCACGTTGAAGCGCATGCTGCGGACCATCAGTGCGGTGATCGCGTCCACCGCATCAGGCGTGATGTCGAGCACGGTCAGGTTGCGGTGGCGGGCGAGCAGCGCCGCGTTCTTGTCCCACCACAGGTCGGCCGCCCGGCCGCCATAGTTGACCACGACCACCTCGTTGGCCCGCCCGCAGGCCTTGCGGATCCGGGACTCGTCCGGCTGGCCCAGGTCGATCCACTGCTCGATCAGACCGGTGTAGTCCTTGCGCCACAGGTCGGGCTCTTCCTCGTTGCTCAAGCCCTTGCCGAACTCCAGGCGTTCGTCGGCATGCAGGGCGAACGCCAGCAGACGGACCATCAACCGTTCGTCGGTTTCGGAGGGGTGCTGGGCCAGCGTCAGGGCGTAGGTACCGTAGTGATGACGGTCCATGTCGCTGATCTGCAGCTCGGCTTTGACGACAGTGGACTTGAGCGCCATGGCAGGGGTTCGGCAAAAGGGGCGCCATCATACGCCGGCCGCGTCGGGACGCCGGACAGGCCGGCTGCAACCGGTTACACGGAGGCACGGGATCGCCCTGTTCAGCTTCGATCGTGGCGGGATTCGCTTTTGCGCGCAAACCCCGGTAGAGTGCGCGGCACTGTGCTTGCCAGGGTCACCGTGAATCGTGAGCCTGATGCGGTAGATACATCTGCTACATCTTCCCGCTTTACCAACGCCTGCAAACCCAGTCCCGTTCCAGCCAATGCTGGAATCGTGGTCCTTTCATCCATGTTTCAGGAGTTAGTAAAGATGTCTGATCGTCAGACCGGTACCGTCAAGTGGTTCAACGACGCCAAGGGCTTCGGCTTCATCACCCCGCAGAGCGGCCCCGACCTGTTCGTGCACTTCCGCTCGATCCAGGGCAATGGCTTCAAGTCGCTGAAGGAAGGCCAGCAGGTCACCTTCGTCGCCGTGCAGGGCCAGAAGGGCATGCAGGCCGACCAGGTGCAGGCGCTGTAATCCAGCCCTGAACCCTACGGTTCAAGAAAACGCCGGTGCGCAAGCGCCGGCGTTTTTGTTTGCGCGCGTTACAGCTTGCGGACGCGGAAACTGCGGCCCTTGATCTTGCCGGCATTGAGCCGGGCCAGCGCCGCCGCCGCCTTGTCGCGCGCGACCGCCACATAGGTGCGGGTGGGGAAGACGTTGATCTTGCCGATGGCGGCGGCCGACAGGCCGGCGTCGCCGGTCAACGCACCGAGCACATCGCCCGGGCGCAGCTTGTCCGTCTTGCCGGCATCGATGCGCAGCGTGGTCATGGCCGCCGGCGGGGCCGCATGCGCCTTCGGCGCGGCGGGCACGTTGCGGTCCCACAGCAGCGGCGCGCCGAAGCGTTCTTCCAGCATCGCGGCGCGCGGCAGTTCCCGCGGCGTGCACAGGCTGATCGCCAGGCCATCGCGGCCGGCGCGGCCGGTACGGCCGATCCGGTGGACGTAGGTATCGGCATCGCTGGGCATGTCGAAGTTGACCACCAGGCCCAGATCTTCGATATCCAGGCCGCGCGCGGCCACGTCGCTGGCCACCAGCACGTTGCAACTGCGGTTGGCGAAGCGCACCAGCACTTCGTCGCGGTCGCGCTGTTCCATGTCGCCGTGCAGGGCGAGAGCGGAGAAGCCGAAGTGCTGCAGCGAGACGGCGACTTCGTCCACGTCCTTGCGCATGTTGCAGAACACCACGCAGGTCTCGATGCGCTGCTGTGCGATCAGTCCCGCCAGCGCCACCTGCTTGCGCGCGGGCTCGACCTGCACGAAACGCTGTTCGATGGCGGCGCGTTCCTGTGGTCCGTCGACAGTGACTTCGAGCGGGTCGCGCAACGTGTTGCGGGCGATCGTGCGGATCGCATCATCGAAGGTGGCCGAGAACAGCAGGCTCTGCCGGCCCTTCGGCGTCTTGCCGATGATTTCGCGGATGGGCTCCTCGAACCCCATGTCGAGCATGCGGTCCGCTTCGTCCAGCACCAGCGTGCGTACGCCGCCGAGGTGCAGCACCTTCTTGCGCAGCAGTTCCTGGATGCGGCCCGGCGTGCCGACGACGACGTGCGGGTCGTGCGCCTCCAGCGAACGGATCTGCGGCTCCAGCGGCAGGCCGCCGCAGAGCGTCAGCACTTTCAGGTTGGGCAGTCCGACCGCGAGCTTGCGAATCTGCTGCGCGACCTGGTCGGCCAGTTCGCGGGTCGGGCACAGCACCAGCGCCTGCGTGCGCACGGTGCCCAGGTCGAGCCGGTGCAGCAGGCCGATACCGAACGCGGCGGTCTTGCCGCTGCCGGTCGGCGCCTGCGCGATGACGTCGCGGCCGTCGAGGATGGCGGGCAGGCTCTGCGCCTGGATCGGAGTCGGCTGGGTATAGCCGAGGGCGTCGACGCCCTGCTGCAGGCCGGGCGCCAGCGGGAGATGTTTGAAATCGTGCATGCGGCATTTTCGCAGATCGGCGCGCCGGCCGTCGGAAACCTACTGCAGGTCGGGGAAATCCTCTTCCGGCAGCGCAATGAATGCCCAGAACGGCACCTCATCCGCCGCCCAGGCCTGCGATGCCTCGTCCAGGATGTCCAGCAACGTGTCGAAGTCGGCTTCGTTGTGTTCGCGCAGCGCATGGGCTTCCTCGAACAGCAGCACGTAGCCCGGCGCCGGCAGCCAGGACAGGTCACGCAGGCTGTCGGACAGGGCATCCCAGTTGCGCCCCGACGTGTCGGGGAAGTCCAGTACCGTGGCGATGCGCAGCAGCAGCGCGGCCTTGCCGTCGCAGCCGGAGAGGTCCACGCGGCGGGCCAGCAGACCGGCGTCGCGGCCGACGGCGGCGAGCGGGCCGAGGTCGTCCTCGGTGACGAAGAACACGCCCGCGCGCGCGGCATCGGTCAGGCCGGGATCGAAGCCGGATTCGCTCATGGTGCGGTGCCCTTATCGATCTCGAACCGGCGGAAACTGTCGTAGTGGTCGTCCGTGTAGTAGTACTCGCTCGGCGGCGTGCCACCCGTGACGATGCGCCGCGCGCCGCGATGGTCCAGGTCGGGCGTGTCCACGGTGTACTCGTGGTAGTAACCGCGTGCCTGGCGCGGGAGCCGTCCTTCGCGATTCTGGAACACCGCTCCGTCCTGGCGATGAGGGAACGGGCCGCCGCGCTGGATTAGGTCCAGCGTGGCGCGCGCTTCCGGCGGCAGGAACGCGGGCAGCGTGGGCGTGGCAGGCGTTGATGT
This sequence comes from Pseudoxanthomonas sp. CF385, assembly GCF_900104255.1. Lineage (NCBI taxonomy): Bacteria > Pseudomonadati > Pseudomonadota > Gammaproteobacteria > Lysobacterales > Lysobacteraceae > Pseudoxanthomonas > Pseudoxanthomonas sp. CF385. The sequence goes on from NZ_FNKZ01000001.1 coordinate 1,962,719, forward strand.
TGTCGGAGCGGGCGCCGACGCGACGGCCGGCACCTCGCCTGCGAGCGCGCCGGGCCGTGTCTGTTCGACCGGTGGCAGCGACAGCGCTTCGTTGACGCGTTGCGGATCGCCAACCTGCTGTGCCACTTCGGGCGTCGGCGCATCGGGGGCGTCGCCCCGCTGCGTCCACCACCATGCGCCTGCGCCGATCAACAATAAGGCGACGAAGGCGAGCAGGGGCAGGCGAAGGCCGGAGGATTGGCGGCGGCGGGAACGTCGGCTCATCAGGGGCTCATTCGGTCAGGAAGCGGCCGCAACCGCGGTAGGTCCGGTCGCCGACGACGAGCGTCGCGGAGGCCGGGTATTCGGTATCGCTCATGCCGTCGCTGCAGGGCTCACGTCGGGTAGTCAGCGACACGGCGGTCTGGTCGGCCGCCTTGCCGCGGTAGCCGTCCGTGATGCGCTCCAGGCGCGCCACATCGATCTTGCGCTCGCCGTAGTCGAGTTCGGCATGCAGCGCCGGCGTGGCGCCCGCGCCGACTTCGACCAGCCAGCCCGGCTCGGTGCCGATGCCGCGGAAGACGATACCGCGCGCCTTCGCCTGGTCCCACGGTGAGCCGTTCGGCGGCACCGGGTCGCCGCCAGCGCGCACCATGCGGAACTCGACCGGCGTGCTGGCCCCCGGCGTGACAGGCACGCGCGTATCGGTGACGAACCACAGCTTGCCCTGGGCGTCGCGCAATCCGGCATGCAGGCCGTAGCGGCCATTGGGCCGGAGCTTGGCGGGGTCGTAGGCCAACGAGAACGCGTAGGGAGGTCCCTGCAGGCCGGTGAACTCCTGGCTGGCGATCACCGCGGCCGGCGTGTCGGCCAATTGCGCGTCCACCAGCTGCACGCTCAGGCGGGCATCCGGCGGTGGGGCGATGCGTTCGAGATACGTGGCGCGGCCTTCAACGGCGGCGGTCGGTCGTGGCGTGTCGGTCGCAGGCACCGGCTGGCCGGGATCGGTGGCGGGGCGCGGTGTGCACGCGGCAAGCGCCAGGCAGGTGGCGGCCAGCAGGGGTCGGATCATCGAGGGCGCTCTCGCGTTCGAGGTGACCCAGCATAGCTACGCCTGACGTAACGGATCGTCAATGCGGGGCGGGTCAGGACCGCGCTACAGTGCGCACGTTCGAGGGACGCCCGACATGCCGACGACCGATCCGCGCATCGATGCCTACATCGCCAAGGCGGCGGATTTCGCCCAGCCGATCCTCATGCATGCGCGCGCCGTGGTGCACGACGCGTGCCCGCAGGTGGAGGAAACGGTGAAGTGGGGCATGCCGACGTTCCAGTACGGGGGGCGCATCCTCTGTGGCATGGCGGCGTTCAAGCAGCATGCCTCGTTCGGCTTCTGGCAGCACGAGCAGGTGATGGAGACCGGCGAGCGGACCGGCATGGGCAGCTTCGGCAAGATGACGACGGTCCGCGATTTCCCCGCGCGGCGCACGCTGGTCTCCCTGATCCGCAAGGCCATGGCGTTGATCGATGCGGGTGCGAAGCCGGACGCCGCGCGCGCGTCTCGCACGACCAAGCCTGCGCTGCGGGTGCCGGCCGACCTGCGCGATGCGCTGGCCGGCAACGCGGCCGCGAAGACGACGTTCGACGGCTTCAGTCCGAGTGCGCGCCGCGAGTACATCGAGTGGATCACCGAGGCCAAGCGCGCGGACACGCGCACGCGCCGGCTCGAGCAGGCCGTCGCCTGGCTGGCCGAGGGCAAGACGCGCAACTGGAAGTACGAGCGGCGCGGGTGACCGCCGGCGGGCATCGACGGCCCACATCGCCACGATTCAGTTTTGCGATGACACCTGTCGGCGCAGCGGCGCTAGGATGCAGGCGTACGACGTAACGCACCGCGACCCCGGAGTTCCCGGCATGAACCGCGTCCTGCAGCCGTTCGCCCACACCCGCACGCAAACCGCCTGGCCCTATCTGCTGGCCGTGGCCGCGATCATCGTCGCCGCCGTGTGGTGCGTGGTCGGCATCCCGTCGAACCCGGCCGAGGGCGGCATACGGCAGTCCCTGCGTGGCGGCGCGCTCTGCGCGCTGGCGACGGCGCTGGGCGCGCTGCCGGTGCTGGTGGTGCGGGCGATCCCCCAGCGCGTATCCGACGGTCTGCTGGGATTCGGTGCCGGCGTCATGCTGGCGGCTACGGCGTTCTCGTTGGTGCTGCCTGGTTTGGAAGCCGCGAGTGGCGCGGGCTACTCGCCCTGGGGCGCCGCAGCGCTCGTCAGCGGTGGCGTGCTGCTCGGCGCAGGCGTGCTGCTGCTGATGGACCGCGTGCTCGTCGACGATCCGCTGGACGCGCAGCGGCATCTGGTGCCGTCGCGGGTGATGCTGTTCGTCCTGGCCATCGTGCTGCACAACATACCGGAAGGCATGGCGGTCGGCGTCTCGGCGGGCGGCCGCCTGAGCGGTGCGGAAGGACTCGCCATGGGTATCGCCCTGCAGGACGTGCCCGAAGGCCTGGTGGTGGCACTGGTGCTCGCCACCGCCGGCATGGCGCGCAGCAAGGCGGTCTTCATCGGTGCGCTGTCGGGCGTGGCCGAACCCCTGGCGGCCGTGCCCAGCGCATGGGCGGTGGGTCTGTCGTCGGTCCTGCTGCCATGGGGACTGGCGTTCGCGGCGGGTGCGATGCTGATCGCGGTGGGGCACAGCGTCATACCGGAATCCAACCGTCACGGACACGGCGCCATCGCGTCCTGGGGGCTGGCCATCGGCTTCTGCCTGATGATGTCGCTGGATACCGCCCTGGGTTGACCCGATCGCGCGGACTGCGCACCCTGCGTCGGACCTCGACGGAGCAGGGACATGACGGAACCGCTGACGATCATCGGCAACTACATCTCGCCCTACGTGCGGAAGGTGCTGGTGTGCCTGGATGTAAAGGGCATCCCGTACCGCATCGACCCCATCGCGCCGTTCGTCGGCGACGACGCATTCAGCCGGCTCAGTCCGTTGCGCCGCATCCCGGTGCTGATCGATGGCGATCTAGTCCTCAACGACTCCACCGTCATCTGCGAGTACCTGCAGGACCGGTTTCCCACACCGTCGCTGTATCCTGCCGATCCGGTGCAGCGTGCGCAGGCGCGTTGGCTGGAGGAGTACGCCGATTCCTACCTCGGCGATGTGGTGATCTGGCGGATGTTCTTCCAGAAGGGCGTGCGGCGCTTCCTGTTCAACGAAGGCACGGACGAGGACGTAGTCCGCAAGGCGCGCGACGAGGAACTGCCTGTCGCGCTGGACTATCTTGAAGCGCGGCTGCCGGAGGAGGGCTGGATCTTCGGTGAACTGTCTATCGCCGACATCAGCGTGGCCAGCTTCTTCCGCAACGCGGCCTTCGTGAAGTACCAGGTGGACCCGCAACGGTGGCCGCGCGTCGCGGCCTTCGTCGGACGCGCCCTCGCTTTGCCCGCGTTCGCCCGGCTGGCGGCCTTCGAAGACCGCACGTTGCGCACGCCGTTGCCGGAGCAGCGCGCCGTACTGTCCGAGATGGGCGCTCCGCTCACCGCGACGACCTGCGGCAATGCGGCACCGCGCTACGGGGTGATGCGCCTGGGCTGAGGATGTCGCCTAACCGCGACGGCGCGGCTTCAGGGCGCCGCATCCACGCGCAGCACCGGGTAGAGCTGGTAACGCTCGTCCCACGAGGGATGACGACGGTAGAAGAATTCCAGCCGTGCGGCGGGGTCGTCCGCGAAGGCCTTGTCTTCGCGCAGCCTGCGTTCGAACTCGGCCTTCACGGCCGGGTCGCGCAGCATCTCGCGTGCGACGGTTTCGGCCACGTAGTCTTCCATGTACTCCTTGCGCTCGAACGCGTTGTTGAAGCGACCCCAGGCGAGCAGCGAATCCGGTGCCTTCGGCTCCAGCAGCGCCATCACCAGGCGCGCCTTGGGCTGGGCGATGGGTACGAACAACGCACCCGTGGGCGTGCTGCGGGCTTCGCGCGTCCAGTCGCCCTCGACCGTCAGGCGCTGGTGGGTTTCGACCGACGTGCCGCCGAAACCGCTCTTGGTCGCGCGGAACACCTGCGCGTCGCCCTGCCAGGCCTTGCCCAGCAGGCGGTAATCGATGCCGTGCGTCTTCAGCAGCGGCGCGACCCATGTGGCTTCCGCCGCAGGCACCAGGTAACCACCACGCGGCGCGTCCACGACGACGCCCGGGCGGATGTCGTCCTTCAGCGGTACCTTCCAGATCTGTGGCGTGGTTTCGTCGTAGCGCGTCATCAGCGCGCCGGATACGTCGGACTTCGTTCGCGTGTAGGCGTAGCCGCGGAAGTCGACCGTGCGCGCCGTCGGCGCCGCGACCCAGGTCAGGGGCTCGGCCTGGCCGGCCAGCTGCGTGGCCGCCGCATCCGCCTGCTTCGCGGCCGCCTGCCAGGCGGCGCCATCACGGGCGACGTGCTCCAGCACCGAAACGACGGTGTTGCGGGTGATGCGCACGCGCACGGGGTATTCCTTCCACGAGTGCGTTTCCACCAGCATGCCGATGCGGTTGCGCAGCAGGAAATAGCCGTGCGAGAAGCGGGGCGGCGGCACACCGTCCTCGAAGCCGGAGGTGGGATCGTCGCCCACGACGAACGACGGGTAGTAGGGCAGGGGCAGCGAGCCCTGCTTGGCCAGGTCGCCGATGACGGCGGTGCGCAGGGCGAGACCGGCCTTGCGCAGGCCGGCATCGCCGGCATGCACCGGTTCGACCTGGATGGAGATGTCGTGCTCGAACTGCGCGCCATTGGTCGCGTGCAGGTCGACCGCAACGATCGGGTCCCAGCGCTGCACCAGCTGCAGCATGGCCTGCATTTCGGCCGCGTCGGCCTTCACGTAGTCGCGGTTGAGGTTGTAGTTCTGCGCGGTGGTGCGCCAGCCCATTTCCTTCGGGCCGCGCTGATTCGGGCGATTCCACGCGCCGAAGCGTTCATGGCCATCGACGTTGAACACCGGTACGAACACCCACACCAGCTTGTCCAGCGCGCCGGGCGCCGCCTTGCCTTCCAGCACCTCGCGCAACGCGAGGAAGCCCGCATCCTTGCCATCGATCTCGCCCGCGTGGATGCCGCCCTGGACCAGCACGACAGGCAGCTGGCGGCGTTGCGCCTGTTCGGGCGTAAGCGCGCCGCTGGTCGAGGCGATGATGGCCTTCATCGGCCGGCCTTCGGGCGTGGTGCCGAACGTGGTGCAGCGCACCGCCTTGGGATACTGGCGCGCGAATGCGTCGCAGAGGGCGATGACCTCGTCGTAGCGGCCGGTGTCCACGAACCCCGAGCGCTCCGACACCGTGGTCAGGGCCGATTGGGCGTGCGCGAGCGGCGCGAGGGCGAGCAGCAGCGTGATGCAGGGCAGGCGCAGCATGGTCATATCCTGAACAGGGCAGCGCGCATGATGCCCAGCAATCGCGGTCAGTCCCAGTCCCCTTTGCGCCCATGCGGCCACGTCGTGGGCGGTTCGACCCGTCGCGGGGGGATACGGTAACCTTCCGGGACTTTTTCACCGGAAGATCGGATGAGCACGACCGCAGAAGCCAGCCAGGGCCGCATGCCCCGCCAGATTCCCTACATCATCGGCAACGAGGCGTGCGAGCGGTTCAGCTTCTACGGGATGCGCAACATCCTGGTGCCGTTCCTGATCAGTTCGGTGCTGCTGGCGTACCTGCCTGATGAAGCGTCGCGGAACGGTGCGGCGAAGGACATTTTCCACAGCTTCGTCATCGGCGTGTATTTCTTCCCGTTGCTGGGCGGCTGGCTGTCGGACCGCTACTTCGGCAAATACAACACCGTCCTCTGGTTCTCGCTGATCTACTGCGCCGGCCACGCGTGCCTGGCGATGTTCGAGAGCCACGCAACCGGCTTCTACACCGGCCTGTTCCTGATCGCGCTGGGTTCCGGCGGCATCAAACCCCTGGTCGTGACGTTCTGCGGCGACCAGTTCGACCAGACCAACAAGAGCAAGGCGAAGATCGTGTTCGACGCCTTCTACTGGATCATCAACTTCGGCTCGTTCTTCGCTTCGCTGCTGATGCCGCTGGTGTTGAACAGCTGGGGTCCTGCCTGGGCATTCGGCATCCCGGGCATCCTGATGTTCATCGCCACGCTGATCTTCTGGGCGGGGCGCAAGAAGTACGTCAACGTGCCGCCTTCGCGCGGCAACGACCCCGACGCGTTCCTCAACATCGTGCGCAGTGCATTGCTGGTGAAGGGATTCGGCGCAGGCACGTTCGTCGCAGCCGTCGGCATGGTCGGCGCCGTCGTGATGCTGGCATTGTGGGCGCTGAAGTTTGCGGGCGTCGGGATCTGGCCCGAGGCGTGGGGCTTCGTCATCACCGCGTGCCTTGCGTTGGGCGCGATCATCGCCGGTGTCGGCCTCGGCGCCTCGCTGCAATTGGAGCGCGCGCGTGGTCTGCATCCGGATGCCGCCATCGAAGGCGTGCGCTCGGTGCTGCGCATCCTGATCGTGTTCGCGCTGGTCACCCCGTTCTGGTCGTTGTTCGACCAGAAGGCCTCCACCTGGGTCATCCAGGGCAAGGACATGGTGATCCCGCACGACGCATGGTGGTGGCCTAGCCGGCTGGTGAAGGACGCTACCCAGATGCAGGCGTTGAACCCGCTGATGGTCATGCTGCTGATCCCGTTCAATAACCTGGTGCTGTATCCGCTGCTGCGGAAGATGGGCTTCAACGTCACCGCGCTGCGCCGGATGGGTTGGGGCATCGCGATCTCCGCGCTGTCGTGGATCGTCGCCGGCCTGCTGCAGCTGCAGATGGACGAGGGCGAGAAGGTCTCGCTGGCCTGGCAGACCCTGCCGTACCTGCTGCTGACGTTCGGCGAGGTCCTGGTGTCGGCGACGGCGCTGGAGTTCGCCTACAGCCAGGCGCCGATGGCGATGAAGGGCGTGATCATGGCGTTCTGGTACCTGACCAGCACCTTCGGCGGGCTGTGGGTGCTGCTGACGAACGCCAGCGTGCGCGATCCGGCCGTGATCGGTTGGATCCAGTCGCAAGGCTGGACCGAGAACGCTTTCCTGATGTTCTTCTTCGCCGGCTTCGCGTTCGTGGCCGCGCTAGCGTTCGCGCTGTACGCGCGAAGCTACCCGATGCAGGACAACTACCGCACCGCGGCCTGAGGACGACAGATGGACGCGCCCATCACTCTTCTGATCATCGCTGCTACGTGTGTCGTCAGCCTGGTCGCCTTTCGCACCCCCACGCTGTTGATGCGGTTGATCCTGTGGCCGCCGGCGATCGACCGCCATCGGCAGTACGACCGATTGGTGACCTACGGTTTCATCCATGCCGACTTCTGGCACCTGTTCTTCAACATGTTCACGCTTTTCTTCTTCGGTCGCGAGATCGAAGGCTGGATGGCGGGACAGAAAGGGCCTTGGGTGTTCCCTCTGTTCTATCTTTCGGCGCTGGTGGTATCCATCCTGCCTACCTATCTGAAGCATCAGAAGGATCCCAACTACCGCAGTCTCGGCGCCTCGGGTGCAGTGTCGGCAGTGCTGTTCGCTTTCATCATGCTGGCGCCATGGGCAAGGATCGGCGTGTTCTTCGTCCCGATGCCGGCCATCGTATTCGCCGTGCTCTACATCGCGTACAGCATCTGGATGGACAAGCGCGGCGGCGACAACATCAACCACGGCGCACACCTCGCAGGTGCCGCATATGGCGTGCTTTTCTTAGTGGTGATGGATACCGGAGTCGTGGAGCACTTCCTGCAGGAGCTGTCACGTCCCAGTTTCGGTTAAGCCGCCATTGCGGTGGCGATCACCTGCACTGAAGGTTCTCCGTGCTATTTCCGTGCCACGTCCCACACGTGGAGAAGCGCATGGCAACGGCACGCAAGGCGACTGGCAAGAAGGTCACCAGGAAAGCCGCCAAGAAGGCGGCAAAGAAGACCGTGAAGAAAGCGGCGAAGAAGGCGACGGCGAAGAAGACCGTTGTCCGCACGGCGAAGAAGGCGGCCGGCAAGACCACGAAGAAGGCCGTCAAGAAGAGCGCGGTCCGCAAGATCGCCAAGAAGGCGGCGGCGAAGAAGGCGCCGCGCAAAGCTGCGGCGAAGCGCGCGCCTGTGAAGAAGGCAGCGAAGAAGGTCGCGCGCAAGGCTGCGGCCAAGAAGGCAGTGAAGAAGGTCGCGCGCAAGGCCGTGGCCAAGAAGGCGGTCAAGAAAGTAGCGAAGAACGCGACGAAGCGCGTCGCCGCCACGCCGCGTCCCGCTTCGGCGGTGAAGGCGCGCAAGGCGACCACCGCGCCTCGCAAGGCGCCGCCGCGCAAGCGCGCACCGAAGAAGATCACCCCCGCACAGGCGCTGGCGAACGCACGGGCGCTGCTGGAACAGAAGCAGGAACATGACCGCCAGCCGACACCGTGGCAGCAGCTGGACGAGAACGGTCAGGGGTCGACGCCGGGCGCCGGCTTCGTGTCATCCGAAGCGGCGGGCAAGGCGCTGGAGTTGCATGCGGCCGAGAGCCGGATGAAGGCGATCCAGGGCAGTTCCGGCACGCAGGATCGGCGCAACCAGGGCAAACGCGATCATCGCGGCGACTGACGCGACGGTATCGAAGAAGATGCGGGATGTATCGGTTTCTTCCTGCGGATCCGCAGGAGGGACGGGACTCCGGCGCGGCAGTCGCACCCGAAGGCGGACCCCTGCGCCGCGCCGGAGCACCCGGTAGAGAAGAAGCGTCTTGCGATCAGTCCATCAACGAGTGCACGGCGTGCACGCTGCCGATCTCGGCGCTGGAGTAGGCGGACATCAGGCGCTCGTACACGGCGTTGTTGAGGCGCTCGAACTCCCAGTCGCTGGTGTGGCCGGTGACGGTGAGCTGGAACAGGCCTTCCAGCAGCGTGAAATCGCTGGCGTTGGAGACGTCGGGCAATTCTTCGATCAGGCTCATGGCGGAACTCCGAAGTGCGGGTCTATGGGTCTGTACACGCAGCAATCGTGCCAACTCTTGTTTCGCGAACCCGGTCACGTTTCGGTCGCGCGACAAAACCTTTCACAACGATGAATGTGACGCGCTGCGTCAGTTTTGCCTCAGTCCACCCTGGGCATTGGGTCACAATGTCCATGAGCCCCCTGCCACGGAGATGCCATGACCCCCGACCCGCCTTCCCCGGATGTGCATCACGACGCCGATACCCGCCGGTTCCACACCCGGGTGGACGGCCACGAGGCCGAGCTGCTGTATTCGCTGCGGGACGGCCGGATGACCATCAACCACACCGGGGTCCCGGACGTGATCGGCGGACGGGGCGTGGCGGCGGCGCTGGTGAAAGCGGCGCTGGAACTGGCGCGCGCTCAGGGATGGCGGGTGATACCGGCCTGTTCGTACTCCGCGGCCTACGTCCAGCGGCATCCTGAGTACGCCGGTCTGGTCGAGGGCTGAATCGGCTGGAGGACGCGGGTGGTGCGCCCTAGAATGACGGCCATCACACACGCGGAAGGAGCCCGAAGTGTCCCCCAGCAAGTCCTCCCCCCTGGCGCGCACGGTCCTGTTGGCCGCGCTGGCGGCCGTTTCCCTGGCTGCCTGCAAGCGTGAATCCGCCCCGGCGGCACCCGGCGACGGGGCCACACCCGCGGCCACCCCGCCGGCAGGCGCGGACGCCGCACCGGTGGCGCTGAAGGACGCCATCGAGACGACCGACCGCTACGTGGTCGGCATCAGCTATCCCGCCGCCGCCAACCGGTACCCGGGCCTGGCGAAGGCGTTGTCCGACTATGCGGCCGCCGAACGGGCGGAACTGATGGAGGCGGTCGATGCCTTCGGCAACGACAAGCCCACCGCGCCCTATGAGCTGTCGCTGGCTTTCGAACAGGTGGTGGACACGCCTCAGATCGTCGCGGTCGCGGCCGATGGCAGCCGTTACACCGGCGGTGCGCACGGCCAGCCGCTGATCGCGCGGTTCGTCTGGCTGCCGCAGCAGGACAAGCGCCTGACGTCGGCCTCCCTGGTGCCGGACCCCAAGGGCTGGCAGGCGGTCAGCGACTACGTGCGCGAGCAGCTGCATACCGCGGTGGTCACGCGCGCCGACGAGGACGAACTGGCGGCCACGGACCGCGCCGCGCTCATCAAGAGCACGTCACGGATGATCGATGAGGGTACGGAACCCGAGCCGGCCAACTTCAGCGAGTTCGTGCCGGTCCTCGACGCGGCCGGCCATGTCGCTGCGCTGCGCTTTGTGTTCCCGCCCTACCAGGTCGGGCCGTACGCGGACGGCACGCAGACCGTGGATGTCCCCGCCAGCGTCCTGCTGCCGCACGTCGCGCCGGAGTACGCGGGGCTGTTCGCCCGCTGAGTCCGCCATGCCGCACGCCCGCTTCGAGCACAGGATGCGAACCCTGTTGGCCGAAGCGGATGTGCGCATCGACGGCGATCGGCCGTGGGACTTCCGGGTCAACGACCCGCGCGTGCACGCGCGCGTGCTCGGCGAGGGCTCGCTGGGCCTGGGCGAGAGCTACATGCAGGGCTGGTGGGACGCGGATGCGCTCGATGGCCTGCTGTTCCGCCTGCTGGACGCGCGCCTGGATGAGCGCGTGCATCGGCCCGGCGAACTCTTCGAAGCGCTGCGCGCGCGCCTGACGAACCTGCAGTCGCGCCGCCGCAGCGGCGAGGTCGGGCGACGCCACTACGATCTCGGCAACGATCTGTATGCCGCGATGCTCGGTCGGCGCCTGGTCTACAGCTGTGCCTACTGGCGCGATGCGCAGGACCTGGACGCCGCCCAGGACGCCAAGCTCGACCTCGTCTGCCGGAAGCTACGCCTGGCGCCGGGCATGCGTGTGCTCGACGTCGGTTGCGGCTGGGGCGAGGCGCTGAGATTCGCCGCCGAACGGTACGGCGTCAGCGGTGTCGGCGTGACCATCTCGACCGAGCAGGCCGAGTACGCGCGTCGTCTCTGCGCCGGCTTGCCGGTCGAGATCCGCCTGCAGGACTACCGTGATCTGGACGAGCGCTTCGATGCCGCGTTCTCGCTGGGCATGTTCGAGCATGTCGGGGTCAAGAACTACGCGACATACTTCGACGTCGTACGCCGCTGCCTGCCCACCGACGGTCTCTTCCTGCTGCATACCATCGGCACGAACCGCTCGGTGCACCGGACCGATCCGTGGATCGCGCGCTACATCTTCCCAAACTCGATGCTGCCTTCCGCCGCGCAGGTCGCGCAGGCGTTGGAAGGGCGCTTCGTGCTGGAGGACTGGCACAGCTTCGGCGCGGACTACGACCGCACGCTGCAGGCCTGGCGGAGCAACGTGGAGGCGGCATGGGAGCGGCTGGATCGGCGCTACGACGCACGGTTCCGGCGGATGTGGCGGTTCTACCTGAGCGCCTCGATGGCCACGTTCCGAAGCCGCCGTTCGCAGTTGTGGCAGTTGGTGCTGTCCCCGCGCGGGGTGCGGGGCGGCTACGTGGCGCCCCGCTGAGGGCGCAAACGAAAAGAGCAGGCCGGAGCCTGCTCTTTGTGCGACGCGTACCGGCGCGCTTCAGGCCGAGGGCGGCGAGGGCAGTTCGCGGGCGTTGAAGATGCGTTCGATGACCTCGGCCAGTTCGTCTTCCGAGAAGGGCTTGGTCAGGTAGGCCTTGGCGCCCTGGCGCAGGCCCCACATGCGATCCGTGTCCTGGTCCTTGGTGGTCACCAGGATCACCGGGATGTGTTTGGTCGTGGCTTCGCGGCTCAGGGTACGGGTGGCCTGGAACCCATTCAGGTTGGGCATCACCACGTCCATCAGGACCATGTCCGGCAGCTCGCGCTTGGCGACTTCCACGCCTGCGGCGCCATCTTCGGCGGTGATGGATTCGTGCCCGAGTTTCTCGACGATACGCTGGATGCCCAGCAGCTGCGACGGTGAATCGTCGACGATCAGAATCTTTGCCATGGAGTTCCCCAAGTTGTCCCCGCCGAGGATTGTAGAGCGACTTTGGGACAAGACAAATGGGGATCGCGGCCAGGGCATGACGCCTGTCGTGCCGCCAGTGCCGTTCATCCCATTCGCACGAGCGTACGGCCGAAGGACTGGCCGGCCAGCATGGTCCGGAAGACCTCGGGAAGGCCGTCCAGGGTGGTTTCACGGGTGCAGATGGTGTCCAGGTGGGCCGGCTTCCAGTCGCTGCCCAGGTGGGCCCAGACCGCCTCGCGGATGTCCCGCGCGGTGCCCGCCGAGGCGACGCCCAGCAGCGAGACGCCGCGGATGATGAAGGGCATAACCGTGGTGGGCAGATCGTGGCTGGCGGCCAGGCCGGCCGTGGCCACATTGCCGTACGGCGTGGTCTGCGCCAGCAGGCTGGCCAGCATCGGGCCGCCGACGTTGTCCAGGCCCCCGCCGAAGCGCGCCGACTCCATCGGTCGCGTCGTGGCGAGCGCATCACGGCCGAGGACCTGGCGCGCGCCGATGGAGGTCAGGTAGGCGGTGTTCTCCGGCTTGCCGCTGATCGCGTGGACCTCGAAGCCGGCCTTGCTGAAGATGTCCACGGCCAGCGAACCGACACCGCCAGTTGCGCCGGTGACGGCCAGCGGCCCCAACTCGGGCGTCTGCCGGTTCTCGCGCATCCGGAACAACGCGAGCGCGGCGGTGAAACCGGCCGTGCCGAGGATCATGCTCTCGCGCAGGCTGAGGCCGGCGGGCAGGGGAATGACCCACCGCGCTTCAAGGCGCGCGTACTCGGCATAGCCGCCATCGCGCGTCTCGCTGAGGCCGCAGCCGGTGACGAGCACGGCATCGCCTTCCTTGAACGCCGGATCGGTCGAGGCCACCACATGCCCCGCGACGTCGATGCCGCCCACCAGCGGGAAACGCCGCAGGATCTTGCCTTCGCCGGTGCCGGCGAGCGCATCCTTGTAGTTGACCGACGAGTACGCGGTCTTGATGACCACTTCGCCCGGATTCAAGCCATCGAGCGTCAGGGTTTCGATGCCTGCACGGTAGCCGGCGTCGTCGTTGTGGATGCGGAAGGCGGTGAAGGTGGCGGGCAGGGTCATGGGGTCTCCTTGTTCGTCGTCGCGATGAACGGCAGGGAACGGCGTGGTCCCGATTCTGCCTGCGGACGAGGTGCGGGTGCGCCGGACTTTGGTCTAATGCGTCGCGCGACCGATCAACGCAGCGACTTCCGCCGCTTCTCGTCCATCCACTTGTCGGCCTGCGCCGGCGAATAGGCGCGCATCCAGGCGACCATCGCGTCGAGGTCGTCGCCGTGCCACAGGTCGTTGCGCTGTTCCGGGTGCAGGAAGCGCTCCTCCACCATGCGGTCGATCATGCCCATCAGCGGCGTGTAGAAGCCTTCCACGTCGAGGAAGGCGCAGGGCTTATCGCCGATGCCGAGCTGGCGCCAGGTCAGCATCTCGAACATCTCGTCCAGCGTGCCGAAGCCGCCGGGCAGGGCGACGAAGGCATCGGACAGGTCGAACATGCGCTTCTTGCGCTCGTGCATGTTGGCGACCACCTCAAGCCGGGTGACGCCCTTGTGCGCCACTTCCCAACCCACCAGTTGCTCCGGGATCACGCCGATCACCTCACCGCCCGCGGCGAGGACCGCGTCGGCGACGATGCCCATCAGGCCGACGTTGCCGCCGCCGTAGACCAACTGCATGCCCTCCCTCGCGATGCGCTCGCCCAGGGCGACGGCGCGTTCGGTGTAGACGGGCTTGCTACCGGCGTTGGAGCCGCAGTAGACGCAGATGCTCTTCATGTCGCTGTCCTGTAGTGCGTGTTGTCTGAAACGCAAAACGCCAGGCTTCGCCTGGCGCATGCGGTATCTCGGCGACCCGCGTTCGCGCGGTCGCCGTGCGGGCCTCAGTTGGCCTTGTGGATCGAACGCTTGTGCACGGCCATCGCGGCGTCGTGGATGGCTTCCGACAGGGTCGGGTGCGCATGGCAGATGCGCGCCAGGTCGTCGGCCGAGCCCTTGAACTCCATCGCGATCACGCCTTCGTGCACGAGTTCCGAGACGCCCACGCCGACGGCGTGCAAGCCCAGGATCAGGTCGGTCTCCTCATGCGCGATGACCTTCACCAGGCCGGCCGGTTCGCCCATCGCGACCGCACGGGCGATGGCGGCGAACGGGAAGGTGCCCACCTTGTACGGCACGCCCTCGGCCTTGAGCTGCTGCTCGGTCTTGCCGACCCAGGCGATTTCCGGCTCGGTGTAGATGACCCACGGCACGGTGTCGAAGTTGACGTGGCCCGGCAAGCCTGCGATCAGTTCCGCCACGGCGATGCCTTCCTCGAAGCCCTTGTGCGCCAGCATCGGGCCGCGCACGCAGTCGCCGACGGCCCAGACACCGTCCACGCCGGTGTGGCAGTGGTCGTCGACTTCGATCTGACCGCGGTCGGTCAGCTTCACGCCGGTGCCGTCGGCCAGCAGGCCCTTGCTCGCGGCCTTGCGGCCCACGGCGACCAGCAGCTTGTCCACCGTCAGCGTCTTCTCGCCTTCGGCGTCGCTGTAGGTGACCACGACTTCCTTCTTCTTGCCCTTGCCGGTGAGCTCGGTCTTGCTGACCTTCGCGCCAAGGCGGATGTCCAGGCCCTGCTTCTTGAATTCCTTCGCCGCGACCTTGGCGATCTCGGCGTCGGCGGCGGCCAGGAATTCCGGCAGCGCTTCCAGGATCACCACCTCGGCGCCGAGGCGCTTCCACACGCTGCCCAGCTCGAGGCCGATCACGCCGGCACCGATCACGGCCAGACGCTTCGGCACTTCGGTGAAGTCCAGCGCGCCGACGTTGTCGACGATGTACTCGTTGTCGAACTTGGCGAACGGCAGTTCGATCGAATCCGAACCCGAGGCGATGATGACGTTGGTGCCCTTGAGCTCGACGTCGCTGCCGTCGTGCTGCTTCACCTTGACGACGTTGCCGGGCTGCAGCTGGCCGAAGCCGTAGTACGGGGTGATCTTGTTCGCCTTGAACAGCATCGCGATGCCGCCGGTGAACTGCTTCACGATCTTGTCCTTGCGGCCGACCATCGCCTCGACGTCGATCTTGGCGTCCTTGAAGGTGATGCCGTGGTCGCCGAACAGGTGGCTCATGTTCCAGTACTGGCGCGAGGAGTCCAGCAGCGCCTTGGACGGCACGCAGCCCACGCGCAGGCAGGTACCGCCCAGCGCGGGCTTGCCGTCCTTGCCGAGCGCGGCGTCGATGCAGGCGACCTTCATGCCCAGCTGCGCGGCGCGGATGGCGGCGTGGTAGCCGGCCGGGCCGGCACCGATGACGACGACGTCGAATTGTTCAGCCATTTCAGTGTCCTTTGCCTTGTGCGTCCATGAGTGGACGGTGGCGGTGTCTCGTGGAAGGAAATGGGGCCCCGCAGGGCCCCTTTCCAGCCCCCCGTGGGGAGCCGCGCGTCGTTACATGCCCAGGAGCATGCGGTGCGGATTTTCCAGCTGGTTTTTGATGTCCACCAGGAACAGCACCGCGTCCTTGCCGTCGATGATGCGGTGGTCGTAGGACAGCGCGATGTACATCATCGGCGCGGCGATCACCTGGCCGTTCTCGACGATGGCGCGGTCCTTGATGGCGTGCATGCCCAGGATGGCGCTCTGCGGCGGGTTGACGATCGGGGTGGACATCAGCGAACCGAAGGTGCCGCCGTTGGTGATGGTGAAGGTGCCGCCCTGCAGGTCTTCCAGGCCCAGCTTGCCGTCGCGCGCCTTCTTGGCGTACTCGGCGATGCCCTTCTCGATGTCGCCGAAGCCCATGCGCTCGACGTTGCGCAGCACCGGCGTGACCAGGCCCTTCTCGGTGGAGACGGCGATCGAGATGTCGGAATACCCGTGATAGATGATGTCGTTGCCGTCGACCGAGGCGTTGACGATCGGGTGGCGCTGCAGCGCATTGGCGGCGGCCTTGGCGAAGAAGCTCATGAAGCCGAGCTTGATGCCGTTGGCCTTCACGAAGTCGTCCTGCAGCTCCTTGCGCATCTCCATGACCTTGCCCAGGTTGACTTCGTTGAACGAGGTCAGCATGGCGATGGAGTTCTTGGACTGCATCAGGCGCTCGGCGATGCGCGTGCGGATGCGGGTCATCGGCACGCGTTCTTCCGGACGCGCGCCGCCGGACACGCCGGCGGTCTTGCCGCTGGCGTAGTTGACCAGGTCTTCCTTGGTCACGGCGCCACGACGGCCGGTGCCTTCCACGTTCGCCGGATCGATGCCCTGGGTGACGGCGGTGAAGCGCGCGCCCGGGGGCAGCGCGTCGGTGCCGACCGGGGCCGGCTTGGTGCTCGCCGGCGCGGCGGCTTCGGCCTTCGCGGCCTCGGCCTTGGGCTGGACTTCCTGGGCGCCGGCGGCCGGCTTCTTCTCTTCTGCGGCAGGGGCGGGCGCGGCGGCGGCCGCACCTTCCTCGATGATCGCCAGCAGCTGCTGGCTGGTCACCGTGTCGCCTTCCTTGAACTTGATCTCCTTCAGCACGCCGTCGACCGGCGAGGGCACTTCCAGCACGACCTTGTCGGTTTCCAGGTCCATCAGGTTCTCGTCGCGCTTGACCGCATCGCCCACCTTCTTGTGCCAGGCGGCGATGGTGGCGTCGGAGACGGACTCGGGAAGAACCGGAACTTTGACTTCAGTGGCCATTGGATGGGGCGTCCTGGTGGTGTTGTTGTTCGTTGGAATTCGGGTGTGCTTACTCGGCGACGTTGTCGCTGCCGAGCTTGTTGACCAGCGCATCGGCGACCAGTTTCAGCTGCTCCTCGACGTGCTCGGCGAAATGGCCGGCGGCGGGCGAGGGCGAGCGCGGGCGACCCGCGTAATGCAGCGTCTGCTTGTCGGCCAGGCAGGCCTGCAGGTGGTGCTTGATCTGGTACCACGCGCCTTGGTTCTGCGGCTCTTCTTGGCACCAGATGACTTCGGTGGCCTTGCCGTAGCGCTTGAGTTCGGCGGCGAGCTGCTCGCGCGGGAACGGGTAGAGCTGTTCGACGCGCAGGATCGCCACGTCGTCCTGGCCGCGCTTCTGCGCATCTTCCAGCAGGTCGTAATAGACCTTGCCCGAACATGCGACGACGCGCTTGACCTTCTTCGCGTCCGCGGCGGCGTCCGGGATCAGGTGCTGGAATTCGCCGTTGGCCAGGTCGTCCAGGGTGGACACCGCCAGCTTGTGGCGCAGCAGCGACTTCGGCGTCATGACGATCAGCGGCTTGCGCGTGGTCATGCGCATCTGCCTGCGCAGCATGTGGTAGGCCTGGGCCGGCGTGGTCGGCACGCAGACCAGCATGTTCTCCAGCGCGCACAGCTGCAGGAAGCGCTCCAGGCGCGCCGAGCTGTGCTCGGGGCCCTGGCCTTCGTAGCCGTGCGGCAGCAGCAGGGTCAGGCCGCTGATGCGTCCCCACTTGGCTTCGCCCGCGGCGATGAACTGGTCGATCACCACCTGCGCGCCGTTGGCGAAGTCGCCGAACTGCGCTTCCCAGATGCACAGCGTGTTGGGATCGGTGGTCGAAAAGCCGTACTCGAACGCCATGACCGCTTCCTCGCTCAGCAGCGAGTCGATGACGGTGGCCTGTTCGGGCTGTTCCACCAACTGGCGCAACGGCAGGTAATAGCTGTCGGTCTTCTGGTCGTGGAGGATCGCGTGGCGGTGGAAGAACGTGCCCCGGCCCGCGTCCTGGCCGACCAGGCGCAGGCCGTGGCCTTCGGCCAGCAGGGTGGCGTAGGCGAGGTTCTCGGCGAAGCCCCAGTCGCCCGGCAGTTCGCCGGCGGCCATCTTCACGCGGTCTTCGTAGATCTTGGCCACGCGCGGGTGCAGCACGACGCCGGCCGGGATGGTGGTGATGATCTTGGCCAGCGAATCCAGCGACTTGCGCTTGACCTTGGTGTCGACCGGATCGCTGACCTTCCCGGACAGGTAGCGCGACCAGTCGATCGCCAGCTCGTCGCCCTTCTGCTTGGCGAGCTCGGTGGTGACTTCGCCGGAATCCAGCTTGTTGCGGAACTCGTCCGCCAGCGCCTTGCCGCCCTCGGCGGGGATCACGCCGGCGCCTTCCAGCTTCGCGGCGTACATTTCGCGCGTCGTCGCGTGCTTGCGGATGGTCTGGTACATCACCGGCTGCGTGGCCGCCGGCTCGTCGGCCTCGTTGTGGCCGTGGCGGCGATAGCACACCAGGTCGATGACCACGTCCTTCTTGAACTGCTGGCGGAAGTCGTAGGCGAGCTGCGCCACGAAGACCACCGCTTCCGGATCGTCGCCGTTCACATGGAACACCGGCGCGCCGACCATCTTGGCCACGTCGGTGCAGTACAGCGTGGAGCGCGAGTCTTCCTTGTTGCTGGTGGTGAAGCCGATCTGGTTGTTGATGACGATGTGCAGCGTGCCGCCGACGGCGAAACCGCGCGCCTGCGACATCTGGAACAGCTCCATCACCACGCCCTGGCCAGCGAACGCGGCGTCGCCGTGCATGATGATCGGCAGTACGGCCTGGCGCGCGGCGTCGCTGCGGCGCTCCTGGCGCGAGCGGACGCTGCCGGCCACGACCGGGTCCACGATCTCGAGGTGCGACGGGTTGAAGGCCAGCGCCAGGTGGACCGGTCCACCGGGGGTGGCGATGTCGGCGGAGAAGCCCATGTGGTACTTCACGTCGCCGGCGTGGGCCAGGCTGTTGTCGTGCTCGAACTTGCCTTCGAACTCGTCGAACAGCTTGCGCGGGCTCTTGCCCAGCGTGTTGACCAGCACGTTCAAGCGGCCGCGGTGGGCCATGCCGACCACGATGTCCTTGACCCCGCCTTCGCCCGCGCTCCGGATGGTGGTGTCCAGCAGCGGGATCAGCGCGTCGCCGCCCTCCAGCGAGAAGCGCTTCTGGCCGACGTACTTGGTGTGCAGATAGCGCTCCAGGCCCTCGGCGGCGGTCAGGCGCTCGAGGGTGCGGCGCTTGGCATCGTCGGACAGGCCGAACTGGCCGCCGGCGGTCTCGAGGCGCTGGTACAGCCACTGGCGCTGCTCGACTTCCGAGATGTGCATGAACTCCACACCGATCGGGCCGGTGTAGGTGGCCTTCAGCCGCGCCAGCAGGTCGCGCAGCTTCATGCGCGCGTGGCCACCGACATTGCCGGTGCTGAACTCGCTGTCCAGGTCCTTGTCGGAGAGGTCGTGGAACGACAGCTCCAGATCGGGCGGATTGACCGGCGGGGTCAGGCCCAGCGGGTCGATCTGCGCGCCGAGGTGGCCGCGCGAACGGTAGGCGGTGATCAGGCGGCCGATGTTGCGCTCGCGCTCGTCGCCACCCGCGGCCACGACGTGGCCGTTGTTGGCGGCCTGGCGGGCCGCCTCGGTGATCTGCTGGATCACCACCGAGTGGGGGACGTCACCGGCCTCGTGACCCTTGAATCCGTCGAAGTAGGCCTTCCACTTGGGGCCCACGCTGTCCGGGGCGACGAGGTACTGCTCGTACAGGTCTTCGACGTAGGAGGCGTTGCCCCCGTTGAGCTGCGAGGATTGCGCGAACTGCTTCAGGAGATTGTCCACGATGGCGATGGCGTGCTGTGGGGTAGTCGGGGAGGCGCTTACGGTCCATGTCGCGCGATGTCCGACGGACATGGACGAAAACCCAGAAATTATACCCCCATGCCGGGAAGGGGGCGTAACCGGATTGGACTAAAGACGCAGGGCACGGGTCCACGAAGGCCGTCGTGGCGAGGTTTCGGAGGCTTCTATCAGAGGCCGAGCGCGCGGAATTCCGTGACCGGGCGCGCGCGTTCCCACATCTGCGTGAACTCGTTGCGCAACTGGCGGGCGCGGCCCGCATGCTCGAGGCCGGCCTCGCCATCGAAGCGATGGCCCAGCGGGCGGTAGTAGTAGCCGTGGTCGTCGTTGGCGACGAAGGCGGCCGTATAGGGCAGGTCCACCGGGTCCTGCACTTCGCGGAACTGGAAGACGCTGGGCAGCCGTTGGCCCAGGCCGATCAGGGGGGCGAGCGCCTGCTGGGGCGTGGTGGCGTCCTGCAGGAGCACCTGGACCTGCACGCCGGTGCGGTGGGTGGCGAAGCGGCGCAGGGCGTCCATTACGGGTGATGCGTCCCACAGCCCGGGGTCGAGCGCGCGGCTGTAGATCGCCAGCGAGCGACGCGCCTGCACGACGACGGCGCTGGTGATGGCCACAGCCTCGGCCCGGTGGGCGATGGTGGCCGTGCCGCCCAGGACCCGGCGCATGCCCTGGTGCTCGATGCCGGCCTCGAAGAATCGCTCGCCTTCGGGCAGGAAACCCTGGCGTGCGTAGAACCGTTCGGCCTCCACCTGCGCATGCAGGGATACCGCCGGCCACTGGCGCCGACGGGCTTCGGCCAGCAGGGCGTGCAGCAGGGCCTCTCCGACACCCCGGTTGCGCCACGCAGACAGCACCGCCATGCGGCCGATCCGGTGGTCCGGGGTGAGCCGGCCGGTACCGATGGGCTGCCCGTCAGCGTCGCGGGCGATCACGTGGTGGCACAGCGGGTCGAGGGCGTCCCGTTCGAGCTCGCTGGGCACGCCCTGTTCCTCGACGAACACCACGTCGCGGATCCGTCGCAGGTCATCCAGCGCGGTGGTGTAGTCGACCGCATCCACGCGATAGTCGATGCTCATGGGGCCTCGCCCTCCCCGTCCGGATCGTCATCGTCCAGGGCCAGTTGGTAATGGCCCTGTGCGGCGAGGGCCATGACCGCGTCGCGGCCGGCGGCGCTGAGCGCGGTGTAGGTCGCGCCGTCGAGCGTGTCGAGGGCCGCGAGCTGGCGGGCATCCTTCACCGGCAGTACGTAGTCCACGCCGTTGCAGAACAGCGTCGCGTCCTTGTGCCGGCGGCGCCAGGCGAAGCGCGAGAAGGGATGGCGGAGCAGCTGCGCGCCCTGCTGCAGGTCCCACTCCAGCTCGATCCGCGAGCGGGCGTCGGGGCCCGGCATCACGTCGCCGGAGGCGCGGTAGGTGGTGATGAACCGGCCGAACCAGTCGCCCACGCGGTCTGGATCGTTCATGCGCAGGGCATTCAGGGCCTCGATCACGCGCTCCATCGCGCGCGCATCGATCTCGTACGGGTCCTGCGGCGCCGTGAGGTCTTCGTCGTGGTAGCGGAGCGCCTCGTCGGCGTCGGCCACCAGGGTGTCCAGGTAGTCGGCGATCAGTTCGGCCGAGGACGGCGCGCGCATGCCGACCGAGAAGGTCAGGCACGGATTCTCTGCCACGCCGTGGTGCGGCACCAGCGGCGGCAGGTACAGCATGTCGCCGGGGGAGAGCACCCATTCGTGGGTGGGTTCGAAGGTGCGCAGCAGCTTGATCGCCACGTCCTCCTGGAACCCGAGGTCGGGCGCCGGCCTCCCCATCGCCACGCGCGCGTCGATCATCCAGCGGCGTTCGCCCTGCGCCTGCAGCAGGAACACGTCGTAGTGGTCCACGTGCGCGCCGACCGAGCCGCCGGTGGCCGCGAAGCTGATCATGATGTCGTCCACCCGCCAACGCGGCAGGAAGCGGAACTGCTCCAGCAGCGTGCGGATGTCGGCATCCCACTTGTCGACGTCCTGCACCAGCAGGGTCCAGTCGTGGTCGGGCAGGCCGGGGAAATCCTCTTCCTGGAACGGGCCGGTGCGCACGTCCCACGTGCCGGCGGCGCGATCGAAACTGATCATCCGCGCCAGCACCCCTTCTTCGCAGGCCAGGCCGGCGAGGTCTTCCGGCTGCACCGGCGTTTCGAAGTCCGGGAAGGCGTTGCGGATCAGCAGCGGCCGCTTGTGCCAATAGTCGCGCAGGAAGCGTTCCGCGGGCATGCCCAGCGGATGCTCGCGCGTGGCCTGGATCTCGAACGGCAGCGCGGTGGCGGGACGGGAGGCGGTGGTCTTCTTGGTCATGGGCGGTGAGGGGCCGGTGGGCACAACAAATAAAGGAGCGTCAGGATCGCGACGGACGCCGGGCCCGTCATTGATGCCGATCAAGGGCGAGGCGTGGCGGCGGACGACGATGCCGCTTCGTCCGACAGGCGTTTGTCCAGGCGCTGGGTCGCGGCGTTCGCGTACGCACGGCAGGCGCCGGTATCGGAGAGCGGCGCCTGGGCGCCGGGGCCGATCCGGGTCCACAGCCGGCTCGCCGACGGATGCGGCGTGACCAGCACGTCGCAGTCCAGCGCAGCGATCCTCGCCAGCGTGTCGCGAAACGCCGCCACGTAACCGGGGTGCGCGTGTTCGTCGCTGTAGCGGTACACATCGTCGGAGATCGCCGTCAGGCTGTCGGCGTAGACCATCTGGTGGCAGACATCGCCTTCGCAGCTGCGCCAGGTCCAGCTGGTGCCGCCCGGCGTATGGCCGGGCGATGCGATGGCCTGCAAGGCCAGCGGGCCGACGCGCACGACGCCATCGTCGGCAAGGGCGACGACGCGTTCGACCGGGGCGAGGGGCTCGGACACTTCGAATTGCGGATCGCTACGATCGGGCTTGCCGCGCTTCAGCACGCCCACGGCCGGCGCGCGCGCATACACGGGCGCAGCGGTGGCCCGCTGGAGCTCGGCCAGGCTCCCCGCATGGTCGTGGTGTTCGTGCGAGAAGACGATGGCGCGCACATCCTCGGGTTTGAAGCCCAGGGCGCGGATGTTGGCCAGGATCTGCGGGCCAGCCTGGGGTGTGGCCGCATCGATCAGGATGTGGCCGGCGTCGGAGGTCACCAGCAGCGCGCTGATCCCGCACGTGCCGACGAACCATGTGTTGCCGTACACGCGCAGCGGGGTGGCAGGATCGTTCCAACCGGCGTCGTCGGCGCACGCTTTTGCGGCGGGCGCATCGGTCGCGGCGGCCGCGAACGGCAGCGCGAGGGCGATCAGGCAGGCGATGAAGCGGCAGCGCAGGGTCATGTGGCGATCTCGTCGTAGCCACGGTTGACGAACTGCAGCAGGCACCAGCCATGGCCCCAGGGATCGGCCAGCCGCACGATGCGGCCCCAGTTCGCTTCGCGGATGTCGGTTTCCTGCCGCAGTCCGGCCGTGAGGGCGCGGGCCAGGGCAGGTTCCAGGTGATCCACCACGACGTCCAGGTGCACCGGCGTCCAGTGGCGGGCGTAATCACGGCGCGCGTCGGCGGCGGCAACGGACCCGGCGGGGTTCTGCAGCACATAGATCGGCGCCTGCGCGCCGAGCAGCTCCACGCTGCCATCGCCGAAGCGGCGCCCCGCAGTGAGGCCGAAGGCGTGCGTGTACAACGCCTCGGCGGCAGGCAGGTCGGGCACGTCGATGTTGATCAGCAGGTGCATCGTCGTTCCCGCCTCCGCGGGTCAGATGTCCCGTGCGAGGCGTTCTGCCAGGCCGGTGTAGCTTCCCGGCGTCATCTCGCGCAGGCGCTGCTTGGCGTCCGCCGGCAGGTCGAGCGACTCGATGAAGGCCCGCATCGAATCGGCGGTGATGCCCTGGCCGCGCGTCAGCGCCTTCAGCTGTTCGTACGGGTTCGGCAGGCCATGGCGGCGCATGACCGTCTGCACGGCCTCGGCCAGCACTTCCCAGGCGGCGTCGAGGTCGGCGTCCAGGCGCTGCGGGTTCACTTCAAGCTTGCCCAGCCCCTTGGCCAGCGAATCCAGTGCCACTTGGGTGTGGCCGAACGCGGTGCCCAGCGCACGCAGCACGGTGGAGTCGGTCAGGTCGCGTTGCCAGCGGCTGATCGGCAGCTTGGCGCTGAAGTGCTCGAACAACGCATTGGCGATGCCGAAGTTGCCCTCGGCGTTCTCGAAGTCGATCGGGTTGACCTTGTGCGGCATGGTGGAGCTGCCGACTTCGCCTTCCTTGAGCCGTTGCTTGAAATAGCCCAGCGAGATGTAGCCCCAGATGTCGCGGGCGAGGTCGACCAGGAGGGTGTTGGCGCGGCGCGCCGCATCGCCGATCTCGGCGATGTTGTCGTGCGGTTCGATCTGGGTGGTGTACGGATTGAACACCAGGCCGAGGCCTTCGACGAAACGCTGGGCGAAGGCCGGCCAGTCGACGTCCGGATAGCTGGCCACGTGGGCGTTGTAGTTGCCGACCGCGCCATTGATCTTGCCGGTCAGTTCCACCGCGGCGATCTGCGCGCGCTGGCGCTCGAGGCGGGCGACGACGTTGGCGAGTTCCTTGCCGAGGGTGGTCGGCGAAGCAGTCTGGCCATGCGTGCGCGACAGCATCGGCTGCGCGGCCTGCGCGTGGGCGAGCGCGCGCAGCGTGGCCGCGACGCTGTCCAGCGAAGGCAGCAGCACGTCCCGGCGGGCCTGCTCCAGCATCAGGCCGTAAGACAGATTGTTGATGTCTTCGCTGGTGCAGGCGAAGTGCACGAACTCCAGCGCGGGCGCGAGTTCGGCGTCGTCCTTCAGCTGCTCCTTGATGAAGTACTCCACCGCCTTGACGTCATGGTTGGTGGTGCGTTCGATCTCCTTCACGCGGGCGGCGTGGGCGACGCTGAAGCCGTCGGCCAGCGTGCGCAGGCGGGCTTTCGCGCCGTCGGAGAACGCAGCCAGTTCGGCGATGCCCGGCTCCGCGGCCAGCGCGAGCAGCCACTCGATCTCCACCTTCACGCGGGCGCGGATCAGGCCGTACTCGGAGAAGATCGGGCGCAGCGCATCGACCTTGCCGGCGTAGCGGCCGTCGAGCGGGGAGAGGGCGAGCAGGGACGATTCCGACATGGGGGGCGGGGAGGGCTGAAAAGGATCGTTTCATTTTACCCCGGGAAGCGGCCGAACCGGCCTGGCGTATCCTGTCGGCCCCGCCAGCCACCGGCCTTCAGCCGGTGCGCAAGCCGTGAATTCCTGCCAGGAGACGGTGCATGACCAGCAAGAAGACCGCGGGCCGCACCCGCGTCGAACACGACAGCATGGGCGAACTGCGGGTTCCCGCGGACGCGCTCTGGGGCGCCCAGACGCAGCGGGCCGTGCAGAACTTCCCGATTTCCGGCCGGCCGATGCCGCGCGGGTTCATCCGCGCGCTGGGT
This sequence comes from Pseudoxanthomonas sp. CF385, assembly GCF_900104255.1. Lineage (NCBI taxonomy): Bacteria > Pseudomonadati > Pseudomonadota > Gammaproteobacteria > Lysobacterales > Lysobacteraceae > Pseudoxanthomonas > Pseudoxanthomonas sp. CF385. The sequence goes on from NZ_FNKZ01000001.1 coordinate 1,987,595, forward strand.
CTGGTCAAGGCCGCCGCCGCGGAGGTCAACGCAGGCCTGGGCCTGCTGCCCAAGGGCGTCGCCAAGGCCGTGCAGGTAGCCGCGAACGAGGTCGCACGTGGCGATCACGACGCCCACTTTCCGATCGATGTCTACCAGACCGGCTCGGGCACTTCGTCCAACATGAATGCCAACGAGGTGATCGCCACCCTGGCCTCGCGCGCGGGCAAGGTGCAGGTCCACCCGAACGATCACGTCAACCTCGGCCAGAGTTCGAACGACGTCATCCCCACGGCCATCCGCGTGGCCGCACAGCTGGCGGCGGTCGAAGACCTGCTGCCGGCGATCAAGCACCTGCGCAAGACGATCGATGCGCGGGGTCGCGCGCTGGGCAAGGTGGTCAAGACCGGCCGCACGCACCTGATGGACGCCATGCCGCTGACCTTCGGCCAGGAGTTCTCGGCGTGGTCGGCGCAACTGTCGTCCGCGCAGGCACGTATCGAGGACACCCTGAAGCGCGTGCGCCGGTTGCCGTTGGGCGGCACGGCGATCGGCACCGGGATCAACGCCGATCCGCGCTTCGGCGCGCGCGTGGCGAAGGCGCTGTCGGCCGACACCGGCACCCGCTTCGAAAGCGCGGCCAACAAGTTCGAAGGCCTGGCCGCGCAGGACGATGCCGTCGAACTGTCGGGCCAGCTCACTGCGCTGGCCGTGGCCCTGACCAAGATCGCCAACGACCTGCGCTGGATGAATTCCGGGCCGCTGGCCGGCCTGGGCGAAGTGGAGCTCCCGGCACTGCAGCCCGGCAGTTCGATCATGCCCGGCAAGGTGAACCCGGTGATCCCCGAAGCGACCGTGATGGTCTGCGCGCAGGTGATGGGTTACCACACCGCGGTGACGGTGGCGGGCCAGACCGGCAACTTCCAGCTCAACGTCACCCTGCCGCTGATCGCGCACAACCTGCTGGATGCGATGCACCTGCTGTCGAACGTGTCGCGGCTGCTGGCGGACGACTGCATCGCGGGGCTGAAGGTGCGCGATGCGCGGGTCAAGGAAGCGCTGGACCGCAATCCGATCCTGGTGACGGCGCTGAACCCGGTGATCGGCTACGAGAAGGGTGCCGCCATCGCCAAGCAGGCGTACAAGCAGAACCGGCCTGTACTGGATGTGGCGCGCGAGGTCACCGGGTTGCCGGAGAAGACGCTGAAGCCGCTGCTGGATCCGGCCGTGCTCGCCAAGGGCGGCATCCACGGCAAGGCGGGCGGCGGAGGCGGTTGAACCCGTCCGCCGTGGTGCGGCGGCGGATCGTATTCGACGGGATCAGGGCTTGGCCGGCTCCGCCGCAGCGGCGTCGGCTTCCGAGGCGGCATTCTTCGCGCCGCCGTCGTCGTCCTTGATCGCCTGGCCGATGGCGCGGCCGACGTCTTCGCCGGCCTCGTGGCTTTCGTTCTGCTCGGTACGGCAATCCTCGACATCGCCTTCGTCCATGGAGGCATACGGCAGGAAGGCGGGGAGGGCGGCGGCGAGTTCCTGCTGCGCCTTGTACAGGCCCGGCAGGCGGTCGCAGATCTTCATCGCTTCGGCTTCGACCTTCTTGGCTTCCGCCTCGATCTCCTTGTCGATCTGGTCCGGGTTGCCGCTGAAGATGCCCTTCACCGCGGCGCCCACCGCCTTGCCGGCGAGCTTGGCGCCTTCCTTGCCGGTGGCGATGCCGGCATCGGCGATGCCGCCCAGTTCGCGGTGGTAAGCCACCAGCAGCGCGCGCTGCGCGTCGTTCACCTCGACTTTCTTGCCGTCGATGATGAAGTCGCCCTTGGCGGATATTTCCGCCTTCGGCTGGCCGGTCGCGTTGAGCGTGAGGTTCTGGCCCCACAACGCGCCGGACGCTTCGATGCGGGTGCCGGAATCGGGCGCCTTGTCCTTGCCCGAACAGGCGGACAGGAGGACGAGGGAGAGCGCGAATGCGAGCGGTGCGAATCGGGTCATGGTCATTCCTTGGAACTCAATGATGTTTCGGGAGATCGATGGCGCCCTTCACGCCTTCGTGGTGCACGTCGCCGCTGCCGATGGAGCGCACGGTGAGCGCGCCCGCGACGTTGCGGGCTTCCACGCCGCCGGAGCCGACCGACCCGACGACGACGTCGCCGCCGACATCGCGTACTTCGGCGTCGCCGGAACCGATCGAGCCGATCTCGACGCTGCCGGTGCCGCGCACCAGGGTGAAGTCGCCCGAGCCGATGCTGCCGACATGGACGGCACCGCGAACGCCCCGTGCGGTGACATCGCCGGAGCCGATGGAGATCACGCGCACCGCGCCGACATCGTCCAGTTCGATGTCGCCGGAACCGACCGACACCGCTGCCAGTCCGCGGATGCCGCGTGCGGCGACATCGCCGGAACCCACGTCGGCGCTCAGCACCGGCGAGCCGGTGACGACCGCATCGCCGGAGCCGACCTTGAGCTGCACGGGGAGGGTGTCCGGGAGGGTCACCGACAGGGTCTGGTAGGCGTAGTTGTTGCCGAAGAACACGCCACTGAAGCGCCCCTCGCGCCAGACGCGCACCACCAGCTTGTCGCCGACGCGTTCCTGGGACAGCTTCAGGCTGGGCAGCGCATCGGCCTGCGACGCGCAGGCCTTGCCTTGCAGCGAGACGGCCGCGCCGGGCGAGGCGTCCACGCGCAGGTCGTTGTGGCCGATGTCGAACACGATGGCCTTGGCGCCGGCCGTGTCCAGCTTCAACTGGCGCGGGGCGGAATGCTTGCAGTGTTCCCCCTGCGCGAACGCGGGTGCCGCGAGCAGCGCGGTCGCGAGGAACAGCAAGGGGGCGGTGGTCGACATGCGCATGCGGTCGTTCTCCGGGTGGCGGGAATCAGAAGTTCCAGTCGGACTGGTTGGCGCAGTCGTCCACGTCGGCCTGGTCCATGCTGGCGTACGGCTTGAACTCCGGCACGGACGCCGCGAGCGCCTGCTGCGCCGTGAGCAGCGCCGGCAGGCGGCCGCAGAGCTGGTCGACCATCGGCTTGATCTTGGTCTTGGCTTCCGCGCCGACCTGCTTGCCGATCTCGTCGCCCGACTGGCCGGACAGCACGCCCTTGAGTGCGCTTGCTGCCGCATCGATGCCGACCTTCGCGCCTTCCATGCCGATCGCCATGCCGTCGCCGACCACGGTGATCATCGCGCCGCGGTAGGCCAGCACCTTCTCTTTCTGCTCAGGCGTAGTGGCCACGGACTTGCCTTCGATCAGCAGGTCGCCGGCGGGTGTGATCTCCGCTTTCGGCAGCTGCTGGTTCTCGTTGCGGTTGAGCGTGAGGTTCTCGGTCGCCAGCTTCTTGCGCGCCGCGTCGATCTCGCTCTGGGCCTTCTGCAGTTCCTGGCTGGCTTCACCGAGGCCCTTGCGGGCTTCGTCCATCGCCTTGGCGGCGATGCCGGTGGGGGCGTTGTCGTGCTTGTCCTGGGCCGGCTGGCAGGCTGCCAGCGCCAGGGCGGCGACGAGGGGGAGCGTACGCAGGAGGGCAGTGCGGGGCATGGGGGCGTCCTCGTTGAATGGAGAATGGGGTGGCGGCCGCAGCCGCCACCGTGTCCAGGCTTATTCGCTTTCGCGCCAGCGGCGCAGGTAGATCGCGCCGACGATCAGGGCGATGCCGATGACCGCGCCGATCCAGATGTCCGCCGAGGCGAATGCCTGCCAGCTGCGCGTCAGGTCGATGGCGTTGGCCAGTTCGTCGGGCGTGTTGATCTCGGTATGCGCGCCGGCGGCACCGCCCTGCAGGGTCGGGAACCAGGCGCCCGGCACCACGCTCAGCAGGCCGCGGTAGACCACCGTGTACCAGACCAGGTCATGGCGGATGTTCAGGCCCGGCAGGATGTCGGTCATGCTGATGATCACGCAGGCCAGCACCGGCACCAGCACGGCCCACAGGAACGGCTTGCTGCGTGCCCACGCCGAGCAGAACATCAGCCAGCCGATCGCCGGCAGCGACCAGAACACGTAGACGGGCAGCGAACTGATCACACCGCCGATGACGCGCAAGGGGTGCGAATGGGTGAACATCGCGCCACCGGCCGGCAGGCCGTTGACGGTGATGGTCAGCGCCGAGATCAGCCACATCGCCACGCCGATCAGGATGCCGATGCCGATGGCCAGCAGCGGCGCCAGGACCAGCGCCCAGGCCAGCTTCGACAGCACCATGTGGGTGTCCGAGACCGGCAACGACTTCCAGAACAGGACGCTGCGGTCGCGGCGGTCGTCGTACAGGGTGCCCAGGGCGTAGAAGAACACCACGAACGCCAGCACCACGCAGGCGAGGATCACGCCGCCCAGCAACATGCCGTCGCCGATCCCGCCGACGATCTGGTGCGCCTTTTCCGGTGCGTCGTCGATGACGAAGCCGCCATCGCCCATCGAGCGGCGCGCCGCGATGCTGCCGATGACGGCCAGGATCAGGTTCAGCACCAGGAAGATGCCGCCGGTGATCACCGGCGCCCAGAAGAAGCCGCCGCGGTTCTCCCAGAACTCGCGCTTGATCAGCCACTTGAACGCGCCCGGCTTGGAGGGCTTGCCCAACGTCGAAGTCACGGCGTTCATGCGTAGGTTCCTTTCATGATGGCGACGAACAGGTCGGCCAGGCCAGGGGTACGGGTTTCGCCCAGCGGGGCGAGCTGCGCCTGCGGCACGCCGTCGAAGAGCAGCACGGTCTTGCCGAAGGGCAGGGCACGTTCATCGATCGGTTTCAGGGCACGCGCCTGATCGGCCGCCTCGGCGCCGCCGACGAGCACTTCGGTGTAGCGCTCGGCAACTTCGTCCATCTGCGCGGTCAGCACGATCTTGCCGTCGCGGATGAACATCACGTCGGTGAGGATGTGTTCGATCTCCTCGACCTGGTGGGTGGTGACGATGATGGTCTTCTGCTCGTCGAAGTAGTCTTCCAGCAGGCGTTGGTAGAACTGCTTGCGGTAGAGGATGTCCAGGCCGAGCGTGGGTTCGTCCAGGACCAGCAGTTTGGCGTCGATCGCCATCACCAGCGCCAGGTGCAGCTGCACGATCATGCCCTTGGACATCTCGCGGACGCGCAGGTTGGGCTTGAGCTGGGTGTTGGCGATGAATCGCTCGCACTTGGCCCGATCGAAGCGGGGGTGCACGCCTTCGACGAAATCGATGGCTTCCTTGACCTTCATCCAGCGCGGCAGCACGGCCACGTCGGCGATGAAGCAGACGTCCTTCATCAGTTCGTCGCGGTCCTTGCGCGGATCCAGGCCCAGCACCCGCAGCTGGCCCTCGAACGGCGTCAGGCCGAGGATGGCCTTCAGCGCGGTGGTCTTGCCCGCGCCGTTGGGACCGATCAGACCGATGATCTTGCCCGCCTCGATCTCGAAGCTGGTGTTGTCCAGCGCCAGCTTGTTCTTGTAGCCCTTGCGAAGACCGTGGGCAGTGACCACGGTGTTGGCGATTGCGGCATTCATCACTTGTTCCCCTTGGATTGCAGCAGCTCTTCGATAGACAGGCCCAGGCGCTCGATGCGCTCGGCGACGGCCGGCCATTCTTCGGTCAGGAACCGCTCGCGCTCGCTGCCGCGCAGCTTCTTGGACGCTTCGTCGGTGACGAACATGCCCAGGCCGCGGCGCTTCTCCACCAGGGCCTCGTCGGCCAGCTCCTGATAGGCGCGCGATACGGTGATCGGATTCAGCTGGTACTCCGCGGCCACCTGGCGCACGGAGGGCAGGGCGTCGCCCGGCTTCAGGATCCCGTCCAGCATCATGGCGATCACACGATCCTTCAGCTGGCGGTAGATGGGAGCGCCGTCGCTCCATTGGATGGACGTCATGGCTCAGCTCCTCGGACGCAGCGATTGGCCAAAGGAGAAGTAGGGCATGGCCAGCGAAGCCCGGGCGCGACGCTTGTGCTGCCGCGTGTCCGGGTTGCCGTCATCGCCTGCAATCTCGCGGGCATCGGATTCCAGCGCGGCCAGCGCGGCGGATTCCACTTCGGCCGTGCGGGCGCCGGTGACGGTCGCCAGCACACCGATCGCCAGCAGCAGGCCGCCGACGGCCAGGCTGGGCAGTGTGTGGGTCAGTTTCTGGTTCATGGCATCCCCCGCTGAGTTGGGTGAGTGGTGTTGTATTCAACTATAACACCAAAACACAGGGCGTCAACTCCCTTGTGGGGTTTTGTCACCCAACTGAAGGCATACTTGTCATGTTCGTACTAGCGGAGCAGATCATGACATCCAAGTTACTGAAATCATTTGCTTTTGTGGCGCTCCTCGGGACTGCCGCGACCGTCCTGGCGGCCGGTCTGCTCGATGTCAGCTACCGCCCCCTGAGCGGAAAGAGCCCCGTGAACCTGAAGGAAAAGTACACCGGGCAGGTGCTGCTGGTGGTCAATACCGCCAGTAAGTGCGGTTACACGCCTCAATACGAGGGATTGGAAGCGCTGAACCAGCGGTACGCGGGAAAGGGCTTTGCGGTGCTGGGTTTCCCTTCCAACGACTTCAAGGGACAGGAACCCGGTAGCGAGAAGGAAATCCAGGAGTTCTGCACGCTCACCTACGGGGTGAAGTTCCCGATGTTCGAGAAGGTGTCCGTGATCGGCGAGAACGCCACGCCCTTGTACAAGGCGCTCACCGAAGCCACGGGCACCGCACCGGGATGGAACTTCCACAAGTACCTGATCTCCCGCGACGGTCGCGTGGTCGCGAACTTCCCCAGCAAGATCAAGCCGGACGATCCGGCGCTGGTCGCTGCGATCGAGCGCGAGCTGGCCGCACCGCGTGCGAAGCGCTGACCCTGCTGCCGTGCGGGGCGGCCGGCATGCCACAATAAGGAGTTAGCGCCATCCACCCGGCGCAGGTTCCAGGAGTGAGAAGGATGAAGCGGTCGGTCCGCGGCATTGCCGCGTTGTTGGGAATCTCGTTTTCGATGCTGGGAGGCAGCGTGTCTGCACAGGGAAAAACCGCGCTGGACACCGAGCGCGACAAGGTCAGCTACGCCATCGGCGTGGACGTCGGCAGTTCGCTGCAGCCGGTGGGCCCGTTCCTCGACACCGCTGCGTTCGAGCGCGCGATCGTCAATACGTTCGCTGGCAAGCCGGCGCTGATTTCCGAACAGGAAGCGCAGGCCACCGACCAGCTGCTGCGCGTGAATCTCGCCGTGGCCGATGGCCAGACCATCCCGGGCATGCCGCCGGGCAGCACACCGCCGCCGGTCGACAAGACGAAGGTGGGGCTGTTCCTGGGTACCTACGTCGTCGGCCCCTCGCTGCTGCCGTTCAAGGACGTGGTGGATCCGTCCGTGCTCACGCAGGCCGTGCGCGCCGTGGCCGGCAACAGCGGTACGCCGCTGATGACGGTTGAACAGGCGCAGGCCGAGATGAAGGCCTACCTGACCAAGCGCCAGGCGGGCCTCGCCCAGCGCAACCGTGACGAGGGCGCGAAGTTCCTCGCCGAGAACAAGGCCAAGCCGGGCGTGATCACCACGCCGTCGGGCCTGCAGTACATGGTGCTGCGCCAGGGCAACGGCCAGCGTCCGATGCCGACCAGCCGCGTGCGCGTCAATTACGAAGGCAAGCTGTTGAACGGAGACGTCTTCGACAGCTCGTACGAGCGCGGCCAGCCGGCTGAATTCCCGCTCAACGGCGTGATCGCGGGTTGGACCGAAGGTGTTTCGCTGATGCCCGTGGGTGCGAAGTACCGTTTCTGGATTCCTTCCGGCCTGGCCTACGGTTCGGGCGGTGCGCCCGGCGGCAAGATCGGCCCGGATGCGACCCTCACGTTTGACGTGGAGTTGATGGGCATCCTGCAATAGTCGTCGGCTGTAATAGCCACGACTAGGTCCAGGAGGCCGCTGCATGCGAGTTGCCATTTTCGGCACGGGTTACGTTGGGTTGGTGACGGGTACGTGCCTGGCGGAAGTCGGACATGACGTGGTCTGCGTCGATATCGACCCGGCCAAGGTCGACGGACTGAACCAGGGCGTCGTGCCGATCTACGAGCCCGGCCTGTCGCCGATGGTGAAGGCCAACCATGCAGCGGGCCGACTCAACTTCACGACCGATGCCGCGGCGGCGCTGACACACGGCGACGTGCTCTTCATCGCGGTGGGCACGCCGCCCGACGAGGACGGCAGCGCGGATCTGCAGTACGTGCTGGCCGTGGCGAGAACCATCGGCCGCCATATCGAGCGTCCCTGCACGGTGGTGAACAAGTCCACCGTGCCGGTCGGCACCGCGGACAAGGTGAAGGCGACCATCGAGGCCGAACTGGCGTCGCGCGGCGTCGACGTGGCCTTCGACGTGGTGTCCAACCCGGAATTCCTGAAGGAAGGCGATGCGGTCAACGACTGCATGCGGCCGGACCGCATCATCATCGGCGCCGCGCGTCCGCAGGCCGTGGACAAGCTGCGCAGGCTGTACGCGCCGTTCAACCGCAACCACGAGCGCTTCGTGGTGATGGACGTGCGTTCGGCCGAGCTGACCAAGTACGCGGCCAATGCGATGCTGGCGACCAAGATCAGCTTCATGAACGAGATCGCCAACATCGCCGAACGCGTGGGCGCGGATGTCGAGCATGTACGCCAGGGCATCGGTTCCGACCCGCGCATCGGCTGGCACTTCATCTACCCGGGCGCCGGTTATGGCGGCTCGTGTTTCCCGAAGGACGTGCAGGCGCTGGCCAAGACCGCGCAGCAGTACGGCTACGCGCCGCAGCTGTTGCAGGCCGTGGAGGGCGTCAACGAGCGCCAGAAGGGCCACCTGTTCGAACTGATCCAGCGCCACTACGACCGCGGCGAAGACGAAGGCGTGCGCGGCAAGACCTTCGCCGTGTGGGGGTTGGCCTTCAAACCCAACACCGACGACATGCGCGAGGCGAGCAGCCGCCGGTTGCTGGCGGAACTCTGGGAGGCCGGCGCACGCGTCCGCGCCTACGATCCGGAAGCCAGCGAAGAGGCGTCCCGTATTTTCGGCGAGCGCGACGACCTGGTGCTTTGTACCGATGCCCGCGCCGCACTGGAAGGCGCCGATGCGCTGGTGGTGGTGACCGAGTGGAAGCAGTTCCGCAGCCCGGATTTCGCCCGCCTGCACGCGACCCTGGCCGATGCCGTGGTCTTCGACGGCCGCAACCTTTACGATCCCGGCGAAGTCGAGGCCGCAGGCATCGCCTACTACGGGATTGGACGGGGGAGATCGATACATGCAGGCTGACCTGCCGCTGCAGCGGGACGCGCTGGAGCACCGCCTGGTGGAACTGGAAACGCGCCTGGCGTTCCAGGAGCACGCACTAGGCGAGCTGAGCGAGGCGCTCGCTGACGCGCGCGCCGAGAACCAGCGCACCGCGGTGCTGCTGCGGCACATGGTGGAAGAACTGGGCAAGGTGCGGTCCTCGTTGTTCGAGGACCCCGCCAACGAGCCGCCGCCACCCCATTATTGATACGCTGTAGGGACAGTACGTCCCCCTGAAAGACCGATGAGCGATACCCTCCGCGACCAACTGCTGGGCCTGGGCTTCAAGCCCGCCCCCAAGCCCGAACGCAAGCCCGACGCGCGCAAGCCCGGCCCTCGGCCGCCTGGCAAGGATGGACCGCCGCCGCGCGCCGGGCATGGCGGCAAGCCGCGCCCGTCCCAAGGGCAAGGGCAAGGGCAAGGGCGAGGTCAGGGTCAGGGCCAGGGGCGCAAACCGCGCTCGCAGGAAGACATCGACCTGGCGAAGGCGTACGCCATCCGTGCGCAGCGCGAGAAGGACGAGCGCATCGAAGCCGAGCGCGTGAAACAGGAAGAAGCGCGCCTGCGTCGCGAAGCGAAAGCCAAGCTCGAGGAGTTCCTCAAGGACAAGGCGTTGAACGACGCCGAGGCAGACATCGCGCGGCACTTCCCGTACGGCGGCAAGATCAAGCGGATCTACGTCAATGCGGACCAGTTGAAGGCGCTCAATGCCGGCGAGCTGGGCGTGGTGCAGCAGAACGGGCGCTATCTGCTCGTCACCTCCGTCGTGCTGATCGAGGCCGAAGCGATCTTCGCGCCCGCCGTGGCCCTGAGGGTCGATCCGAACGCACCCGCCGGGGAAGATCCCTACGCCGATCCGCAGTACCAGGTGCCCGACGACCTGGTGTGGTGAGGGTGTCAGGCGCCGCTTGAACCTGGGCGAACGGCTGGACGGACCAGCCATCGCCACACGATCACCGCGGCGAGCAAGGCGATCACGGACGACGCCATGAAGGCCGTTTCGCCGCCGAAGCGCCACAGTTGGCCGGCGAGCAGGGCGCCGCAGACGCCACCGACGCCCGACGACAGGCCGTAGAACACACCCTGGCCATGGCCGTTGAGGCGGCCGGGGAAGAAGCGCACCAGCAATTGCATCGCGGCCGCGAAGAACGCGCCGAAGTTCAGCGCGTGGGTCAGCTGCGCCAGCACCATCACCGGCGTGTTGTCGGGGAACAGCGCCGTCACCAGCCAGCGGACGGAGGCGCTGAGCAAGGCCAGCATCAGTACGCGCGTGGCATCCCAGCGGCGGAAGATCCGGCTGGAGAGGAAGAACACCACGATCTCCGCCAGTACGCCCACCGTCCACAGCACGCCCTGCGTGCCGGTGCTGTAGCCGTGTTCGGACAGGTAGATCGAGAAGAACGTGTAGAACGGCCCGAACGAGATCTGGGTGAGGAAGGCCGCAACGAAGAACGCGATCACGTGGGGCTGCCGCAGGCGCGCGCGGAAGCCGTCTTCCGCAGCGGCCCGCGGGGCCTCCGGCTCATGCGCGTAGCGGTTGGCCAGCGCGGAGCCGAGCACCGCCGTTAGCACCGGCAGCATCAGCCAGGGCAGGGCGCCGACGCCCAGTCGGCGGGCGTCGATCAGCCAGCCGAACGAGGCGACGACCACGATGAAACCGATCGACCCCCAGACCCGGATCAATCCGTACCGATCGCTGCGCGTCGCCAGGTGCGACATCGTGATCGATTCGAACTGCGGCATGACCGCGTTGTAGGCGAAGCAGAACGCCGCCATCACCGCGAACAGACCGACGTAACCCCATGGCAGCAGGAACAGGGCGAAACTGCCGACGGCCAGGGCGCACCCAAGGTGCAGCCAGCGGATCGGATGCGGCGAGCGGGCCGCGAGGGTCGTCCACAGCGAGGGCGAGACGATGCGCGTGGCGTACCACAGGCTCATCAGCACGCTGATCGCGGTCACGCCCAGCCCGCGCGACTCCAGGTACAGGCTCCAGTACGGCGTGAACGCGCCGAGCGTGGCGTAGTAGAAGAAATAGAAGCTGGACAGCCGGGCCGCGGGATATCCCGATGCGTGCGTCGACGCGCTCACGGCGCGCGCCCCCTCATCGCCACGAGGGGCGCCATCAGGACCGGGCGGAGTGGAAGAGGCGACGTCACGGCGGGACCACGAGACAGGTGGCGCATTCTAGCCGGGAGCGTGGCCTCACTCGGGATCGTAGTCCAGGTTCGACGCCAGCCAGCGCTCGACCTGGGCGACGTCCACGCCCTTGCGCCGGGCGTAGTCGGCCACCTGTTCCTTGGACACGCGGCCGACGACGAAGTACTGGCTCTGCGGATGGCTGAAGTAGTAGCCGGACACCGCCGCGGTGGGCAGCATCGCGAAGCTCTCCGTCAGCGACATGCCGGCGTGGTTGCCGGCATCGAGCAGGCGGAACAGCGTACCCTTCTCACTGTGTTCGGGGCAGGCCGGGTAGCCGGGTGCGGGACGGATGCCGACGTACTTCTCCGCGATCAGCGCTTCATTGTCGAGGGTTTCGTCGGTGACATAGCCCCAGAACTCGGTACGCACGCGCTGGTGCAGGCGCTCGGCCAACGCTTCGGCCAGGCGATCGGCGAGGGCCTTCAGCAGGATCGCGTTGTAGTCGTCGTGGTCGGCCTCGAAGCGCGCGACGTGCGCGTCGATGCCGATGCCGGCGGTGACGGCGAATCCACCGATCCAGTCCTGGCGGCCCGACGCCTTCGGTGCGATGAAATCGGCGAGGCAGAAGTCCGGGCGTTCCACCGGCTTGTCCACCTGCTGGCGCAGGAAGTGCAGGCGTTCGGTGCGGCCGTCGTGCGTGAGTTCGACATCGTCACCCACGCTGTTGGCGGGCCACAGCCCGAACACGGCCTTGGCGGTCAGCCACTTGTCCGAGACGATCCGCTCCAGCATCGTCCGCGCATCGCGATAGAGCTCGCTGGCCTGGGGGCCGACCACCTCGTCGGTCAAGATGGCCGGGAACTTGCCCGCCAGTTCCCAGGCCTGGAAGAACGGCGTCCAGTCGATGCACTCGACCAGCTCCGCCAGCGGATAGTCGTCGAACACGTGCAGGCCGGGCTGGCGGGGGGCGGGCGGCGCATAGTCGGCCCAGCCGCCTTCGAATTTCTGGCCGCGCGCCTTCTCCAGCGACACCAGCCGCTTGGCGTCGCCGCGGTTCCTGTGGCGTTCGCGGATCTCGGCGTAGTCGGCGTCGTTGGCCGCGACGAAGGCCGCGCGCATGTCGCGGGAGATCAGTGACTGGGCGACACCGACAGCGCGCGAGGCGTCCTTCACCCATACGGTGGGCGCCGTGTAGTGCGGGTCGATCTTCAGCGCCGTGTGCGCGCGCGACGTGGTCGCTCCGCCGATCAGCAACGGGGTGTCGAAGCCTTGGCGCTGCATCTCGCGCGCTACATGGGTCATCTCTTCCAGCGACGGCGTGATCAGGCCGGACAGGCCGATCAGGTCGGCGTTTTCCGCGCGGGCGGTGTCCAGGATCTTCTGCGTGGGCACCATCACGCCCAGGTCGACGACATCGAAGTTGTTGCAGGCCAGGACCACGCCGACGATGTTCTTGCCGATATCGTGCACGTCGCCCTTGACCGTGGCCATGACGATCTTGCCGTTGGATTTGCCGACATCGCCGGTGCGCAGCTTTTCTTCTTCGATGAAGGGCAGCAGGTAGGCGACTGCCTTCTTCATGACGCGGGCGGACTTCACCACCTGCGGCAGGAACATCTTGCCGGCGCCGAACAGGTCGCCGACCACGTTCATGCCGTCCATCAACGGTCCCTCGATGACGTCCAGCGGACGCGAGGCCTGCTGGCGGGCTTCCTCGGTGTCGCCGTCGACGAAGGCGTCGATGCCGTGCACCAGCGCGTGCGCCAGCCGCTCGCGCACCGGCTTCTCGCGCCAGGCCAGGTTCTCGACCGGCGCTTCGCCCTTCTTGCCCTTGTAGCGGTCGGCGATCTCCAGCAGCCGCTCGGTGGCGTCCTTGCGCCGGTTGAGGATCACGTCTTCCACGCGCTCGCGCAGGTCCGCGTCCAGGTCGTCGTAGACCGGCAGGCCGCCGGCATTGACGATGCCCATGTCCATGCCCGCCTGGATGGCGTGGTACAGGAACACCGAGTGGATGGCCGCCCGGACCGGTTCGTTGCCGCGGAACGAGAACGACACGTTCGACACACCGCCGGAGACATGGCAGTGCGGCAACGTCTGCTTGATGATCCGGGTGGCTTCGATGAAGTCCACCGCGTAGTTGTCGTGCTCTTCGATGCCGGTGGCGACGGCGAAGATGTTCGGGTCGAAGATGATGTCTTCCGGCGGGAAGCCGACCTCGTCGGTCAGGATGCGGTAGGCGCGGGTGCAGATCTCGACTTTGCGCGCGCAGGTGTCGGCCTGGCCGGTCTCGTCGAAGGCCATGACCACGGCCGCCGCGCCGTAGCGCAGCACCTTGCGGGCATGCTCGATGAAGGCGTCCTCGCCTTCCTTCAGCGAGATCGAGTTGACCACGCCCTTGCCCTGCAGGCACTTCAGGCCGGCCTCGATGACGCTCCACTTGGAGGAGTCCACCATCACCGGGATGCGCGCGATGTCGGGCTCGGACGCGATCAGGTTGAGGAACCGGACCATCGCCTTCTCGGAGTCGATCAGGCCCTCGTCCATGTTCACGTCGAGGATCTGCGCGCCGTTGGCGACCTGCTGGCGCGCCACGTCGACCGCTTCCTCGTAGCGCTCTTCCTTCACCAGCTTGCGGAACTGCGCGCTGCCGGTGACGTTGGTGCGCTCGCCGACGTTGACGAACAGCAGGTCGGGCGTGATGACCAGCGGCTCGAGGCCGGACAGGCGGGTGTGGCGGACGGGGGCGCTCACGCGGCCTGCTCCAGGGTTGCGGCCAGGCGGCGTGGCGGCAGGCCGGCGACGGCGTCGGCGATCGCCTTGATGTGCGCTGGCGTGGTGCCGCAGCAGCCGCCGACGAGGTTGAGCAGGCCGGATTGGGCGAACTCCTTCAGCGTGGCGGCCATCTCTTCCGGCGTCTCGTCGTATTCGCCGAATGCGTTTGGCAGGCCGGCGTTCGGGTGCGCGCTGACATAGGCGTCGGCGACGGTCGCCAGCGTATCGACATGCTCACGCAGGTCTTTCGCGCCGAGGGCACAGTTCAGGCCGACCGACAGCGGGCGGCTGTGCGCGACGGAGGTGTAGAAGGCTTCCGCGGTCTGGCCGGAAAGCGTGCGGCCGGACGCATCGGTGATGGTGCCGGAGATCATGATGGGCAAACGGCCGCCACGGGTGTCGAAGACTTCCTCGATGGCGTAGAGGGCCGCCTTCGCGTTGAGCGTGTCGAAGATCGTTTCCACCATCAGCGTATCGGCGCCGCCGTCGATCAGGCCTTCGATGGCCTCCCGGTAGGTGCCGCGCAGTTCGTCGAAGCTGGTGTTGCGGAAGCCGGGGTCGTTGACGTCGGGACTGATGGACGCGGTGCGGCTGGTCGGGCCGAGCACGCCGATGACGAAGCGCGGCTTGTCCGGTGTCCTGGCCTCGGCGGCGTCGCAGCATTCGCGCGCGACGCGGGCGCCGGCCTTGTTGAGCTCGTACACCAGGTGCTCCAGGCGGTAGTCCGCCTGGCTGACCGAGGTGGCGTTGAAAGTGTTGGTTTCCACCAGGTCCGCGCCGGCCTCCAGGTAGGCGCTGTGCACGCCGGCGATCACTTCGGGCTTGGTCAGCAGCAACAGGTCGTTGTTGCCCTTCAGGTCGTGGTCGCAGCCGGGGCCATGTTCGTGCGCGTGCTGCGTGTCGCAGCCGGCGGCGAAGCGTTCGCCGCGGTAGTCGGCTTCCTGCAGGCCGTGGCGCTGGATCATCGTGCCCATCGCGCCGTCAATGATCAGGATGCGTTCTTCCAGTGCCTTCAGCAGCAGCGCGGCACGGGGGGGATTCAACCAGGGAAGGGTGTTCATGGCTTCTGGGCGGTCAGCGACAGTACTTCGAAATGGGGCGGGCGGCGTTCACGGGTGACGGTCTCGGCATTGGCGATCCCCAACCCGGCCTTCTCGGCGAACTTGCGCAGTTCCTTTTCCGAGAAACCCAGGTTGACGTGGCCGTAGGCTTCCACCACGGAACGGTGTTCGTGCTTGGCCAGGCTGCTGAGGAGCAGGCGGCCGCCGCGGCGCAGCACGCGCGCGGCTTCCGCCACGGCCTGCGCCGGCTTGGTGGAGTAGGTCAGCGCATGCATCAGCACGACCAGGTCGAAACTGGCGTCCTTGAACGGCAGCGCATGCATGTCCCCTTCCCGCACTTCCACATTGGGGAAGCGGCGCAGGCGCTCGCCAGCGGCCGCGACCACGCGGGTGCTGGTGTCGATGCAGATATAGCGGTTGGCGTGCGGCGAGAGCAGCTCCGCCAGCACGCCGTCGCCGGAGGCGATGTCGAGGACGTCGCCGGTCTCCAGCAGGGGCAGGGCGGTGCGGGCCAGCGCCTCCCAGGTCCGGCCGGGCGAGTAGTGGCGCTCCATGTCGCCGGCCACGCTGTCCGCCCAGTTCTGGTCCGCGGCCCGGTTGGCGAGCACGCTGGCCACGCGCTCGGCGTCCTGGCGCAGCAGCGGATCGTCGCTGCCGTCGCGCAGGCTGCGCCAGAGTTCGCGCTGGACCGTGTCCAGGTTGTCCTCGTCGAAACGGTAGTACGCCGATACGCCGGCGCGGCGGTCCCGCACCAGGCCGGCTTCCTTCAGCTTGGCCAGGTGGGTGGATACGCGCGGCTGCGCCAGCTGGGTGATGGCGGACAGCTCGGCCACGGTCAGCTCCTCGCGCGCCAGCAGGGCCAGCAGGCGGACACGGGTGGCGTCGGCGAAGACCTTCAGCCGGGTGGACCAGGCTTCCAGATCCATAAATATCTTCCTATCGCGATATAGAGATATTTTGAAGCTCCCCCGTGGGCCGGGTCAACCCTCGGCATACGGCCGCGGATGGTCGCGGGTTACAATTGGTATTCAACGTTAGTTTGCCGAGGGGTAGCCGTGGATTTCGCGTTTAACGAAGAGCAGTTGATGATCCAGGACGTCGCGCGCCGGATCGCCCAGGAGAAGATCGCCCCCAGCGCGGAGCACCACGACAAGACGGGCGAGTTCCCGCTGGAGAACATCCGCCTGCTCGGCGAGAACGGCCTGATGGGCATTGAGGTGCCGGCCGAGTACGGCGGCGCGGGCATGGATCCGATCGCCTACGTGCTGGCGATGATCGAGATCGCCGCCGGCGATGCGGCCCACTCGACCATCGTGTCGGTGAACAACTCGCTGTTCTGCAACGGCATCCTGACCTTCGGTACCGAGGCGCAGAAGCAGAAGTACGTGCGCGCCATCGCCGAGGGCAGCGAGATCGGCGCGTTCGCGCTGACCGAGCCGCAGTCCGGCTCCGATGCCACCGCGATGCGCTGCCGCGCCGTGAAGCAGGCCGACGGCAGCTTCGTCGTCAACGGCAAGAAGAGCTGGATCACCTCGGGCCCGGTGGCCAAGTACATCGTGCTGTTCGCGATGAGCGAACCGGACAAGGGCGCGCGCGGCATCACCGCCTTCATGATCGACACCACCCAGCCGGGTTTCCACCGCGGCAAGACCGAGCCGAAGCTCGGCATCCGCGCCTCGGCCACCTGCGAGATCGAGTTCACCGACTATGTGGTGCGTCCGGAAGACGTGCTGGGCAAGGAAGGCGAGGGCTTCAAGATCGCCATGAGCGTGCTGGACGCCGGCCGCATCGGCATCGCCAGCCAGGCCATCGGCATCGCGCGTGCCGCGTACGAGGCCACGATCGCCTACGTGAAAGAGCGCAAGGCGTTCGGCGCGGCGATCGGCACCTTCCAGATGACCCAGGCCAAGATCGCGGACATGAAATGCAAGCTGGACGCGGCCACGTTGCTGACGCTGCGCGCGGCCTGGGTGAAGGGGCAGGGCCAGCGTTTCAGCAACGAAGCGGCCATCGCCAAGCTGACCGCGTCGGAAGCCGCCATGTGGATTACCCATCAGGCGCTGCAGATCCATGGCGGCATGGGCTACTCGAAGGAAATGCCGATCGAGCGCTACTTCCGCGACGCCAAGATCACCGAGATCTATGAGGGCACCAGCGAGATCCAGCGCCTGGTGATCGCCCGCAACGAGACCGGCCTGCGCTGAGTTCCGCCGTCGCGCCGTCCAGCGAAGACGCCGCCGCGAGGCGGCGTTCTCCGTTTCGGGACACCGCACGCAGGACCCCCGTCTTTGGTCATGGGACCACCGGGGCGACGGTCGGCTAGAGTGGCCTGATGCGGGGGTCCGTCCCCGTTTTCCTCCTGGAGATCCCGATGCGCAAAACCCTGATCGTCTGTGCCCTGACGCTGGCCCTGGCCGCCTGCGACAAGGGGAACGCCCCGGCCGCCGGTGGCGCCGATGCCGCCACCCCGGTGGCGTCCGCCGCCGACATCGCCGCCGAAAGCAAGCGACTGAACGAGTGGTTCGACAAGAAGTACGAGGAACAACTGAAGTTCAGCCCGATCCAGCTGACGTTCCAGGGCCGCAAGGATCTGTACGACCAGGTGGACGACATGTCCGAGCAGGCGTCGCGCGACCAGGTCGCCTGGCAGAAGGCCAGCGTGGAGGAAATGGAGAAATCCTTCGCCTACGCCAAGCTCGACGACGAGACGAAGCTGTCCTACGACCTGTGGAAGCTGCAGTACGAGAACGCCCGTGACGGCCTGCCGTTCATGGTCGACGGTTATGCGTTCGACCAGATGAATGGCGCGCAGGGCTTCTGGCCGACGTTCCTGATCAGCTTCCACAAGGTGGAGGAGGAATCCGATTACACCGCCTACATCAAGCGCATCAGCGAGACCGGTCGCGCCTTCGACCAACTGCTCGAGCGTGCCCGCGCTTCGGCCGCTCAGGGCATCCGTCCGCCCAAGTTCGCCTACGAGGGCGTGATCGACCAGGCGAAGAAGGTCGTCACTGGCGCGCCGTTCTCGGCCGGCGCGGACGCGGCGATCTGGGCCGATGCCCAATCCAAGGCGGACGAACTGGTGAAGGCGGGCAAGATCGATGCCGCGCGCGCCACCACGCTGAAGGACGAAGCGCGCAAGGCGCTGCTGGAGCAATTCAAGCCGGCGTACGACCGCGTGATCGCATGGAGCGAGGAAGAGCTGCCGAAGGCCGCGGTCAACGCGACGGGCGTGGGCGCCACGCATCCGAACGGCAAGGCGTACTACGAGTACCAGTTGCGCCAGATGACGACCACCGGGATGACAGCGGAGGAGATCCACGCGCTGGGCCTGAAGGAAGTGGAGCGCATCAAGGGCGAAATGACCGCCTTGAAGGACAAGGTCGGCTTCAAGGGCGACCTGGACGCGTTCTTCGCCTTCATCGATACCGACAATCAGTTCAAGTACCCGAACACCGATGCCGGCCGCCAGGCCTATATCGACGATGCCACCCGCGCGATCGAGAACATCAAGAAGGTCCTGCCGGAATACTTCGGCCTGCTGCCGAAGGCGGACCTGGTGGTCAAGCGCGTCGAAGCCTTCCGTGAGCAGGACGGTGCCGCACAGCACTATTACCCGGGTACGCCGGACGGTTCGCGTCCCGGCGTCTACTACGCGCACCTGTCCGACATGAACGCGATGCCGAAGCCGGAACTGGAAGTCATCGCGTACCACGAGGGCATCCCCGGCCACCACATGCAGATCTCGATCGCCCAGGAACTGACGGCCGTGCCGAAGTTCCGCACCCAGTACAACACCACCGCCTATGCCGAGGGCTGGGGCCTGTACGCGGAGTGGCTGGCGAAGGAAATGCCGGGCACCTACCAGGATCCGTATTCGGAGTTCGGCCGCCTGAGCTCGGAAATGTGGCGCGCGATCCGCCTGGTGGTGGACACGGGCCTGCATGCGAAGGGCTGGACGGAGCAGCAGGCCGTGGAGTATTTCGACGCCAACAGCGCCGTGCCGCGCGCGGCGATCGAATCCGAGGTGAAGCGCTATCTGATCATGCCGGGCCAGGCCACCGGCTACAAAGTGGGCATGATCAGGATCCAGGCGCTGCGCAAGAAGGCCGAAACCGAACTGGGCGACAAGTTCGACATCAAGGGCTTCCACGACACCGTGCTGGGCGGCGGCGCACTGCCGCTGACGCTGCTGGAACGGCGCGTGGACCAGTGGATCGCGAAGGAGAAGGCCAAGCAGGCCTGAGGCATTCCTTGGTGCAACACCGAGAACCCCGGCTTCGGCCGGGGTTCTTGTTTGTGCGATCAGTGCGGCGTCGTCAACAGATCGATGTGCCCGGGGAGCCAGGCATCGAACGTCGATGGCGCGCGGCCGGTGAGCGTGGCGAACTCGTCCGTCACGTCGCCCAGGTCGCCCGCGGCGGTCGCGACATCGAACGAAGTGAAGACATCCGCCAGCACCGGCGGGAAGCCATGCCCGCGCAGCCCCTCGGCCAGCTGTTCCGGCGTGACGCCGACCACGGACAGCGGCTTGCCCGTGGCCGCCACGACCTTCTCAGCGATATCGCGAGCGGTCAGCGCCTGTGTGCCGGTCAACGTATAGACCCGGTTGTCCGCATGGGTCGAGGCCAGGGCGGTGGCGGCGGCCAGCGCGAGATCATCCCGGGCGATATAGGCGATGCCGCCTTCGCCGGCGGCCGTGACCCATTGGCCGGAGGCGAGCGCCGACGGCAGCGTATAGACCAGGTTCTCGGCGTACCAGGCGTTGCGCAGCGCCGTCCAGGCGAGCCCGGACGCCGCCAGCGCCTGCTCGGTGCCGAGATGGTCGGGCGCGAACGACACATGCGAGGTGTCGGGTGATGGCAGCGAGGTGTAGACGACATGCGTGACCCCGGCATCGACCGCCGCCTGTACGGCCGTGCGGTGCTGTACCAGGCGCTTGCCCGGCTCCAGCAGCGCGTCAGTGCTCACCAGCAGCACGCGGTCGGCGCCGCGGAAGGCCGCGGCAAGCGTATCGGGCCGGTCGAAGTCGGCCGCCCGGACGGTCACGCCTAGAGCGGCGAGATCGGCGAGGGTCTCCGGTTTCCGGCTGGTGGCGATGATGCGGGTCGGCGACACCTGGAGGGTGTCCAGCAGGTGGCGCACGACGGCGCGGCCGAGCTGGCCGGAGGCGCCGGTGACTAGGAGGGTGGGGGCAGACATGGGAGCTCCTTGGCTTGGTAACGGAAAGGACATTGGTTACCCTATGGTAGTAATGGCGTCCGCACCCACAAGCAGGGCGTTGGAAGTAACCCGGTTACTGCGCGGTAACCGATGCCGGAGCCCGACCATGACCCTGCACCGCCAATCCCTGATCCTTGTCGAGAACTGCCCGATCCGCGACGTGCTGGACCGCCTCGGCGACCGCTGGACGGTGCTCGTCCTGCACGAACTGGCGATGGGAACGCTGCGTTTCTCCGAGATCCGCAAGCGCGTGGCCGACATCTCGCCGCGCATGCTGGCGCAGACGCTGCGCCACCTGGAGCAGGACGGCCTGGTCAGCCGCACGGTATTCCCGACCGTGCCGCCACGGGTCGACTATGCGCTGACTTCGCTGGGTGCATCGTTCTTCGAGCGCGTGGAGATGCTGGCGGAATGGGCGTCCGATCATCACGACGAGGTCCGTGCCGCACGCAAGGCCTACGTGGCCCCGGCCGCCAACGCGCCCAAGTAGGCCCCAGAAAAAAGCCCCGGCTGACCGGGGCTCTTTTCTTTCGCTCGCGCCGCGGCTCAGTGGCCGCCGGCAGGCTCCGCCGGCAGCGTGCCGTCGGCGTCGCGTGCCTGTTCGCCGTCGCGGTCGTGCGCATGGTCGCGGGCCAGGTACAGGTAGAACGCCGGCAGCACGAACAGGGTGAACATCGTGCCGATCGTCATGCCCGAGGCGATCACCACGCCCATCGAGAAGCGCGAGGCCGCGCCCGGGCCGCTGGCGATCAGCAGCGGGATCATGGCGAACACTAGGGCGGCGGTCGTCATCAGCACCGGGCGCAGGCGGATGGCCGCGGCTTCCTCGATGGCCTCCCGCTTGGACAGGCCGCGCTCGACCTGCAGCTTGTTGGCGAACTCCACGATCAGGATGCCGTGCTTGGAGATCACGCCGACCAGCGTCACCAGGCCTACCTGGGTGTAGATGTTGATGCTCATGCCGGGGAAGGCTTCGATCTGCATCAACCCCAGAATGCCGCTGAGCAGCGCCAGCGCGTTGAGTGTCAGCAAGGCACCGCAGATCGCCATCGGCACGGTGAGCAGCATGATCAACGCATCGCGGAAGCTCTCGAACTGCGCCGACAGCACCAGGAAGATCACGATCAGCGCCAACGCCAGCGTCACCAGCATCGCCGCGCCTTCCTGCTTGAACTGGCGCGACTCGCCGGCGTAGTCCACCGAATAGCCCTGCGGCAGGATCTCCTTGGCGGCCTGGTCGAGGATGGCCAGCGCCTCGCCCTTGCTGACGCCGGGGCGGGGGGCGAAGGTGATCGATACCGCGTTCAACTGCTGGAAGCGCTTGAGCGACTGCGGCTGCGCGCTTTCCTTCAGCGTCACGATGGTCGAGAGCGGGATCAGCTCGCCGTCGCGGGTGCGGGTGTAGTAATTCTCCAGGTCGCTGGCATTGAGACGGTCGCTGCGCTGCACCTGGGGGATCACCAGGTACGAGCGGTTCTGCATCGCGAAGCGGTTGGTGTAACCGCCGGACAGCATCGCCGCCATGTCGGCCGCCAGCGTGCGCATGTCGATGCCCAGGGTGGCCGCCTTGTCGCGGTCGATGTTCACCTCGATGCGTGGCTTGTCGATCTTCAGGTCCTTGTCGAGGAAGATGAAGCGCTTGCTCTCCATCGCCTTCATCAGGATCTGGTCGGCCAGTTCGGCCAGCTGGCTGAGTTCGCCGACGCCGCCGATGACGAACTCGCCACCGCCGCCATCGCCGCCCGCGCTCGGGAGCGAAGGCGGTACCAGGGCGAAGATGTTCAGGCCACTGACCTGGCTCATTTTCGGCTGGAGCTCCTGCTGGAGCACGGCGTTCGTCGAGCGGTCGCGTTCGCTCCACGGCTTCAGCACGAAGCCGGCCATGGCCATGGGACTGGCGCCGCCGCCGCTGCCGCCGAAGCCGCCGTTGAACAGGAAGTAGTCCTGCACTTCCGGTACGCCCTTGGCGATCGAGGTGACTTCCTCGGTGTAGCGCTCCACATAGTCCAGGGTGGAGTAGGGGTCGGCGCTGGCGACCGAGAAGATGAAGCCCTCGTCTTCCAGCGGCGCGGGTTCCTTCGGCGCGGTGATGTACAGGAACACGCACGACACCAGCACCAGCAGGCCGAGCACGCCGATCACCGACTTGGTTTCCAGCGTGCCGTGCAGGCGTCGCTGGTAACCGGCGTTGAGCCTTTCGAAACGCGTGTCCAGCCACTTCTCCAGCTTGCCCTTGCCGCCCTCGCTATGCGGCTTGAGCAGCTTGGCGCACATCATCGGGCTGAGGGTCAGCGCGATCACGCCGGAGAGCAACACCGCGCCGGCGAGGGTGAAGGCGAATTCGGTGAACAGCACCCCGGTCAGGCCGCCCTGGAAGCCGATAGGCAGGTAGACCGCCACCAGCGTGGTGGTCATCGCCACGACCGGCCAGGCGAGCTCGCGCGCGCCCTTGATCGCCGCATCGTAGGGCGACATGCCTTCCTCGATGTGGCGATGGATGTTCTCCAGCACGATGATCGCGTCGTCGACCACGATGCCGATCGCCAGCACCATCGCCAGCAGGGTCAGCAGGTTGATGGTGAAGCCCATCAGCAGCATCAGGAACAGCGCGCCCACCAGCGACAGCGGCACCGTCACGGCCGGGATCAGCACGCTGCGCAGAGAACCCAGGAACAGGAAGATCACCACGATCACGATGATCACCGCCTCCACGATCGTGCTGACCACCTCGTCGATCGCGTCCTGGATCTGCTCGGTGCTGTCGTAGGGGATGGTCGCCTTAATGCCCTCGGGCAGTTGCGGCACGATCTCGTTGTCCCACAGCGTGCGCACGTTCTTGATGACGTCCAGCGAGTTCGCGTCGGGCGACACGAAGATGCCCATGAACGTCGCGGCCTCGCCGTTGATGCGGACCGAGGTGCCGTAGCTTTCCGAACCCAGCTGCACGTCGGCCACGTCGCCGAGACGGACGATGGCGCCGTTCTGTTCGCGGATGATCAGCTGGCGGAATTCGTCGGCGTTGCGCAGGTCCGTGCGTGCCGTCATGTCGATGGCGACCATCTGGCCCTTGGTCGAACCCACCGCGGCCAGCACGTTGTTCGAAGACAAGGCCGTGGAGACATCGCTGGCGGTCACCTGCAGCGCCGTCATGCGGTCCGGTTTCAGCCAGATGCGCATGGCGAAGGTGCCGGCACCGAGGATGTCGGCACGCTGCACGCCCGACACGGTGACCAGCTTGGGCTGGACCACGCGGGTCAGGTAGTCGGTAATCTGGTTGTTGTCCAGGGTTTCGCTGGCGAAGGACACGTACATCGCCGCGATCTGCTGGCCCTGCTGCAGGTCGATCACCGGGTCTTCCGACTCCGGCGGCAACTGGCCGCGCATCTTGTTGACCTTGGCGGCGATCTGGGTGAGCGCTTCGTTCGGGTCCTGGTCCAGGCGGATGTAGGCCTGGATCTGGCTGACGCCGGCCGAGCTGGTCGAACTGAGGTACTCGATGCCCTCGGCGCTGGCCACCTCGCGCTCCAGCGGCGTGGTGATGAAGCCCTGGATCAGGTCGGCATCGGCGCCGTAGTACACGGTGCTGATGTTGATCACGGCGTTGCGCAGTTCGGGGTACTGGCGGACGTTCAACTCGGTGAACGAACGCAGGCCGAACAGCAGGATGAACAGGCTGACGACGATCGCCAGCACCGGTTTGTTGATGAAGATGTCGGTGAATTTCATGCCGGGCGCTCCGTCAGCGGTTCTCGGGCTTCGGCTGGGCCTCGGTCACCGGCTGCACCTTGTTGTTCACCACCACTTCGGCATCGTTGCGCAGCTTGAGCAGGCCCGTGGTCGCCACGCGCTCGCCGGGCTTCAGGCCCTCGGTGACCGCGATCAGGTCGCCGCGGGTGGCGCCCGTCTTCACGAAGCGCTGGCGCACCACCAGCTTCTTGCCGGTCAGCGGGTTGCCCTGCATGTCCTTCTCGCCTTCGGCGCGCTGTACTTCCTGGATCACGTACACGGCGTTGCCGTACGGGTTGAAGCTGATCGCGGTCTGCGGCACCACCACGACCTTGCGGCTGTCGCCGGTGTCGAAGCCGACGTGCGCGAACGCACCCGGGCGCAGGTTGTATTCGCCGTTGTCCAGCGTGGCCTGCACCTTGAAGTTGCGGGTGGCTGCATCGACCTGCGGTTCGACGGCGGTCACCTTGCCTTCGAAGACCTGGCCCGGTAGCGCGTCGACGGTGGCGCGGATGGCCGTGCCCGGCAGCACCTGGCCGACCTGGCGCTCGGGCAGGGTGAAGTCGAGGTAGATGGGGTCCAGGGCCTGCAGGCTGACGATGGGATCGCCCGGGTTGATGAACTGGCCCAGGTTGACCTGGCGGATGCCGAGCACGCCGTCGAACGGCGCACGGATGGTCTTCTGCGCGATCAACGCACGCTGCGCCTCGACCTGTGCGAGCGACGTGGCCGCCACTGTGGCGCGCTCCTCGGCCTCGGCCTGCGAGACCAGCTTGTCGCGTGCCAGCGCCTGCCAGCGGTCGCGCTGGACGGCGGCCAGCTTGGACGAGGCTTCCAGCGACTTCAGCACCGCCAGTTCATTGGCCGTGTTGAGCTGGGCCAGCACCGTGCCGGCCTTGACCGGCTTGCCCACGTCGATCGACAGGCTGCGCACGACGCCGCCCGCCTCGGTGGTGACATCCGTGCCGTTGATCGCGACGAACGTACCCACGGCCTGCTGCGCGTCGACCCATTCCTCTTCCTTGGCCGTCCAGTCCGTCACCGTGGAGGCGGGCTGCGGCATGTTGTCGAAGAAGCCGTTCAACAAGTTGCCCATGACCGCCTTGGCGATGAATACGCCACCGAAGACGAGCACCACCGCGATAAGCATGAGGCTCATGCGCAGGGGCGTGGAGGGCTTTTTCCGTGCGTTGGGGTCTTTCCGTGTCATGGGGAGGTCTTCGGCAGGTCAGGGAGGTCGTCAGGGCGACGAACGGGCGGGGGCCGGTTCGACAGCATGAAGCGCCGGATTATCACGGTTTGAGACGCCGGCTAGAAGTGCGGTGCGTTTACCAGGCCTGCCTCGGTGTTCAAGGGGCGGGGCGAGGCCGACCGTCGACACGGCGAAAGCGGTCCATCGCGGTCAGGTACAGGATCGCGATGCCCTCGACACAAAGAAAAAGCCCCGGCAGGGCCGGGGCTTCGTTCCATCCGCAGTGCGCTCAGCGGGACGCCGGCTTGCCCTGTTCCTCCAGGAACTCCTTGGAGGGCTCGTCCATCCTGTCGCCCAGCATGCGCCGCACCGATACGAAGAACACCGGAATCAGCAACAGGCCCAGGAACGTGGCGAACATCATGCCGCCGATGACACCGGTGCCGATGGCGTGGCGGGCATTGGCGCCGGCGCCGGTGGAGATGGCCATCGGCAGCACGCCCATGATGAACGCGAAGGAGGTCATCAGGATCGGGCGGAAGCGCAGGTGCGAGGCCGAGATCACCGCTTCGCGCAGGGTCTTGCCCTGCTTGCGCTCCATCACCGCGAACTCGACGATCAGGATCGCGTTCTTCGCCGCCAGGCCGATGATGGTGATCAGGCCGATCTTGAAGAACAGGTCGTTCGACAGCCCGCGCAGCATGGTGAAGGCCAGGGCGCCCAGGGCGCCGAGCGGCACCACCAGCAGCACGGCGACCGGGATCGACCAGCTTTCGTACAACGCGGCCAGGCAGAGGAACACCACCACGATCGACAGCACCATCAGCAGGGTGGCGCTGTTGCCGGCCAGGATTTCCTGGTACGACATGCCGCTCCAGTCGTAACCGAAGCCCTGCGGAAGCTGGTCGGTGACGATGTGCTCCATCGTGGTCATCGCCTGGCCCGAGGAACTGCCGGGCGCCGCGGAGCCGTTGATGTTCACCGCCGAGTAGCCGTTGTAGCGCGACAGCGACGGCGGCACCGAGGCCCAGTTCGATTGCACCACATTGGAGAGCGGGATCATCGCGCGCCCGCCGCTGGCGTCGGTCTGCTGGCTGCTGGGCGTGTAGATGCGGCCCAGCGATTCCGCACCCGTGCGGTAGGCGGCATCGGCACGCATGTTCACGCGCTTGATGCGGCCCTCATAGAAGAAGTCGTTGACGTACACCGGCGCCAGCATCAGCTGGATGCCGTTGTAGATGTCGCTCACCGACAGGCCCATCGCCTGCGCCTGCACGCGGTCCACGTGCAGTTGCAACTGGGGCGCGTTCTCCAGTGTGTTGGGACGTACGGCCATCAGGCTCTGGTCCTGGGCGGCCGCACCCAGCAGCTGGTTGCGCGCCGCCATCAGGGCTTCCTCGCCCAACCCGGCCCGGTCCTGCAGCCACATGTCGAAGCCGCCGAACTGGCCCAGGCCCTGGATCGTCGGCAGGTTCACCACGAAGATCTGCGCGCCCTTGATGCCGTAGAAGCGCTGGTTGGCCTGCTGGATGAACTCCGGCACGGTGACGTCGCGCTCGTCCCAGGGCTTGAGCCGGATGAAGGCCATGCCGACGTTCTCGCCGCGGCCGAGGAAGCTGAAACCGGCCACTTCCATGACGCCGTCGAAGCCGTCCATCTGCTGCAGCGTGCCGCGGACCTGGTTGAACACCTGCTTGGTCTTCTGCAGCGAGTTGCCGGGCGGCAGCTGCACGATGGCCAGCGCGTAGCCCTGGTCTTCCTCCGGCACGAAGCTGCTCGGCAGCCGGGTGAACATGAAACCCGCCAGGACGGTCAACAACGCGAAGACCACCATCCAGCGAGGCGCGTGCTTGATGGCCGCGCCGATGTGGCCCACGTAGGTCTTCTCGAGCTTGCCGTAGTACTTCTCGAACGTACGGAAGATGATGTTCTTCTTCTCGTGGCTGTCGTGTTCGTGCTGCTTGAGGAAGGTCGCGCACAGCGCCGGCGTGAAGCCCAGCGCCAGGAAGGCAGAGAACGCCATCGAGATGGCGATGGTCAGCGCGAACTGCTTGTAGATCTCGCCCGACGCGCCGCCCTGCAGGGCGGACGGGATGAACACCGCCGCCAGCACCACGGTGATGGCGATCACCGCGCCGGTGATCTGGCCCATCGCCTTGATCGTCGCCTCGCGCGGCGGCAGCTTCTCTTCGGCCATGATGCGTTCGACGTTCTCGATCACCACGATGGCGTCGTCGACCACGATGCCGATGGCGAGCACCAGGGCGAACATCGTCAACTGGTTGATGGTGAAGCCGATCAGGCTCAGGCCCCAGAACGTGCCGAGCAGCGCGACCGGGATGACGAGGGTGGGGATGATGGTGGCGCGGAAGTTCTGCAGGAACACCAGCATCACCAGGAACACCAGGATCACGGCCTCGACCAGCGTCTTGACCACTTCCTCGATCGAGATCTTGACGAAGGTGGTGGTGTCGTACGGCGAGAACCAGCTCACGCCCGGCGGGAAGCTGGGCGCCAGCTCGTCCATCTTCGCGCGCACCGCGTCCGCCACGTTCAGCGCATTGGCGCCCGGCAGCAACTGGATGGCGAAGGCGCCGACCGGCTTGCCGTTGAACTGGGTGTCGAAGCCGAAGTTCTGCGCGCCGAACTCGACCCGGGCCACGTCCTTCAGGCGGACGGTGGAGCCATCGCTGTTGGCGCGCAGGATGATCTGCTCGAACTGCTGGGGCGTCGTGAAGCGGCCCTCGGCGGAGACCGTGGCCGTGAACGCCTGGCCTTCCGGCGCCGGGTCGGAACCGACGGAGCCGGCCGCGAACTGCACGTTCTGGCCACGCACCGCGGTGAGGACTTCGGTGGCCGACAGATTGAAGCCCTGCAGCTTGCCGGGGTCCAGCCACAGGTTCATGGCGTACTCGGAACCGAAGTGCTGGGTACTGCCGACGCCCGGCACGCGCGCGATCTGGTCGAGCACGCGCGATGCGACGATGTCGTTCAGGCGGTTGCGGTCGATGCTCGGGTTGTCGGACTGCAGGCCCACCACCATCAGGAAGCCGGCATTGGCCTTCGCGACCACGACGCCTTGCGCGGTGACTTCGCTGGGCAGGCGGGGCGTGGCCAGCGACACCTTGTTCTGCACCTGCACCTGCGCGATGTCCGCGTCGGTGCCGGTCTGGAAGGTCAGGGTGATCGACGCCTGGCCGGCCGAACTGGAGCTCGAACTGAAGTACAGCAGGTTGTCGATGCCGGTCAGTTGCTGCTCGATGACCTGGGTGACGGACCGCTCGGTGGTCTCCGCGCTGGCGCCGGGATAGGTCGCGCTGACCGTCACCTGCGGCGGCGCGATGGACGGATAGGATTCGACGCCGAGGTTGAGGATCGCGATCACGCCGGCGAGCGAGATCAGGATCGACACGACCCAGGCGAAGATCGGGTGGTTGATGAAGAACTTGGGCATGGGGGAGGGTCCTTCTTACTCGGCCTTGCCTTGCGCCGGCGCGGGCTTGGCCTGCGCGGCCTTGGCAGCGGCCGCCTGTTCGGCGGTGACGCCCTTGGCCGGCGCGCCTTCCTTGACCTTCTGCAGGCCTTCGACGATGACCTGGTCGCCGGCCGCGAGGCCGTCGGTGACCAGCCAGTTCGCGCCGACGGCCTGCTGCGTGCTGACGTTCTTGCGCGCCACGTTGCCGTCCTTGCCGATGACCATCGCGTAGGCGCTGACCGTATCGCGCTGGATCGCGCCCTGCGGGATCAGGAACGCGCCCTTCTGCTCGCCCAGCGTCGCGCGCAGGGTGACGAACGTGCCGGGCAGCAGTGTGCGGCCCTGGTTCGGCACGGTCGCGCGCAGCGACACGCTGCCGGTGGCCGGATCGACGACGGTGTCCGAGAAATCCAGCGTGCCGGTCTGGTCGATGACCTGGCCGTTCGGCAGCACGATCTGCACCGTGCGCTGGCCGGCGCCGGCCAGTTCGATCTTGCCCTCGCCCTGGGCCTGCTGGATCGACTGCATTTCGCTGGAGCTCATCGAGAAGTTGGCGTACAGCGGATCGATCTGGTCGATCGTGGTCAGCAGCGTGGCGTCGCCCTGGCCGACCAAAGCGCCCTCGGTGACCTGCTGCTTGCCCGCGCGGCCGGAGATCGGCGCGGTGACGCTGGCGTAGCCCAGGTTGATGCGCGCGGTCTCGACATTGGCGCGGGCCTGCTGCACGGCCGCGGCCGCGCTGCGTTCGGCGGCTTCGGCGTTGTCGAGGTCGGACTTGGACACGAACTTCTGCGGTGCCAGCTGGCGGGCGCGGTCGGCGGACACCTTCGCATTGGCGTAGGTCGCCTGCGCCGACGCCAGGTTCGCCTGTGCCGCGCTCAACGACGCCTGCAGCGGCGCCGGGTCGATCAGGAAGAGCACCTGGCCTTCCTTGACGTCGCTGCCTTCCTGGTACACGCGCTTCTGCACGACGCCGGCCACGCGGGCCCGCACGTCGGAGCTGCGGAAGGGCGACAGGCGGCCGACGAGGTCGCGCTGCAGGGGCACATCCTGCGGCGTGGCGCTCAGCACCACCACCTCCGGCGGCGGCATCTGCTGCTGTTCGGGCTTGCTGCAGGCGGCGAGGACTGCGAGCAGGGCACTGGCCAGGACGAGGGAACGGACGGGGGACGTCATGGGGAAGCTCCGTTTCTTTTTCTTTGAGACGTGGGGAGAGGGTGCAGCGAGCGGATGCGGCGGCCGGGGCCGGCGGCTGGCGGGACGGGTTCGCCGTCGTCGCGGGAAGGAGCGAACGCGCGCAGGAAGGTGTCCACGGCGAACATGGACCATCGCTGGCGCGCCTGGCGGCCGGCGCGATGGGGGACGCCGAAGCGTTGGCGCTCGAAATCCATCCCGACGATCATGCTGAGCAGCAACTCCGCGGCGTAGTGCGGATCGTCATGCCTCAACCGGCCCTGGTCCATGGCGTGTTGCAGCCAGGCGGCGAGGCGCTGTACGAGAGTATCGCAGGCGTCGCGGTACAGGTCGCGCGCTTCCTGCGGAAATTGGTGCGCTTCTGCCGCCAGCAGCTGGCTGGCGGCGACCACGGACGGATCGCACAGGTGGCGCAGGTGTTCCTCGGCGAAGGCCAGCAGCGCCTCGCGCGGCGCCTCGGTCGCCGGCGACAGCCGTGCGGTGGCCAGTTCCTGGTGTTCGGCGATCACGCTGCGCAACAGTTCCTGCTTGCTGCCGAAGTGCGCGTAGAGCGTCTGCTTCGAACACCCGGCGCGCGCCGCGACGGCGTCCATGCTGATGCGGAAGCCCTGCTCGGCCATGAGTTCGCGCACGGCCTCGTGGACGCGGCTGCGACGCTGATCGAGCGCGGACGTAGTGGGGGAGGGGCGCATGCGGACTAGACTATACCGTCCAGTTTAAAAATTTGACAGCCTTGATTTCAGGGCATTTCCGTGCACAAAGCAGGCGCGCGAGCTTGTTATCGGCGCGTGACGAACCGCGTGTGCTTCCATGCGCCTGCGCATGGTGGCCGGCGCGGCATCGGCCTTGCGGCATCCGTGCATGAGCGCGCTCCCAAACAAATTCGGCATGCGTTTGCAAGCGAAGCTTATGTGGCCGCGCAGCAAGTCTTGTCATGGCGGCGAGGGATACAATGACCATTCGACTACCAATCGTTGAGCCACTCCCTGCATGAACGCTGCACGCAGCCCGAAAAAAGCCTCGAAACAGACGTCAAAACCGGAAGCCTCCAAGGCCACCAAGTCGGTGACCCCGAAGGCGACCCCCACCAAGAAGGTGGCGGCCCGACCGGTGCAGGCGGCGAAGGCCGCGAAGGGCAAGGCAGTGGCGACCACGACGGGCGAAGCGTTCTCGCTGTCGCCGATCCTGGCGGCGATCCGCAAGCGCGTGTCCGGCGCCGCTGCGCAGACGGAAGCGCAGACCTTCGCCGAAGCGTTCTACAAGCGCATGGAGGAGGACGAGTATCCCCATCACAGCGCTGAAGGCTGGGCGGCCATCGCCACCGACATGCTCGCGTTCGCGCGTACCCGCAAGGCGGGCACCGCGAATGTCCGCGTGTTCAATGCCTCGCAGAAGTCGCATGGCTGGGAATCGCCGCACACCGTGCTGCAGATCGTCAACGAGGACATGCCGTTCCTGGTGGACTCGGTGAGCATGGCGTTGGCCGACATGAGCGTCGGCGTGCACGTCCTGGGCCATCCGCTGGTGCGCTTCACCCGCGACAAGGCCGGCAAGGTCTCCGCCGTGGGCGAGGGCAAGCCCGAGTCGCTGATGCTGCTGGAGATCGACCGCCTGCCTGCGGAAGAGATGGCGCAGATCGAGAAGCGCATCCGCTCCGTGCTGGAAGAAGTGCGTTCGATCGTCCGCGACTGGAGCTCGATGCGCGAGAAAATGCTGGCGCTGGCCGACGACCTCGCGACCCGCCGCATGCCGGTGGACGACGACGGCCGCCGCGAGGCGCAGGAGTTCCTGCGCTGGGCCGCCGCCGACCATTTCACCTTCTTCGGCTACCGCGAGTACCGCGTGGAGAAGGGCACCGGCATCCTCGGCGCGGTCGAGGACAGCGGCCTGGGCCTGCTGCGCGAGGGCGACACCACGCCGCCGCGCAACATCAAGACCCTGGCCGCGCACTACCTGCCGCAGGGCGGCTCGGTGGATGCGCTGATCCTGACCAAGACCAACCGCCGGTCCACTGTGCACCGTCCGGGCAACATGGACTACATCGGCGTGCTCGAGTTCGACGCGCAGGGCAACCCGATCGCCGAACAGCGCTTCATCGGCCTGTACACCTCCAGCGCCTACAACCGCCGCCCCTGGGAAATCCCGCTGGTGCGCGAGCGCCACGAGTACGTGATGCAGAAGTCCGGGCTGTCGCCCAGCGGCCACAGCGGCAAGGCGCTGCGCCACATCCTGGAGACGCTGCCGCGCGAGGAGCTGTTCCAGTCCAGCGACGAGGAGCTGTACCGCACCGCGATGGGCATCCTCGGCCTGCAGGAGCGCGTGCGCAGCAAGCTGTTCCTGCGCCGCGACCGTTACGGTCGCTTCTACTCGGCGCTGGTCTACATCCCGCGCGAACGTTTCAACACCGACGTGCGCCTGCGCATCGAGTCCCTGTTGAAGGACGCCATGCGCGGCGAGTACGTCGACAGCAGCGTGCTGCTCGGCGAGTCGCCGCTGGCGCAGCTGCACCTGACCATCCGCCCGAAGGCCGGTGAGCAGGTCGACGTGAACACCGCCGCGCTCGAGGGCGACATCGCCCACCTGCTGCGCAACTGGCAGGACGACCTGCGAGAGACCCTGATCGGCCGCCACGGCGAATCCAAGGGACTTCTGCTGGCAGGCGGCTACGGCCGTGCGTTGCCGGCGGGGTACATCGAAGTGGTGTCGCCGGAAGGCGCTGCGCGCGATGTCGAACACCTGGCCGCGCTGACCGGCGTCGACGACCTGCGCCTGAGTCTGCACGAGTCGCGCCGCAAGCGTCCCGGGCAGGGCCGCCTGCGCCTGAACCTGTACAAGCAGGAATCCGACATTCCGCTGTCCGACGCCCTGCCGCTGATGGAGAACATGGGCCTGCGGGTGATCTCGGAGCATCCGTTCCGCCTCGAGACCGGACAAGGCGCCCGTTATATCCAGGAGTTCGAGGTCGAGCCGGTCAACGGTGCGTTCGATGTCGAGCGCCTCGCGCCCGCGTTCGAGGACGCCTTCGCGCGCATCTGGCGCGGGGACGCCGAGAACGACGGCTTCAACAAGCTGGTGCTGGGCGCCGGCCTGGCCTGGCGCCAGGTCGCGCTGCTGCGAGGCTATTGCAAATACCTGTTGCAGACCGGCGTGCCGTTCTCGCAGAGCTACGTCGAAGAAACGCTCAACCGCTACCCGCTGCTCGCCCGCTTGCTGGTGGAGCTGTTCGAGGCCCGCTTCGATCCGGCGACGGGCAGCGAGAGCAAGGCGCAGATCAAGGAGGGCCAGGAGCACTTCGCCGCGCAGCTGAAGGCGCTGGCCGGCGACGACGAAGCCGCGGCGAAGACGCTGGCGGTGTTGGTCGATGCCCGCGGCGGTGCGCGCGAGCAGCAGATCGACGCCGCGCACCAGTCGCTGCTGAAGCTGATGGACCGCGTGTCCAGTCTGGACGAAGACCGCATCCTGCGCGGCTTCATGGGCGCGATCGAAGCCACGCTGCGCACGAGCTTCTACCAGCGCGGCAAGGACGGCCAGCCGGCCCACACCATCAGCTTCAAGTTCGATTCGGCGAAAGTGCCGGACCTGCCCAAGCCCCGTCCGTACCGCGAGATCTTCGTGTACGGCCCACGCGTGGAAGGCGTGCACCTGCGCTTCGGCCCGGTGGCCCGTGGCGGCCTGCGCTGGTCCGACCGCCGCGAGGATTTCCGTACCGAAGTGCTCGGCCTGGTGAAGGCGCAGATGGTGAAGAACACCGTCATCGTCCCGGTCGGCGCGAAGGGCGGCTTCTTCGTCAAGCGTCCGCCCGTGGGCGGCGACCGCGACGCCGTGCTGGCCGAGGGCATCGCCTGCTACAAGCTGTTCATCCAGGGCTTGCTGGACATCACCGACAACATCGTCGGCAACAAGATCGTGCCGCCGGTGGACGTGGTGCGCCACGACCAGGACGACCCGTACCTGGTCGTCGCCGCGGACAAGGGCACGGCGACGTTCTCCGACATCGCCAATGGCCTGGCCATCGCGCATGGCTTCTGGATGGGCGACGCATTCGCCTCCGGCGGTTCGGTGGGCTACGACCACAAGGGCATGGGCATCACCGCCCGCGGCGCGTGGGAATCGGTCAAGCGCCACTTCCGCGCCCTGGGCCGCGATTCGCAGACGCAGGACTTCACCTGCGTGGGCATCGGCGACATGTCCGGCGACGTGTTCGGCAACGGCATGCTGCTGTCGGAACATATCCGTCTGCTGGCCGCGTTCGACCACCGCCACATCTTCCTGGATCCGAACCCGGACGCGGCGAAGTCGTTCAAGGAACGCGACCGCATGTTCAAGGTGCCGCGTTCCAGTTGGGCGGACTACGACGCCAAGCTGATTTCCAAGGGTGGTGGTATCCATCCGCGCAGCGCGAAGTCCATCGAGATCACGCCGGAAGTCCGTGCCGCGCTCGGCATCGCCGATGGCGTGAAGGCGATGACGCCCAACGAGCTGATGAGCGCCATCCTGAAGTCGCCGGTCGACCTGCTGTGGAACGGCGGCATCGGCACCTACGTCAAGGCCGCCGGCGAGACGCATGCCGACGTGGGCGACCGCGCCAACAACGGGCTGCGCGTCGACGGCCGCGCCCTGCGCTGCAAGGTGGTGGGCGAGGGCGGCAACCTGGGCCTGACCCAGCTCGGCCGCATCGAGGCCGCGCAGCACGGCGTGTTGCTCAACACCGACTTCATCGACAACTCCGCCGGCGTGGACACCTCCGACCACGAGGTGAACATCAAGATCCTGCTAAATGGGGTGGTGCAGGCCAAGAAGCTGTCGATGGATGCCCGCAACACGCTGCTGGCCGACATGACGGACGAAGTGGCCGAGCTGGTGCTGTGGGACAACTACCGCCAGAACCAGGCCATCAGCCTGATGGAGCGCATGAGCGTCTCGCGCCTGGGCTCCAAGCAGCACTTCATCCAGACACTTGAATCGCAGGGCCTGCTGGACCGCCAGATCGAGTTCCTGCCGTCGGATGCCGAGCTGGCCGAGCGCAAGGCGCGCGGGCAGGGCCTGACCCGTCCGGAACTGTCGGTGCTGCTGTCGTACTCCAAACTGGTGGCGTTCCAGCAATTGCTGGAATCGGACATCCCCGAGGATCCGTACCTGTCCAAGGAGCTGCAGCGCTACTTCCCGCAGCCGCTGCAGAAGAAGTACGCCTCGGAGATGGAGAAGCACCGCCTGAAGCGCGAGATCATCGCCACCGCGGTCACCAACACCACCATCAACCGGATGGGCGCCACCTTCCTGCTGCGCATGCAGGAAGACACCGGCCGTTCGCCGGCGGAAGTGGCCAAGGCCTTCACGATCACCCGCGAGACGCTGGATGCCCGCGCGTTGTGGAACCAGATCGACGCGCTGGATGGCCAGGTGCCGGAATCGGTGCAGATCGATGCCCTGCAGGTCATCTGGCAGGTGCAGCGCAACTTCACCCGCTGGCTGCTGACCCGCCAGGGGCCGATCCCGGCGATCGCCACGGCGGTGGAGCGCTACCACGACGGCTTCAACGAGATCCGTGCGGCCGACGGCGTGCTGCCGGATTCGCTGCGCCCGGCATACAACGCCAGCCTGCAGGACTGGAAGGACAAGGGTCTGCCGGTCGCGCTGGCCGGCCAGATCGCGGCGCTGCCGTATCTGGAACCGTCCTGCGACATCATCGAACTGGCGCGTGCGCGCAAGCTCAAGCCGGTCGAAGTGTCCAAGGTCCACTACCGCTTGGGCGAAGCCCTGCACTTGCCGTGGCTGCAGGACCAGATCGAGGCGCTCAAGGTCGACGGTCGCTGGCATGCGGTCGCACGTGGCGTGCTGCGCGATGAGCTCGCCGCGCACCAGCGCACCCTGGCCAATCAGGTGCTGTCGCTGCCGGGCGGCAATGCCGATGCCAAGGTCCAGGCCTGGCTGGGCCGCGATGACGCGGGCCTGCGCTTCACGCTGAACATGCTCAACGAGCTGGCAGCGCAGAAGACGCTGGACTACCCGACCGCGTCGGTGGCCGTGCAGCGCTTGGGCCAGCTGGCGTCGCAGGGCTGAGCATCGCCTGAGACATGAAACGGGGCGGCCTTCGGGCCGCCTTTTTTATGTACGCTGTGCAGGCCCGACGATGGAGCCACGGATGACCAAGCCCCGCATCGCCTTCCTCGCCAGCCCCACGCCCGAGGCGCAGGACGCCTTGGCGGCGCTGCAGGCCGAACACGGTGCGCATTCGCCTGACCAGGCCGATGTGCTGTGCGCGCTGGGTGGCGATGGCTTCATGCTGCAGACGCTGCACCGGCACGGTGCGCTGGGCAAACCGGTATTCGGCATGAAGCTGGGGACGGTGGGCTTCCTGATGAACCACTACCGGGAAGATGGGCTGGTCGAGCGCATCGCGGCGGCCGAGCCCGCCAAGCTGCGTCCGCTGGAGATGCAGGCACTGACGGAATCCGGCACCACGACGTCATCGCTGGCATACAACGAAGTCTCGCTGCTGCGGCAGACGCGCCAGGCCGCCCATATCCGCATCGACCTCAACGGCGAGACCCGCCTGGACGAACTGATCTGCGACGGCGTGCTGACCGCCACGCCCGCCGGCAGCACGGCGTACAACTTCTCCGCGCACGGGCCGATCCTGCCCCTGGGTTCGAACACCATCGCGCTCACGCCGATCGCCCCGTTCCGCCCCCGCCGCTGGCGCGGTGCCATCCTGAAGGCCGACACCGAAGTGCGCTTCCGCGTGCTCGACCCCTACAAGCGGCCGGTCAGCGCCACCGCCGATTCGCATGAAGTGCGCGACGTGGTGGAGGTGACGATCCGCGAGTCTCGCGACCGCATGGTCACGCTGCTGTTCGACCGCGAGCACAACCTCGAAGAGCGCATCCTCAGCGAGCAGTTCATGACCTGAGTCGCATTGTCCCTGGGGACAACGCGATTCCGCCGCACTGCGGCTTGCCGCACCTCGATGCGCATGGTATCCAGCGCCGCATAGCGGTTCGGTTCGCATCCGCCCGGGGAGGGGTACCGATGCAGTTGAAGTACGCTTTGGCGATCTGCGCCTGTCTTGTCGTGGCCGACGCAGCGGCCTGCAGCCTGTCCACCGGCACCACACCGTTCGCCGTCGCGGGAGCGCCCACCGTCGAGGCCGGCGATGCGTTGCGGGCGCCGGCGCTGGAGGTGGTCAGCCTGACGCGCGGCATCAACGGACGCGCGTCCTGCGATGCCAGTGGCCTGCTGACGCTCAGCGTGGAGTGGCCACGGGGCACGGACTACCGCTTGCGCGATTTGGGGTTCGAGTTCCAGGTGATCGGCGGCGACGACCGCCTGTCCATCTTCCCCAAGACACCGGTCGCCGGTCGCATCGACGGACGCCGCAGCGAGTTCGTTTTCCTCTGGCAGGACGGTCCGCCGGCAGAGCAGCGGCCCATCGACCTGATCGTGGAAGTGCGCGCGGTGACGCCGGACAACCGGCGCGGCCCGCCGGCGCAGCTGCGCATCTCGGCCGCACCGGGCAGCTGACGTCTCACGCAGCGCGGGCGGGATGGCGGATACTGTATGCATGGCCGACAACACCCCCCGCTTGCTCACCGTTGCCGTCACCTCGCGTGCGCTGTTCGACCTGGAAGAGAGCCACGCGCTCTATGAGCGCGAAGGCGTTGAGGCGTACAGCGACTACCAGCGCGCGCACGAGGACGATGTCCTGGCCCCCGGCATCGCGTTCCCGGTCGTGCGCAAGCTGCTGGCGCTCAACGCCGGCGCCGCCGAAGACACGCCCCGCGTCGAAGTGATCCTGCTGTCGCGCAATTCCGC
Source organism: Pseudoxanthomonas sp. CF385 (assembly GCF_900104255.1). NCBI lineage: Bacteria > Pseudomonadati > Pseudomonadota > Gammaproteobacteria > Lysobacterales > Lysobacteraceae > Pseudoxanthomonas > Pseudoxanthomonas sp. CF385. Next base: position 2,025,386 of record NZ_FNKZ01000001.1, read on the forward strand.
GGATACCGGCCTGCGCATCTTCAACTCGATCCAGCACCACGGCCTGGGCATTGTGCGCGCCACGTTCACGGCGGGCGAGGCGACCTGGCCCTACGTGAAGCCGTTCGGAACCGACCTGTTCCTCTCGGCGAACCCGGAATCGGTGCGCCGTTCGCTGGAACACGGCATCGCCGCCGCCACCATCCTGCCGGCCAGTGCGCCGCAGCAGCAGCGGCACGAGCACCAACTGCGCATCGCCTTCGACGGCGACGCCGTGATCTTCAGCGACGAAAGCGAACGCATCTCGCGGGAGCAGGGCGTCGAGGCCTTCGGCAAGCATGAGCAGGCGCGTGCGCGTGAGCCGCTGTCCGGCGGCCCGTTCCGCAACTTCCTGTCGGCCCTGCACCAGCTGCAGCAGGTGTTCCCGGCCGACGAGCGTTCGCCGATCCGCACGGCCCTGGTGACCGCACGTTCGGCGCCCGCGCACGAACGGGTGATCCGCACGTTGCGCGAATGGGGCGTGCGCCTGGACGAAGCGCTGTTCCTCGGCGGCCGCCACAAGGGGCCGTTCCTGGAAGCGTTCGGCGCGGACATCTTCTTCGACGACTCGCAGCACAACATCGACAGCGCCCGCCAGCATGTCGCCGCCGGCCACGTCCCGCATGGTGTCGCCAATCCCTGACGTTCGGGCAATCCGCGCTACAGCGGCAACCGGATATCGGTCAGCCGCCAGCGCAATCCCTGGCGGGTGAACACGAATACGAGCGGATCGCCGTCGGCATCGTGGATGGTCGCAGTGAATCGCGACAGCGATTCGTAGTGGTGGGTGGCTTCCTTCAACGGATCGGCCGGCACGGCGGGTGCGTAGGTATCGCCACCGACGGTTTCGCCCACGGCGCGCTTCCAGGTGGCCCGGCCCTCCAGGATCGCGGCGATGCCCATCGGCGTCACCAGCGTGTCCACGCCGCGGCCGAGCAGGCTGTTCGCGATCGAGAGCGCGGCCGCGCCGAACAGGTTGGACGCGACGTCGGTACCGGCGCGTCGCGCCAGTGCATCTTCCACCTGGGCCCGCAGGTTCACCCGCAACGCGGGGAAGTCGACGTGTTTCTGCAGCCGGCCGGTGTCCTGCTCGGCCAGGGCCGTGCGGATGCCATGGATGGCGAGGTACGGTCCGGCGACGACATAGGCCGCCAGGCCGAGTACGGCGGCCAGCAGCAGTCCGATCACGAGCGACTTTTTCATCGGCAAGGCCTCCGGCTCAGAATTCCAGGTCCAGCGCGGCGCACAGGTAATCCACGAACGGTCCCAGCGCTTTCAGGTCGCCGGCCACGGTCTGCCGCAGCCGCGGCCCTGTCATCGTCGCATCATCCAAGGAGCGCCAGAACACGAAGTTGCGGTGCTTGAGATCCTCGATGAACTCGAAATCGGCGGGGAACCCGCGCGGGGCGCGCACCAGCTTTTCGCTCTCCTCGAACTCGAACCGGCGCCGGAACGCGGTCTCGTGCGCGGCTTTCTTCCAACTGCCGGGATTGTCGAGGATGAACTGCCGCACGCGACGCTGGGTGTCGGGTTCCGGATGCCAGAGGCCGGCGCCGACGAAGCATTCGCCCGGCTGCAGATGCAGGTAGAAAGAGGGGGCGGGGACCTGTTTGTGGCGCTCGTGGAACAGGCGCGCGCCCTGCCAGGACTTGTACGGCGACTTGTCGTTGGAGAATCGGGCGTCGCGGTAGATCCGGAACAGCGAGCCGCCGACCGTCTTCGGCTCGGAGCGGAAATGCAGGCTGACCGCGGCGAGGTCGGGCTGCAGATCGGTCAGCAGGCGGAGGAAGGGCTGGCGCACATGGTCCTCGTATCGGGCCTTGTGCGTGTTGAACCAGGTCTTGTCGTTGTGTCGCGCCAGCCCGCGCAGGAACTTGAAGCTGGCATCGGAGAAGTAGGTGGCCATGTGCCGATTGTAGTCAGGCCGGTGTCAAATGGCCGACAACGCCGCCCTCAATGAGGCCGTCCGCGTCAGAGGCTGGCGCCCAGGTCGTTGCGCCATTGCTGCACATGATCCAGCAGGGCCAGGCGCGGACCATCCCCGGCGTGGGCAATGCGCAGTGCAGCGACGTCCTGATCGAACGTGGCGAAGTCCAGTTCGGAAAGCCCGCTGTCCGTCTGCAGGCGCGTGCGGCGGTAGTCGTCCCAGCGCGCACGCTCGGCCGCGTCCAGCGTGCCCGGCCAGTTGCGCGCGCGATAGCGGAACAGCAGCTCGGGCAGGCGCGGGTCACGGAAGCCGAAGTCTCGCTGGCCCAACAACGCAGGCGGCGTCGTGCGCACGTCGGTGAAGCGGCGCTTGTCGGCGTCGGCAAGGAACCCGTCGTACAGCGAGCCATCGACGTCGCCGCGCGGGTACTCCTGCGCGCCGGCGAACACCTGGCGCACCTTCTCGGCCAGCTCGGGGCCCGCCTGGCGAAGGGCTTCGGCGTGACGTGCGACGCGATCGGCGTCGATCCCCATGCGTTGCAGGTCGTCCGGCCGCAGATGGGCCCACGCCACCAGGGCCGGCGCCTTGTTGAGATGGACTTCCTTCAGCGGGATGCGCTGCTCGCCCTCGGGCAGGTCGGCGGCCGGCGTGTAGAGCCGGTCGGCGATGTCCGCGGGCGCCATCGCCAGCAACGGTGCCGGATCGGCGTCGAGATCGAACACCACGATGCGACTGTCGAAGCGTGGATGGCGGGCGAGCGGCAGCACCGGCGCGGCGCACAGGCGGCTGGCGGGGTAGCGCTGCGACACGTGCAGGACCGGCTGCATCGCGGTGGTGTCCAGCAGACGCGCGGCGAAGCGCTTGTCGCGCAATTGCAGCGCGTAATCCCACAGGCGCGGCTGGGCCTGGCGCATCAGGCGCGCCAGCCCGATGGTGGCGACGACGTCCGACAGCGCTTCGTGGGCGTCGCCATCGCGCACACGGTTGGCCAACGCGAGGTGCTCCAGCTTGAAGGACGTGGCGCCATCCTCGCGCCGGGGCCAGGTGATGCCGTCCGGGCGCAGCGCCCGCATCAGGCGCATGACGTCGAGCAGGTCCCAGCGCGAATTGCCGCCACGCCATTCGCGCTCATACGGCTCATGGAAATTGCGGAACAAGCCGTGGCGGACGAACTCGTCGTCGAAGCGGAGGCTGTTGTACCCCAGCGTGCAGGTCTCGGGTCGCCCCATTTCGTCGGCGATGCGGGCGAACGCTTCGGCTTCGTTGACGCCTTCGCGGAGCGCGTGCTGCGGGGTGATGCCGGTGATCAGCGTGGCGACCGGGGAAGGCAGCAGATCATCGGCAGGCTGCACGAAGAAGCTGATCGGTTCGTCGATGACGTCCAGCGCCGGAGTGGTGCGGATCGCCGCGAACTGGGCCAGTCGGCTACGACGCGGATCGGCGCCGAAGGTCTCCAGATCGTAGAACAGGAAGCTCGCGCTCACGTCGCCGCGTCTTCCAGGGGCGCCAGCGTGGATGCCACGTCCGCATCCACGGCCGTCCAGTCCACCTGATCCAGACGGTCGCGCCCCGCCGTATGCCGGACCAGCAGGGCGCGTTGCAGCTCGCTGCGATGCTGGGCGACGGAATAGGGGATGCGCATGAAGCTGACCATCGTGTAGTGGGGCACGAAGCGGTCAGGATGCCGCTGCTGCAACGCCAGCTCGAGTTCGCGCTGGAGCAGGAAGCCGCTGTCGTCCACTTTGTCGCGCATCTCGACGTAGTTCTCCAGCGCCATCTCCTGGATCGCCAGGGCATCGGGCTTGCGCTCGGCCTCGAAGGCGGCGAAGGCGGCGGCCAAGTCGTCGGTGGCTTGCAGGTGGCGGGCCAGCGACACGCAGTCCTCGAACGCGCAGTTCATGCCCTGGCCGTGGAACGGCACCATCGCGTGGGCGGCATCGCCGAGCAGCACGGCCTGGCCTCCAAGGCGCCAGCGGTCCAGGTAGAGCGTCGCGAGCACGCCGACCGGGTTGGCTTCCCAGTCCTGTTCCAGTTCGGGGATCAGCGGCACCGCATCCGGAAAATCACGCAGGAACAAGGCCTTCGCCTCGGCGCCCGTGCGTACGCTGGCGAAGCTCGGGTCGCCCTCGTTCGGCAGGAACAGGGTGACGGTGAAGGTGCGCTCGTCGTTGGGCAGCGCGATGCACATGTAGTGGCCGCGGGGCCAGATATGCAGCGCGTTGGGCTCCATGATGAAGCCGCCGTCGGGCGCTGGCGGGATTTCCAGTTCCTTGTAGGCGTGGTCGAGGAACTCGGTCCGTTCGCCCAGGTCCTCGCGTGCCTGCATCGCCGCGCGCAGCGACGAGCCGGCACCATCGGCGCCAACCAGCGCGGAGAAGCCGGACTCGATGCGGCTGCCATCGCGATCATCGACGAACCGCGCGACGGAGGCATCGAAGTCGACGCCTTCCAGCCGATGATGGAAGTGCAGGTGCGCGCCGGCCTGTTCCGCCAGGTCCAGCAAGGTGATGTTGAGGTCGCCGCGATGGATCGACCAGATCACTTCGGAATCGTCGCGGCCATAGCGCTGCAGCTGCTGCCGTCCATCGACGGCATGCACCATGCGTCCCCGCATCATGACCGCCTGGCGCATCACTGCGGAGTCGGCATCGGCCATCCGCAATGCATGCCGGCCGCGTTCGGCCAGCGCTAGATTGATCGAGCGTCCGCCCTCGTAACCCTTCACCCGGGGATCGCCGCGCTTCTCGTGCACGTCGACGCGCCAACCGGCGCGCGCCATCAACGTAGCCAGCAGCGCGCCCGCCAGCCCGGCGCCGATGAGGGTGATGTGTCGCGTGCCGTCAGCGCCCAAGGTCGTTCCTCCGGATCAGAAGCCCCGCCACGTTTCGACTTCCTCGATGAAGCGATGGACGTCCATGTAGCGGTTGTACAGGGGGGCAGGGGAGATGCGGATCACGTCCGGTTCGCGCCAGTCGCCGACGGTGCCGACCGACAGCAGGTAATCGAACAGCTCGCGACCGCGGTCGCGTCCGCCGGCGACGCGCAGCGAGAGTTGCGCGCCACGCATCGCAGGATCCGCCGGCGTCACGATCTGCAGCACGTCGCTCAGGCGCGCCTGGATCAGCGCTTCCAGCAGGCCGGTCAGCTTGAGGGACTTGGCGCGCACCGCCTCCATGCCGCCGGCCTTTTCGAACAGCTCCAGCGACGCGCGCAGCGGTGCCAGGCCGAGGATCGGCGGGTTGCTCAACTGCCAGCCCTCGGCGCCAGGCGTCGGCACGAACTCCGGGGCCATCCGGAAACGGGTGTCCTTCTCGTGGCCCCACCAGCCTGCGAAGCGGGGACGGTCGGTGTCGGCATGCCGCGCGTGCACGAAGCAGCCGGCGACCGCGCCCGGCCCCGAGTTGAGGTACTTGTAGTGGCACCACACCGCGAAATCCACGCCGCTGTCGTGCAAGTGCAGCGGCAGGTTGCCGACCGCATGCGCGAGGTCGAAGCCGACCACGGCACCTTGCGCGTGACCGAGCCGCACGATCTCCGCGATGTCGAAGGCCTGTCCGGTGCGGTACTGCACGCCCGGCCACAGCACCAGCGCCAGACGAGGGCCATGTTCGGCGATGGCGCGCTCGATGGCCTCCAGCGAGAACGTGCCGTCCGCCTGGTCCGGTGCCAGCTCGATGAGATCGGTGGCCGGATCGAAGCCGTGGAAGCGGATCTGCGATTCGACGGCGTGTCGATCCGAGGGGAATGCGCCCGCCTCCATCAGGATCGCCGGACGCTCGGCGGTCGGGCGGTAGAAGCTCACCATCATCAGGTGCAGGTTGGCGGTGAGCGTGTTCATCGCCACCACCTCGGCCGGCTGAGCCCCCACCAGCCGTGCGAGCGGTTCGCGCACGAGCTCGTGGTAGGTCATCCATTGCGCGTTGCCGGTGAAGTGGCCTTCGACGGCTTCGTTCGCCCACTTGTCCAGGACTTCGTTGACGTAGCCGCGTGCGCCCTTGGGCTGCAGGCCCAGCGAGTTACCGCAGAAATAGATCTGGTCGTTGTGCTTGTGGCGCGGGATCAGGAACTCGTTGCGGAGCGGACGCAGCGGATCGGCAGCGTCCAGGGCGATGATATGGGTGCGGGACAGCGGGTCGGTCATGGAAAGTCAGGTCAGGCGGAACGATGCCGGCGACGGGGCGCCGGGACGGAAGGCAGGATCATGCAAAACGGGAAGCGGGCAGGCCCAGCCATTCGAGCGCGGTGCCGTGGTACAGGCGCGCCCGTTGCACGTCGTCCAGGCCCAGGGCGGCGATGCCGGCGCCGGGCTCCTGCTCGCCCAGCGGGAACGGATAGTCGGTGCCCAGCATCACCCGTTCGTGGCCGACGGTATCCAACAGGTAGTGCAGCGCCCGCGGATCGGCGACCCAGGAATCGAAATACACCCGGCCCAGATAGTCGCGCGGGTTGCGCGGGTTGTCGGTGGCCACCAGGTCCGGCCGCATGTTGAAGCCGTGCTCGATGCGGCCGATCGTGTAGGGGAAGCTGCCGCCGCCGTGGGCGAAGCACACTTTCAGTTCGGGCAGTCGCTCCAGCACCCCGCCGAAGATCAGGCAGCATGCCGCGCGCGATTGTTCGGCCGGCATGCCGACCAGCCACGGCAGCCAGTATTTCGGCATCGACGCGGCCCCCATCATGTCCCAGGGGTGCACGAGGATGGCGGCGCCGAGCTCGCTGGCGGCCTGGAAGAACTCGAACAGCTCGGGTGCGTCCAGATTCCAGTCGTTGACGTGACTGCCGATCTGCACGCCCTGCAGGCCGAGCTGGTCCATGCAGCGCTCCAGTTCCTGCACGGCCAGGCGCGGCGACTGCAGCGGTACCGTGCCGATGCCGGCGTAGTGGCGCGGATAGTCGCGGCACGCTGCAGCGGTGTGGTCGTTGAGCGCCTGGTGCAGTTCCAGCGCGTGGTGCGGCTTGGCCCAGTAACTGAACATCACCGGCACGGTGCTGATGACCTGCACCTGCACGCCGAAGCGGGCGTAATCGGCGATGCGCTCCTCCGGGTCCCAGGTCTTGGGCCAGATCTCGCGGAAGAACTTGCCGTCCTTGTAGATGCGATGGCGGCCGTCGTCGCCGTGGTGGATCACCGGGAAGCGCACGTCCCCGTACTTGGCGGCCAGGTCGGGCCAGTCGCGGGGCAGGAAGTGCGCATGGGTATCGATCTTCAACATGCCGCGAGTCTACTTCGCCGGTTCCCCAGCTGGCGACGCTGCATCGCCGCAATCGTCCAGGCACACGAGGCGTCCGTCCTTCATCACCATGCGCATCCGGAGGAGGTGCGCGACATCCGCCTGCGGGTCGCCGGACACGGCGATGATGTCCGCCCACGCACCGTCGCGGAGGCGGCCCAGGGCGTCGCCCATCGCGAGGGCATCCGCATTGCCGGCCGTCGCGGCCCGCAGTGCGGCCGGCGCAGGTACGCCGGAGGCGACGTACAGCGCGACCTCGCGCGCCGTCGCGGTGACGTCGAAACTGGGCCCGCCATCGGTGCCGAGCGCGAGCGGTACGCCCGCCCGCCAGGCGCGCCCGGGCCCGGCCTTGGCCGCTTCGACCCATTGGCGCAGGTCGTCCTGCGAGCGCCCGTCACGGCCGCCGGCGAACATGTCGAGGCGGGAGCCCACGTAGTCGGCGACGAAGGCCGTCGGCACGAGATAGGCCTGCTTCCGCTTGAACAGCGCGACCGAGGCATCGTCGAAATAGGTGCCGTGCTCGATCGTGCGTGCGCCGGCGCGCAGCGCGAGATTGATCGCGGCCGTGCTGTGGGCATGCGCTGCGACCGATCGTGCGGCCTGGCGGGCCGCGGCGATCGCACTCTCGGCTTCTTCGTCGAACAGGTTGGGCAACGCCTCGGGGCGGCCGCCGGCCTCGCGGCCCGAGCCTGAGACGGTGATCTTGATCCAGTCCGCGCCGGCTTCGATGTTCTCGCGGACCACGCGGCGGCAGGACTCCGTGCCGTCGCAGGAGGCGGGCACGAAGGGCAGTTCGATGGCCGATGCGCGCTTCGCGCCATGGCCGCCGGTGCGCGAGACGACGCGTCCCGCCGCGAGGATGCGGGGTCCTTCGATCAGGCCTTGGTTGATCGCGTCCCGGACCGCGTAGACCGTACCGCCGTTGTCGCCGACGTCGCGCACGGTGGTGACGCCCGCGCGCAACAGGCGGCGGGCATACGCGGCGGTCGACAAGGCCAGTCGTGCTTCCGATGTGCTGGTCGTGGTGTCCGCCTGCATGTCGATGGCGAGATGCATGTGGGCGTCGATGAGCCCCGGCAGCACGTACGCGTCGCTCAGGTCGACGATCCGTGCACCGGGGATCAGGTCGCGTCGCAGCCCGGGCACCACCTTCTCGATGCGTCCGTCGCGGACCTGCAGGGTATGCGGCCCCCGCGTCGGTTCGCCGGGTTCGACGATCAGGTGGCCAGCGAGGATCACCGTGGGCGCGGCCGGCTCCGGCACAGGGGGTGTCGGTTGCGCCAGCGAAGTCGTCGCCGCGACCAGCAGCAGGCAGGCGGCGACCATGCGATGCGGAAGACGGGTCATGGTCATGTGCCGGCGGCGTTCAGGTATCCGGCATCACGTACTTGGACGGCGCCGGGTTCAGGTGTCCGCACGCCGTGCAAGTACGGTGCTCGCGCGAAGCGTAGAACCGCTCGAACACCGGGGGGAAGTCGGTTTCGATGTTGTGCAGGGTGAAATACTCTTCGTACAGCTTGTGGTTGCACTGCTCGCAGAACCACATCAGCCCGTCCTGCTCGTGCGGCAGGCGCCTGCGTTCGATGACCAGGCCGATGGAGTCGGGCATGCGCTGTGGCGAATGCGGCACTCGCGGCGGCAGCAGGAAGATTTCTCCGGCGCGTAGCGGGATGTCGCGCGGGGCGCCGTCTTCCTGGATCCGCAGGACCATCTCGCCTTCCAACTGGTAGAACCACTCTGGGCCTTCGTCGTAGTGGTAGTCGGTGCGCTGGTTCGGTCCGCCCACCACCATCACGATGAAGTCGCCCGCGTAGATGACCTTGTTGCCGACGGGTGGCTTCAGCAGGTGGCGGTGTTCCTCGATCCAGGCCTGCAGGTTGAGCGGGTTGGGCAGCATGTCAGCGACGCTCCGGCAGGTGCGCGATGCACTTGAGTTCGATGGCGATGGGCGTGGGCAGGGCGGTGATGCCGAGCGTGGTGCGGCAGGGCGCCGTCGCCGCGTCGGGGAAATACTCGGCCCAGACCGCGTTGTAGCTGGGGAAGTCGCCGGCCATGTCGGTCAGGTAGATGGTGACGTCCACAAGGTCCTCCCAGCGGGCGCCGCTGGCGTCCAGTACCGTGCGCACGTTGGCGAACACGGCGTGGGTCTGCGCATCGATCCCCGCCGGGATCGCATCCGTCGCCGGGTCGCGCGGGCCGATGCCGGACAGGAACAGCAGGTCGCCGACGCGCCGCGCGTGCGGGTAACGGCCGACGGGCTTCGGTGCATCGCCCGCCTGGACGACATTACTCATCGCGCTTGCCCCTCGGCGGCACGCCGGCCAGGGCGCGCTGGTAGGCAGGCTGGATGTCGTCCGAACCCGCCACGTCCATGCCGAGTTCGCGCACGCGGCCGTCGAACAGGCTGTAGACCCAGCCGTGGATCGCCAACGGTTGGCCGCGCGCCCAGGCGTCCTGGACGACCGTGGTCTGGCAGACGTTGAACACCTGCTCGATCACGTTGAGCTCGCACAGGCGCGCGTGGCGCAGGGATTCGGTATCGACCTGCTCCAGCAGGTCGGCGTGCTTCATCGCCACGTCGGCCACGTGGCGCAGCCAGTTGTCGGCCAGACCCACGCGCAGGCCGGTCATCGCCGCATGCACGCCGCCGCAGCCGTAGTGGCCGACCAGCAGGATATGCTCGACCTTCAGGATGTCGACGGCGAACTGCACCACCGACAAGGCATTGAGGTCGCCGTGCGACATCACGTTGGCGATGTTGCGATGGACGAAGACTTCGCCCGGGTCCAGGCCCAGGATCTGGTTGGCCGGCACGCGCGAATCGGAACAGCCGATCCACAGGTAGCGCGGCGACTGCTGCTGCGACAGCCGCTTGAAGAAGCCGGGATCCTCCTGCTTGATGCGGGCGGCCCAGTCGCGGTTGTTCTGCAGCAGTTGTTCGAGTTCGGAAAGGTCAGGCATTCGGTAGTTCGTCCTCAGCGCAACGCCACGCAGACGTTCTTGGGTTCGGTGAAGAAACGCATGGCCTCCAGGCCGCCCTCGCGGCCCAGGCCGGACGCGCCCGTGCCGCCGAACGGCGTGCGCAGGTCGCGGGTCATCCAGGTGTTGATCCAGACGATGCCGGCGCGCAATCGCGCGGCCAGGCGGTGGGCGCGGTCCAGGTCGCGCGTCCAGACCGTCGCCGCCAGTCCGTAGTCGCCCGCATTGGCCAGCGCGAGTGCATGCGCCTCGTCCTCGAAGGGCTGCAGCGTGACCACGGGCCCGAAAATTTCCTCGCGGTTGGTCGCCGCTTCGGGTCCCAGGCCTTCGATGACGGTGGGGGCGATGAACCAGCCCGGCCGGTCCAGCGGCTGCCCGCCGGTGAGCAGGCGCCCGCCTTCGACGCGGGCCCGGGCGATGCAGCCCAACACCTTGTCGAAGTGCGCCTGCGACACCATCGCGCCGAGCCGGGTCGCCGGATCGTCGAGCGGACCGGCCTGCAGCGCGCGCGTGCGCTCGACCAGCGCATCGCGGAATTCCTCGTAGATCGCCTGCTGGACGAGCAGCCGCGAGCCGCACAGGCAGATCTGGCCGGCATTCTGGAATGCCGAGCGGAGCAAGGTGTCCAGGTGTGCGCGCCAGTCGCTGTTGGCGAACACCAGGGTGGCGTTCTTGCCGCCCAGTTCCAGCGACACCTTCTTCAGGAGGGGGCCCGCCAGCCCGGCGATGCGACGGCCCACGGCCGTGCTGCCGGTGAACGACACCGCCTTCACCGCCGGATGCAGGATCAGCGGCTCACCCACGGCAGGTCCGCTGCCATGCACGATGTTCAGTACGCCGCGCGGCAGGCCGATCTCGGCGGCGAGCGCGCCGAGCATCGTCGCCGTCGCAGGCGTGATCTCCGAAGGCTTGGCGACCACGGTGTTGCCCGCGGCCAGGGCGGGCGCGATCTTCCAGGTGAAGAGGTAGAGCGGCAGGTTCCAGGGGGAGATCGCCGCGACCACGCCCAGCGGTGCGCGCAGGGTGTAGTTCAGGCCCGCTTCGCCGTGGTGCGATTCGCTGGCGAACTGCGTGGCCGCATGCGCGAAGAAGCGCAGGTTGGCCACCGCGCGCGGAATCTCGATGTCGCGCGCCAGGGCCAGCGGCTTCCCGGCATCCCGCGACTCCGCAGCGGCAAACGCATCCAGGTGGGTTTCAAGCGCGTCGGCCAGACGCTCGAGCCAGCGCGCACGGGCGCTGGAGGGCAGCGCGGCCCAGGCGGGAAACGCCGCCTCGGCCGCGTCGATGGCCTGCAGCACATCGCTTTCGCTGCCGTCCGCGACTTCGGCGTAGACCTCGGCCGAGGCCGGCTCGAAGACAGGACGCCAGGCGCCACCGGGGCGCGGTTCGCCATCGATGAAGTGGCCGTAGCGTTCCATGCCCACTAGCTTAACCCGGCTGGCAAGTCCCTCGCGCCGGGATCACAGCGACTGCATGCGGCCGCCGTCGACGGCCAGGCTGACCCCGTTGACATAGCCGGCGGCGGGCGTGGCGAGGAAGGCGATCGCCGCGGCCACTTCATGCGCCTCCGCGAAACGGCCGGCGGGCACCGATGCCAGCATCGCCGCGCCGATGGCGGCTTCGTCCTTGCCGGTGGCCTCCACGCGGTCGCGCAGGATCTGCTCCAAGCGTTGGGTGCGCGTATAGCCCGGCAGCACGTTGTTGACGGTGATGCCGTCGGCGCCCAGTTCCTTCGACAGCGTCTTGGCCCAGCTCGCCACCGCGCCGCGGATGGTGTTGGACACGCCGAGGTTGGCGATGGGCTCCTTCACCGACGTCGATACGACATTGATGATGCGGCCCCAGCGTGCCTGACGCATGCCGGATACGACCGCCTGCGCGAGCGTCTGGTTGGCGAGCACATGGCGCTGGAAGGCCGCGAGATAGTCGTCGGCGCCGGCATCGAGGGCGCGGCCCCCGGGAGGGCCGCCGGTGTTGTTGACCAGGATGTGGACGGGGTGGTCCGCCAGGGCCGCGCGGACGCCGGCGTCGAGCGCCGCGGTGTCGGCCACATCCTGCACGAGGGTGCCGTGCCGCTGGCCTTCGGCGACGCGGGGCAGGGCGGCCACCACGTCTTCCAGCACCGCCGCGCGGCGGGCGAGCACGGTGACGTCGGCGCCCAGCAGCGCGAGCTCGATCGCGGCAGCGCGGCCGATGCCTTCGGAGGCGCCGCACACCAGCGCGTGGCGGCCGGCGAGGTTCAGGTCCATGCGAGGGTCCGGGAGTCGGGGTGGGTCGAGTGTACCGATCCGAAGGACGCGATCGGATCAGGCCGGCCGGCGATCCAGCCGGTCGCGCATCAGGGCCGCGATCTCCCGATTGTCCTCACCGCCCAGTCGCTCCAGCGCGTCGGCGGCGCCTCGGACGTTCGCGACGGGATGGTTCTGGCTGAGCTTGAACTTCAGCTCGATGCGTTCGGCGACGAAGCGGAACCCCACGATGCCGCGCAACTGGCGCACGTGATCGTCGCGGTCGTGCTCGAATCGCCAATCGTTGCCCACGTGCGCTTCGTTCACCTGGCTGAGACGGTCGACGATCGATGCGAGCCGCGCCGTGTCTTCCGTGGTCTCGAGGTGGCCGTGCAGGTGCGCGACCGCGTAGTTCCAGGTCGGGACGCGGGCGGCCTCTTCCTTGTCCACGTACCAGCCGGGCGACAGGTAGGCGTGGGGGCCGTGCACGATGGCCAACGCCGGACCGGCATGGCGTGCCTGCGGATTGGGTTTGGCCCAATGGCCTTCCAGGACCACCTGTTCGCCATCCCGCGCATACAGGACGGGCAGGTGGCTCACGAAGGGCAAGCCGTCGGCGATCGTGACGAGGGTGACGAAGGCGTCGCGCGCGATCAGCCCGTCGAGTTCGGTGAGGTCGGCTTCGGCGAACGCGCGCGGCGTGTACACACAGGCCTCAGGCGCGCGCGCCCAGCGAGCGCACCATCTGCGGCACGAGCGCCGCATCGTCGTCGCCCTGCGGTGGCGCCACGTCGTTCAGCGCGAAGCCGCGCGCGAGCGCGTCGTCTTCGTCCAGGCCATCGAAGGCCACGAATTCGGCATCGAACAGCGCCGCGCGGGCGCTGTCCTCGCTGTCGTAGGGCAAGGTGTTGCCGTCGCTGTCCAGCACTTCGGCCGTGCCCGCGTCCAGCACCCGCAGGCGCGCCCAGATCAGGGTGCGGCCGAGCGAGGCCAGGTACCAGTCTTCACGCAGGAACGGGTTCATGCGAACGCCTCCGCCCACAGGGCCAGCAGGCCGGCCATCGCCAGGCCGAACAGGATCACGCACAGCGAGATCCGCGCCGGCGTGGCCAGCCCCGACAACGACGGATCGGGAATCGCCCGGTAGCCGCCGCCGAGCAGCCAGCGCAGGGCGACGGGCTTGAGGAACGCGCCTTCGCCCCACTGCGCGCCAAGCGTGCCGTGGCGGTCGCGGACGTGGACCAGGGTCAGCGGCCAGAAGATGACGAAGGCGCAGAACCCGGCGATCGCCACGCCGACGAAGCAGAGCGCGAAGAACAGGATCATCAGAACTCCGCGGTGCCCGGCGCGCGCGGGTAGGCGATCGCGTCGCGGATGTTGGCCAGGCCGCAGACGTACACCACCAGGCGTTCGAAGCCGAGACCGAAGCCCGCGTGCGGCACGCCACCGTAGCGGCGGAAGTCCCGGTACCACTGGTAGTGCTCGGGATCCAGGCCGAACTGCGCCATGCGCGCGTCGAGCACGTCCAGGCGCTCTTCGCGCTGGCTGCCGCCGATGATCTCGCCGATGCCGGGCGCCAGCACGTCCATCGCGGCGACGGTCCGGCCGTCGTCGTTCAGGCGCATGTAGAAGGCCTTGATGTGCTCGGGGTAGTTCATCACCACCACCGGGCGGCCGACGTGTTCCTCGGTCAGCCAGCGCTCGTGTTCGGTCTGCAGGTCCAGGCCCCATTCGACCGGGAAGTCGAACTTCTTGCCCGCCTTCTGCAGCAGGCCGATGGCATCGGTGTAGTCGATCCGCTCGAACGGCGCATTGATGAACGATTCGAGCCGGGTGACGGCATCTTTCTGCACGCGCTCGGCGATGAACGCCATGTCGTCGGCGCGCTCGGTCAGCACCGTGCGGAACAGGTACTTCAGGAAGTCCTCGGCGAGGTCGGCATCGGCCGTCAGGTCCGCGAAGGCGATCTCGGGCTCGATCATCCAGAACTCGGCCAGATGGCGCGTGGTGTTGCTGTTCTCGGCGCGGAAGGTCGGGCCGAAGGTGTACACCTTGCTGAGGCTGAGGCAGTAAGCCTCGACGTTCAGCTGGCCGGAGACGGTCAGGAAGGTCTCCTTGCCGAAGAAGTCGCGCGAGAAGTCCACCTCGCCCTTGCCGTTGCGCGGCAGGTTGGCCAGGTCCAGCGTGGACACGCGGAACATCTGCCCGGCGCCTTCGGCATCGGACGTGGTGATGATCGGCGTACTGATCCAGTAGAAGCCCTGCTCATGGAAGAAGCGGTGCACCGCTTGGGCCAGGCAGTGCCGGATGCGGGTGACCGCGCCGAAGAGGTTGGTGCGCGGGCGCAGGTGGGCGAACTCGCGCAGGTATTCCAGCGAGTGCTGCTTGGGCTGCATGGGGTAGGTGAGCGGGTCCTCGACCCAGCCGACCACCTCGACCGACGAGGCCTGGATCTCGTAGCTCTGGCCCTGGCCCTGGGACGCCACCAGGGTGCCCGTGGCGACCACCGCGCAGCCCGTGGTCAGGTGCTTCACCTCGGATTCGTAGTTGGCCAGCGTATCGGTCGCGACCACCTGGATCGGCGCGAAGCACGAGCCGTCGCTGACGTTGACGAAGGACAGGCCCGCCTTGGAATCGCGCCGCGTGCGCACCCAGCCACGCACCGTGACTTCGCCGCCGGCCGGGAGTTTGCCCGCCAGCGCATGTTCGACGCTCACCACCGTCATGGCTTGAATCCTTCGGTAACAGTCTTATTTATGGAACGCGGAGTTTAGCAAGAGCCGCGCGGCCGACGGCGCACCCGCGGCTATAATCGTCCCGTCGAACAGGAGCTTCCCATGGCCATCACCCTCACCCCCGTCGCCCTCGAACGCGTGCAGCGTTTCGTCGCGCAGACGCCGGGCGCGCTGGGCCTGCGCTTCGGGGTCACCCGTACAGGCTGCTCCGGCTGGGGCCACGTGGCGGATCTTGCCCGCGACGAGCGCGAGGGCGACACCGTGTTCGAATTCGGTGGCGTCCGTATCTACGTCGATGCCGACAGCCTGCCGCTGGTCGACGGGACCGAGATCGACTTCGCCAAGCAGGGACTGTCCGAGACCTTCACCTTCCGGAACCCCAATGCGGCCGCCGAATGCGGCTGCGGCGAGAGCTTCACGACGACCGCCGCATAAGGTCCCAAGGGGTCCCGCCAAGGACCTATATATATCCGGATATCAGCTACTTATGTAGCCATTGTGTTCCGTGAGTCACCTTGACGGCTCACCCTTGCGGGGGCAAATATGGGGGCACGGCCCCGGGTTCGGGGTAGTCATGCCCCCAAATTCCCGGCGAGGATGCCCCCACCATGGCGACCAACAAGCTCACCTCGGCACGTGTCCGCACCGCGCCGGCGGGCAAGCATTTCGATGGCGACGGCCTTTACCTCGAGGTCATGCCCAACGGCTCGCGCCTTTGGCGGCTGAAATATCGCTTCGGGGGAAAGGAGAAGCGCCTGGCGTTGGGTGCCTCGCATGAGGTCGGACTCGCCGAGGCCCGACGCCGCCGAGACGAAGCCCGCGCCCACCTGCGCGATGGACGAGACCCTAGCGACGTGCGACGCACCGAGCGCGTGGCTGCCGCTGTCAAAGCTGCGAACAGCTTTGAAGTCGTGGCACGCGAATGGGTTGCGACGCGTGGCGCGCGCTGGTCGGAGCGCCATCGCGAGAACCTGGTCGCCCAGCTCGAGCGGGATGCGTTCCCGCGTATTGGTGGCCGCCCGGTGTCGGATCTGTCCGCTGCCGAGGTCCTGGCGGTCCTGCGCGAGGTCGAGCGCCGCGGGTCACTGGATAGCGCAGGGCGCCTGCTGCAGCGGGTCCGCGGCGTCCTGAACTTCGCGGTAGCCACCGCGCGAGCCGAATCGAACCCGGCGCGCGACCTAGAGGGTGCTTTGACGCCACCGATGCGCCGGAACTTCGCCGCGCTGCCGCTGGCCCGCGTGGGTGCGTTCCTTGCCGCACTGGACGATTACCCCGGGCAGCCCGAGACGCGCATCGCGCTACACATGCTGCTCCTCACCTTCGTGCGCTCGGGGGAGCTGCGTGGCGCACGCTGGAGCGAGTTCGACCTGGCTGCCAAGGATGACCATGGCGAAGCGGCGCCTACCTGGTCGATTCCCGCCGAGCGCATGAAGAATCGCCGGCCGCACGTCGTGCCGTTGGCTCCCACGGTGGTCGAGCTGCTCGGACAGCTACGGGAGCTCACTGGCAGTGGGGAGTTCCTGTTTCCGCACCGCATCCGCCCGCGCACGCCGATGGGCGACTCGACGCTACTCGCAGCCCTGCAGCGCATGGGATTCGGCGACGTGACGGCGCATGGATTCCGGGCGCTCGCGTCGACCGAGCTAAACGGCCTCGGCTTCCGCGCGGATGCGATCGAGCGGCAGTTGGCTCACGTCGAAGCGAACAAGATACGCAGCGCCTACCACCGCACGACTTATCTGGACGAGCGCCGGACCATGATGATCGCGTGGGCTGACCTGATTGAGGGGCAGCGCAACGGAGCAGGGAAGGTGGTGCCGTTTCTGCGCGTAGTCGGTTGAGATGCGTCAATGACAGTCGCTCGACCTGCATTAACTGCAATCTAGAGCTCCTCACCATTACGTAGTCAACGCTAGACGACCTTTACGGAACCACAGCGCGGTAGCCCATCGAAAAAAGCTAGGAGGCCGGACGGGCCTCTCGTCGGAAAATGCATAGGTTCAAGATAGCCCAAATGGCAGCCAATGGGCCATACGCGTAGTAGGAGTACTCATGGAGTCCATAGTGTCCAACATGCGTGTAGATCAATATCGACTCAACAATCTCGAGCACTGAGAGGAGCGCCAAGCAACAGGCCGCCACGAGCCAGCGCCTACCAGCCCTTCTCCATACAGGAAGAAGTGTTGCCGCAAGTAGGGCGCTAAGCGCGATCAGGATAGCTGCTACAGCTTTCGCATGGAAAGGCTGCTCAAGACTTTGGCCCGTAAGGACTTCTTGATGCAAACCGAAAAGCACCCAGACACCTGTAAGCAATGCCCGTCCAAGCAGAGCGATGTTACCGAGCAGTGTGATTGCTTTTAGCATACATATCCTTTTGATTCTCCTGATCTCTGTGAGCTAGGGCCAAATTATGGTCCGCCGCTTGCCTGCCCGTAGTACAGATCAACATAGGTCGGCACTCCTTGAGGCGTGGTTCCAGTCATTTGCCTGACGACGTGGTAGACATCAGGGAGTTTTAGCGTGAGGCCCTGATCACCGCTGGAAGGTCCGAACCCCGAAGAGTTTGGTCCACAGAACGAAAAGCACTTGTTGAATGGGTGAGTGTGATAAACAAAACGTATGTTCCACTCGGCTGGATTCAGACCCGCAATTGCAAACTGTCGTAGAACCTGCTCTTTAAAAGGCATGCTTTTATAGCCGAAGGATTGAGGCCAGATAGACCATTCGGAATCGAGGTGCAAGTAACGCATCTCAGCTCCGTCAAGACTCTCAATGCCCACCATTCCATACTCACGGCGGAAATAACCGTCGAAAGAGCTCTCCCAATAAGATGCCATACGCGCTTCAATGGCGGGGTATTTCTCCTTGAGCGCTGCAAAGCCTTGTGGGATCTCATCTGTATAGCTTCCGAACGCATTAGAGCCGCCTCCACTCAAGCTATCCTGGAGCGGCCGCTTAGCTAAGGCTCCTTGAATTGCGCCGGAGATCGCGCCATTGGCAAACTTCCCACCGGTGGCATCCGAAATGGTGCCGCCAACGATAGCGCCAACCACGGTACGCAAGAAGTCATTCTGAATATAGCCGACCTGCGGCATTACTAGTGTTGTCAGGCCCGCACTTACGAAGCCATTACCAAACTTTCCGCCCTGAATTTCTGCGGCCACGCCCCCGGCTAGTGCACTGATAGCGACTCTGCCGTAGGTGACTTCACCGCCGTAGTGCATATCAAGTCCGTAACCAACTGCTGCGGTGAATGCACCAGCAACAGCAGCTTTTCGAGCTTCCTTGGGCGATGCGCCGAATGTTCTCGCCAAGTCATAGCTGCCGCCGGCGGCGCATGCAATCGCCCAAGGGCCGGGCACGTAACTGCAGCCAACGCCCACTGCTAGGCCGCTGACATTTGGGCCCAGCATGCGCATAGCTCCGCGTATCAACCCTGCGCCAGGATTGAACAACGCTCGGCCAATCGAGAACATCCCGGTGGGATCGGTGTAAGCGAGTGGATTGTTGTAGACGTAGGTGTACGCATTCCAACTCTGACCATTTCCCGTCGATTGCACTAGTGGGTCAGCTTGTAAGAAGCGCCCAAGTTGCTGGTCATAGATGCGGCCATTCATGTGGGTGACCTGAGCGCCATCCACGTATTCGTGACCGGTGTAACCGCGCGGCGTGTAATTTGAAGCAGCGCCACTGCCGGACGGATTGCCATAGCTTCGGCGGTCGCCGAAGGTCGTGTAGTCAAGTGCTTCCGCTACCGTGCCATCTGGATTGGCGACACGGACCAGACTGCCGAGGTGGTCGTGGAACAGATATCGCGTGCTCTGCACGGCGCCGTTCGCAACGGTCTGCAGCGCTACGCCCGCTGCGTAGCGACGCGCGGTCTGCACACCGTTCTGGATTATGAACTCAACTCCGTCTACATAAAGAGTGGTAGTAGTACCATCAGTGCGCTTGTATCGCTTCCCATCGGGTCCATACCAGAAGCGGGTGGTCTGACCGTTCCCCAGCGCGATCTCATGCGCCCGACCACTCGCTGTGTAACTGATTGTGCGGTCGTTGGTCGTTCCGGGCGCGTCCCGCATAGTCTGGTTGCCGCGATCGTCGTAGTAGTAGAAGGTTGCATTGGACCCTGCACCTACCTGACTCACTGCATGTGGGCTACTTATAGCGGAGAATGCGGCTGCAGCCACTTTTACTGACTTAGTAGCGGCTTCTACTTTGTGCGAAGTATTCGGAGGTTCGCGTCCAACAAGGGGCGTCTCATTAAGCCGAGAAGAAGGCCCGTCATCCAAGCCGAGTCTGCCGGTTCCGTCACGGTGGGTCGTGGTGGCTACTACATGGCCTGAGGCGCTAACCTCTGTCACGCTGTTTCGAGCCTCCCTTAGAGGCACCGGCGTAAGCCGCGCGGCAAGCGAGGGGACGCCGACGGCTTGTGCCATCGGTAGCGCTCCCACGCATCCGTCAGCGCCAGGGTAGGCGTAGCCCAAGCCATCCTTGCTGCAAACATTGCCGAGCTGGTCGTAGGCATTAGTCAGCAAGACTTGGTTGACATACGAGCCATTGGCCATCATTAGTCGGCCTTCGACGACCCGATTCAGGCTGTCGTAGGTGAATTGCTCGAGGTAGCGGCCTTCTTTCTGGTGGGAGGACAGGTTGCCTGCCGCATCCCAAACGTAAGCTTCCTGCATAATGTTGCAGCTGATATTGCCGCCGCAAACCTCAGTAACACGCCCGCTTAGTGGATGATGTTGGCGGCGAACTTCCAGATTGGATTGTCCGCCTCGTATCTCGCGAACGACATTGCCCCAGGCGTCGGTTGCAAGCGTGCGTGTGTAGGTGTCAACAGTGTTGCCACAGGTGGCAGAGTTATCGACACCGTCACTTGCACATGAAGCCGCGGGACCACGATTGCCAAACTCGGTCTTGCTCCAGACGCCACTAGCGTCGCGCGATTTCCACGGTCGCCCTAGGGTGTCGTACTGCACTTCTGTGCTGAAGAACCCCTCCGCCAGCATCAGGAAGGTGCTGGTGGGTCGCCCCATCGCATCGTATGAGAAGTAGCGCGTGTAGTTGACTTCGGTGTTGCTTTGACCTGACCAAGAGGCGTACTGGCCAGTAATCGTCTCAGAGATCGGCAGCCCCGATGTATTATCGAAAGTGTCGTAGTCGGTGGTAGCTTGGGTTTCTACAACGCCGCCAGGTAGCTTGGCGGTGAAACGCCAAGCTCGGCCGCGCGCATCAATATCCCGTTCGGTGCGGTACCCCTCGTTGTCGGTCTGCGCAACCAGTTCGCCGAATGCGTTGTACTCAAAAGTCGTTGTGCCGGTATCGGGGTCGACCTGCTGGATCTTCCGTCCGAGAGCGTCATAGTCGAAGCTATTTGTGATTACACCGTTACCGGCGTCTCGCGTGACACTAACGAGGTTGCCGTCAGCTCGATAGGCGAACTGTGTGACGAAACCGCTTGCATCCTGTGTAGATGCCAACTCCCCCTTGCCGTTGCGTACTTGAATGCTCGGGTTGTTGCGCTCATCGATTGTGGTTGTAGCCAGGCCTGCATATTGAGAGACAACTTGGCTTCCATCGGCGGCCTGCACGAGTACTGGGCGACCCAGTAGGTCATATTGATTTAAGGCCCAGGCCCGACTGGGGCTACTGCAAACGCTGGTCACATCTGTGGGGCCAGTCGTTCCTGCGGTGCCGCTGAGGAAGAACGGGGTCGAAGTGCGAGATACCCGACCCACGCCGTCGTACTCCGTACATACGGCGGAAACGTCTTGGTCGCTCACGCCTACATTAAACGTTTCGGTTGCGGCCATAATGGGCCTGCCAAGAACGTCAAAGTACTTCCACTGCCGCGGTGCCGCTGTAGCAGCAGTTTGTTGGCGGAATACAGCACCGGTGGGGCAAGCTACCGCCTCGGGGCCAGTGGCACACCAGCGATAGGTGACGAGGCCAACCGACCCTCCATTGCCGGGCGTCGCGTACGGTGTGGTTTGAGTCCATGTGAAATAGTCTCGGCCGAGTCCACCCTTGATGACCAAGCTCCGCACGTTGTTTACGTCGAAGACAGTGGTGGCATCGCCGAACTCGTTCCGCGCAGCCACAAAACTGGTGCGGCGCTCTTGACCGCTGCCGCCATTGCCGAATGGCTCATAGGTGGCGACAGGGAAGCGGCCCTGTGCGTCGTACTCAACGCGCGAGTACCGCCGTTGCGCGTCCAGGGCTGAAGGACGGAATGCGAATCCGGTCAGCGAGCACCCTGTGGCCGGTGCAGCGCAGGAGACCGACTGTGTGCGATTCCCATAATCGTCGAGCGTGTGCGCGATCGCAGATGCAAGATTAGCAGGGCCGCCAGGTTGCGTGCGCTCTTCGGTCAGGAGGCCCGTGCCGTTCAGTCCAAGTGCATAGCTAAAGCCTGTGGTACGCACTACATCTGTATAGCCGGGGCGGCGATGCGTGACTGTACTGGCTGTTAGGCGGCCCAATCGCCAGTTAGTTGTGTCGTCACTGTAAGTGTTCTGCGTTATTTGTGTAGCAGTCAGTGTGAGCATGCCGGTATACGTATCGACTACCGTCTGGGTCACGTTGCCGTTGGCCCCATAGCTGAAAGCGCTGGCTATCTTGCTGGTGATCAAACCAGTAAACGGATCGCGTAGTGTTTCCTCTGTGCCCTGGGTGCGAACATGGATCGCGACTTGATTGGACAGCGTACTTGGCGCCATTTCCCAACTTTGCGTGCCATTGGAAAACCACTGTCCGCCAAGATCGGAATGTGCGATTCCAGGTCCGCTGAAGCAGGCGTTGTTGGGCACTGTTACCAGACAGGTGGGAACAGTGTATGAGCCCGAGATCGCCTTCTTGAGGGTCTGCATCGGCAAGCCGATGAAAGGGAAATTTTGGGCATAATGTGTCGTCGTGACGACGTGGCCGCCTGACTGGTTTGGGTCAATTGTCTCGATCGTTCCGAATCCCAGAAAGCCACGCCCACCGGCCTGGATACGACCGTTTGCGTAACGATAGTAAAGATTAGCCATGGCTCCGGTGTCGCCCGCGCGGGGCGCGCTGCTGGAGGCGCGAGCTACCACATAGCTCGACGTCAGCATGTCTTGGACGGGCGCGCCACGGCCCCAGTTCGCATTGTTTCGCGAACCGGTATTGCGCCGATACACCGCACTGTTCGTCAGCGGGGCGTATTGCAATTGCGTCACGGCACCCAAGCCGTTGGTGACAGTCGTGATCACATCGCGCGGCTGGAAGGTCTGCGGGCCGCGCGAGACGGCCAGCCCGACGTTGCTGCCGGAGAAATCCAAGGCGAGGAAGTCCAGATTGCCATCGCCGTCGGTGTCACTGAAGATCGGCACGCGCTGCTGCTGGTTGCAGCCACTGCCTTGGCAAAGCCGCGCATTGCCTCCTGGTAACGCTGTCCCGCTAGCGAAACCGCCCTCCGGTAACGCCCGACGCATCGCGTACGCCTTGTAGCTGCCGTAGTTGACCAGATACAGCATGTCGGCCCGACCATCGCCGGTTACATCGACAAAACGCGCCTGGTCGCGGTAGTCGCTCAGGGTCAGGATGCCGCCATGCAGGAAGCCTCGGCCCGTGTTAAGCGCGTAGGCCCAGTCGCCCGAGGCCGTGCCACGTAGCAGACGATCGGACAGGCCATCCCCGTTGAGGTCGGCAAAAACGATGGCATAGGGGTTGCCGCTGGATACCACGTCGTAACCGCTCAGCAGGAGCGCGTTCGCGTCCTGGGTATCGACGGTCAGGGCGTACAGGTCATCGGAGCGTACTTGTTCCCAGCACGGATCGGGGGGCGCAGCCAGCATGGAGGCTGTCGGCTCATCCGGATCCTCATAGCGGCTGATTACGCCCCTGGACGACACGGCCGCCCCGCGCCGAAACTCGGGCTCTCGCTCGCAGCCCGGGAAATTGGTCCAGAGCTCGGCCTGCGTCGTGATGCGAATCAACAGGTCCGAGGCGGCATCGCCGTTGAAGTCGACCATCTGGAGGAAGCCAGTCTTGGTCGTCGGCGTCCCGGAGATTGTGCGCTCACAATTGCGTACGTCTGGATTGAATGGATCGTCGCATCCCAGCGCGATGGGCCCCAGCGTGCTCTCATCCACCACGGTGGTGCGCTCGCTCCCCCAAACGAACGCACCCGCTTGTCGTTCCATCAACCGGGCGCGCAGCCCGCTAGCACCGGGATAGACGATATCGGTCAAGCCGTCGCCATTGAGATCGGCCAGTTGCACCTGCGAGGTCTCCGCCTCGGCCGAAGCAATCACTGGTGACAAGCCGGCGATCAGGTTGGTGGTCATGTCAAAGTGCGTGCCATTGGACGGATGCACGCGCCAGCCTTGCCCGGTATAGCTGGAGACGAAAAGGTCATCCAGGCCATCGCCGTTGTAGTCCAGCAGGTGCCAGGCGCCATCGCCTCGAGCGGTGATGTTGGCCGGCACGCAGTTGAAGGTCGTACTACCGTAGGTGGGGCGGCCAGCGCCATCTTGTGTACCAAGCATACTGACGATCCAGCTGCCGCCCTGGCAGCCGGTGCCGGCCAGGTAAAGCACCGCTAGGTCTTGACGTCCATCGCCATTGATATCGCCGACCTTGAAACCCTTGAAGTGATCGGTAGCCAGCGACAGGTTCGCAGGCGTCTCATAGCTGGTGAAACTGTGACTGGCCGTGCTCCAACCGAACAACGTGGCAGCGGAGCAGACCGCTGCTGAACTGCTCCGGCACTCCTGCAAACCAATCAAGGTGTCCTGCTGACTGCCAGATGGGGACGGCGCGTAGGTGAGTAAGACATGCCGAACTTGATCGTCCGCGCCCGTGCAAGCCACCGTGGCGCAGCTGGTGATGCTCTCCAGGCGCTGTGTCGTGGCGACCACACCACCGGCCACATAGCCACGGCTCCATTGCGCAGTGGGCAGCGTGGTGTAGTTGAACTGGACTTTGGCATACGGCGCGCTCGCGCCAGTGGATTGGCCGGCCAGCGCGGCACGACCGGTGTAGCGCACTTCGCGCACATGGATCTCACCAGTATTCGCCGCACCCGGATTCTCGTTGTAGAGATAGTCAATGTAGTTGCCAGTGGAGTCCTGGAAACGCGTCTGGACCCACAGCATGGCCGCGCCAGGGCTAAGCGGTGAGGTAGTCTCCACATAGCCATCTGGGCGCGTCGCCCCGCCAGTACTGCTGTCCCGATCGCCGTACCAGCTGATCGAACCATCCTTGCGTTCGACGGTGAAGAACGCGGGGCCGGTGCTGCTGCCGGCGGCGCTGTAGGCGCATATGCGGCTGAAGCTCTCGAGTTCGGTAGCATGCGCCACCCCACTCATCCCGCCGGCGGAAGGACACGTCGTTGACGAAGGCAGCAGACGCTGGCCATCCAGACAATAGCGGTCACTAGTGCTGAAATTGACCGGCCGCGGATTGCCGTCCGGTGTGGCAGCGCCGAGGAAGTCGCCGCCTTCGCGCGTGGCGCGGCAGCGACTGATCGAGGACAGCCCACCTATAGACCAGCCCTTGCCCAGCGCTCCGTAGCCACCCTGACTCGAATAGCTTAGGGAGAGCTTTGGGACCACACCAGCCGTACCAGGTACGGTGTACAGCGGCACGCTGTAAGTGGCCGCGCCGGACTCATCGACGCGGAACTCGGCGCCGGTGGCAGACACTGCATCCGATACGGGATCCGGCGAAGCCAGGACCCCCGGCGGATTGTTGCCGCCCATAACTTGCGCGACAACCTCGAATACGAAAGCGCCGAAGGGCGCGAGGATGAGGCTGGCCACCAGCAGCAACAGGGTGGCGGCACCGGCGGATACGCGCGACGAGCTCTGGTCAGGCATGCGGAACTCCGTTTCCGCGATGGACTGTGCCCGCGCGGTTCATCACGGTGGCAACGACAATCCCTGTTGAAGCCTTACTGCGACCGGCCCGTACCGGGATTGCAGACCGCGAGATCGGTCGTTCCCCTAGCTCGCGTGGCGGCAGTATCCGCACACTTCTGGTCGGTTCGCAACGGGATATTTCGGTAAATTCGTGTACTAGTGTTGGGGGCGCTTCCGAAAGCTGCGTTTGCGTCTTGTTCGGCAGTTTCCACAGTTTGTTGAGGTATGCCGGGCAGGGCTTTGGCGCCGGCTCGGCCTATGCGGTGGCTATAGGAAGGAGAGGTATGGACGGGGGGTTCCATGCTGAGGACCGGTTGAGTCCGCGCAATTGGTCGGCTGAAGCGGGTTGAGACGAGCCACTTCTCGGGGACTATATGCGCGTGTCGGGAAGTCGCGTGAAGTTGCGGGAATCTGAAAAAAAAAGCGATTGACGGGCTACATCTCGTGGTTAAGGTGGGTCGTACCTTCGAACAAAGAGGTACACCATGAAGTCCCCACTGTCGGCCACCACCGCAGCACATGTTCGCGAAGGTGAGCGCCTTCTGCGCTTGCCCCAAGTCCTCGCAATCATCCCCGTTTCTCGCACCGAGTGGTATCGGCGCCTCGCGTCCGGTGAGGCTCCGCAGCCCGTGGAACTTGGCCCCCGGGCTCGCGCTTGGCGCCTATCCGACGTCAACGATTACCTGGTGCGCATCGCTGCGCGCGATCGCTCGCAAGTCGGAGCCGTCACGAAGTGAACCCCCGGCAACCCTTCAATCAAGGATTGCCGAGGGTCGGAGTGATGGCCAAAGTCATGCGCATGTTCTTTATGACGCGCGTCCAAAGCCTTGACGGCCATCGCCCACGCAGGGTGGTCGCATGAACGATTCCCGTCGAAGCAATCGCAAGCCAGTCCCACCCGTGCCCGTCCTGCAGGCGGTCGACCTGACGGACCTATCGAAGGCGACGCCTCCGACCGCTGATTACGTCATCTCGGGTCTGCTGCCCTCGGCACTGGTCCTGCTTGGTGGCCACGGTGGTGCGGGCAAGTCGATTATTGCGCTGGTCATCGCGGTGCATGTGGCCGCTGGCGTGCCCTTCGCTGGTCATCCGGTACGTAGTGGCCGCGTGGTGTTCGTGTCGCTGGAAGACCCAGCGCAACTGCTGCGGTGGCGCGTGCGCAGGGTGTGCGATGCGTTCGGGTTGGACGCCGCGACGGTTGTTGAGAACCTTCTGATCCTGGACGGCGCGGACATCGAGGCGTCACTTGTGGTCGAAGAGATCGACGAGGGACGCCGGCGGATGGTGCCCACGATCACCATGGTCGAGATTGCTGACGCGGCGCGCTACGGGGCGGTCCTGGTCATCATCGACAACGCCAGTGACGCCTTCGATGGAAACGAGAACGACCGGCGGCAAGTACGCGCGTTCATGCGTGCGCTTGCCCAATTGGGACGCGACGCCGGGGCCGCGGTCCTTTTGCTTGCCCACATCGACAAATCGGCCGCCCGCTACGGCGCGCTTGGCAACTCGTACTCCGGCTCGACCGCCTGGCACAACAGCGCCCGCTCGCGCTTCGTCGTTACGACCGAGGATGGACTGGTCGTGCTCAAGATGGAAAAGAACAACCTGGGCCGGCTTGCCGAGCCTCTCCACTTCCGATGGGATGATCACGGCGTTCTCATTCCGACGGCACCCGGAGATACGGCCGCCAACGACGACCGAGACCCGCACCTGGCTGCTGACAACGAGGCGATCATGCGATGCCTAGCTCGTGCGTTGCATGAGCGCAACACGGTGCCCACTGGCCGCACCGGGCCGAGCAATACCCACGCCGTGCTCAAGACTCATCCGGATCTGCCGGGCTGGGCGCAGAAGGACAAGAGCCGATTCTGGGCGGCTATCACGCGCCTGCAGCGGGTCGGCTGGATCGAGCGGGTCGAGTACACCACTGCGAGCCGCAACAGGTCGGAACGCTGGGCCATCGGACCCAAGGCGCCGGACCAGTTCACCCGGGTGCCCATCTGGGCGGGAGACGTCCCGTGATGCGTGCGTTCCCGCGCGTGCGTTTGTTCCCCCATACCCCCTGCGAAGGAACGCACGCAAGGGCGCGTCCCTTCGCGTGGGTTCAAACCCACGAAGAACTCACGAAACCCACGAGGGCACATCAATGACCAATACCCTGGACGCCGCCGACCTCGACACGGCCTTTCATGCCCTCGCGCGCATCGGCCGGCGCCGTGGTCGCCTCGATCCGACCATCGGCACGCTCGATCGTGCGCTGGTCGACTCACTTACTGGGCTGCAGGAACTACGCGCGCATCTTGACCGCGAAACCGTGGCTGCGGGCCTCGCCTCACCGTACATCGCCCGTCATCTGCAGCCGACCAGCTCGACACGCCTCGCTGCTGCCCAAGCGCAACAGGAACAGCGCGTCCACGAACTGGCCGCGCAGGTTGAACGCGAGCGCAGGAGCGCCGTGAATGGACGGCGGGGATGGGCGGATAGGGAGACGAGCGCGCCGTGATAGCCGGCCTGCTAGCCGTCCCCCTGATGTCGCGGGTCCTCCCTGAGGGGGAGGGGGTGACGGGGGACGGAGACCGCCCGGCCTCACTACATGAACCCGCCGACGAATTTCAGACCGATTCCGCCGCCACGGGCGGCAACAACGAGGAGCAACAGCAATGAACGCAACACGATCCACCCTCCAGGCCGGCGCAATGCAGGCCGGCCAGTCCCTGGACGCGGGAGCTGCGGCGCTGCAGCGCGCGCGAGCCATCCTCAATCATGCCGCCGCCAATGAAGCTCCGGACCTGGCGTTGCAGTTGGCTGCGGGAAAGATGCCGACCGAAGCCGCCGTGACCGCGCTGGAAAAGGCGACGGCGCCCACCGACCTGATCGCCACCGCCAAGGCCATGGGCCTGGCCTGACCAAGGAGATGAAGATGACGAACAACCGATCGACGGCTCGAGCCGGCCACGTACAGGCGGGACATACCCTCGACCAAGAGGCGGCAGCCCTGCCGCTTGCCGACCTGCTGACGCCCCGCACGGTGGCCGAAGCCGATGACGCATTGGCACTGATCGCTGCGCGCCTGGAGCCCGCCAACGACGCGGTCGCCGCTCACGCTGAGGGCCGAGATGATGCCCTGCTGGCCGGAACCGAGGCCGAGCATGACGCACGTGGTCAGCGCCTCGCGGACGAAGCCCGCCGGCTGACCGTGGCTGCCGAGCGGCTCGCCGTCCGGCGTGAGGAGCTGATCGCCACCGAGAAGCGCTCCCGCGCCGAACGCGATGTCCAGCAAGGCCGCGATGCTGCCCAGCGCGCAGAGGACCTGACGCTCAAGTACCAGGGCTTGGCGCACCAACTCGCCGAGGTCCTGGCCGAGCTTCCTGGATTGCACGTGCAGGTGGAGCGCGCCCGGCGCACTGCGCGGGAGCATGACCTGCCGACGGATGGCCTCGTGCTTCCTCACGAGACGCGCAGCCGCTCAGCGGAATTTGAGACGGAGGAGGTCGAGGTGGTCCAACACGGTCCACGCGTCACCGATGCCTCCGGCCGTAGTGTGCAAGCGGGCCCGCAGGAGCCCGTGGCGCGCTTCACCCGTAGCGAGAGCCGTATGGTCCGTCCCCAGGTCAGCGCCGCCAATCTGACCACGGTACACATCGAGCTGCCCGCGATCGACGGTGGCGCGGCGATCGTGTCTCAGGGCCCGGACCGCCGTTGATGGCAACGAAGGCGGCCACCGTTGCCCATTGGCCGGATACCGCCACGGCGGACCAGCTCGGCGCGCTGCTGCAAATAAGCGGCCGGCGCGTTCGCGAGCTGGCCGCCGAGGGCGTGTTCCCTCGTGCGGCCAGCGGGCGCTACGCGGTGTTGCCATGCACCCATGCGTTCATCGCGAGCCTACGCACCCGGGAGAAGGCAAAACCGGGCCCCGATCCTCAGGTAGCCGCCGCTGCACTGGACGGCAGGCAGCAGCGCGCACGCCTGGCGAAGTTGCAGGCCGATCGCGTCGAGCTGGAGATCCAGCGTGAGCGCGGGCGGTTGGTGGACGCCGAGGCGATCAAGGTCGCCTACGTCACCCTCGTGACGCAGGCGCGCAACCGGTTGCTGGCAGTGCCCGGCGCCGCGAAGGGCCACATGCCGCACCTCACGGTCGATGAGGTCGAAATGCTAGAGGGGTTGATCGCCGCCGCGCTCGAGGAGGTCGCTGACGGTGACGACGAGGATGACGCGGAGGGCGAGCCATGATCGAGGGAGCCCCGGGAACGCTGCAGCACACGCGCCACGCCTTCCGAGATGCGCGCCGAGCCATGGCCGCTGCGGTGCTGGCCGGCGACCGCCGCGCCACAGTGGCTGCCGCCTGGGCAGTCCTGCGTGCCGCGGATCGACTGCGCGCGGTCAACGCCTGCCCGAGCGCCCGCGATCGCCGCACGCGAGTCCGCTGGCGCCGCTGGGCGTTGGCCGCGCTGCGGCGCGATCCGCCCGATTTCGGGCTGCTGCGGCGAGCCATGCAGTTAAGCGCTACCGGAATACCCGAGAACATTGAGTAGCGATTCAGTGACGTGGCGGCTCAATCCAATGACACGCGCCGCTGGCGCCGAGGAGATCTAATGAACATGACCGACACCGCGGGCCGGGATCGGCTCTATTTCCAGCGGCAGCGCGCGCTGCTGGCCACCGTCCACAATGCTTGGGCAGATGCGACGGCTGCATCCGACGAGCTGCGCAGCCGCCTAGAGGATCTCGACGAACTGGCGGAAGCTATCGCCTTTGAGGTGACAGACTCCGGCGTCCAGCATCGCTACAGCGGCCAGCCCGTGCCGTGGATGCAGCAGCGGATCGGAGACCATGTGAAAGCGGTGCGCATCGCAGCCGAGCGCTTACGTCTCGCTGCCGACGACTTGCACGACTCGGCCAATGACGCCGGCGGTATGCCAAGGCTCGCCCATGTTGCGATCGGCCATCGGGCGCTCGTTGCTGAGGCGGTGCGCGTGGTCGCCTCGCATCGCCCGGATCGGGAGCTCGAGCAGGTGGACTGGAAGCGCGTTGACGCCGTGGTCGCGGGCATCGAGCGCCTGGAGGAGCGCGACGCGGCCGAGCTGCGCGAGGAATTGGAAGCCGATCTGCGAGACCACGACCAGCGGCTCGCGGATCTGCGCGCGAGTGGTCTCGACAAGCTAGCGGAGCGAATCGACAGAGATCCGCGCCTGCAGCGCGCTCTCGCGACGATGCGTGAATTTGTGGGCGCCTGACTCTCTCACCAGGCGCTAGCTATCGCCACCACCGGAGCAGCGAGCGCTAGGACGAGCTTCATCGCCTGAGTGACCTCACCGCACCCCAGCGTTCTTTTACGCGCGCATTCGGTATGCGGCCGCGTAACGCGTGGCCGCTGGGGGTCACGGGCCGGGCGACTTGGAAGCGATCGAGGACGACCTACGCACCGCGTTGGCAGCCACCGTGCGCGACACTAGGCTAACGGCACGCGGAGTCCTAAGACTCCACGAGGTCACCGCCGCCAACCTGCGCGAATCAGGACAAGCGACCACCGCTGGGCGCATCGAGCACGAAGGGCGGCACCTGTTGGCGGAGCTGCAACGCCTCGTCGAGGCGGTGCAGTCGCCAAGCCATGGGTCGTCTGGTGGAGCGCGTCCAATTTGAAGGCAGGGAACAGCTAGCGTTGAGCCGGGCGGCCGCTCAGGCTGGATGCGCATCCGAGCCTAGCGGCCCCATTAGTTGACAAAGACCGAATCTAGCTCTAAAAGGGACTTTACAAATCACCTTCAGAGCACAGTCAGATGTCAGATTTGGCAACTCCCGAAGAATTCTCCCCGGAGCTCAGCTCCTATCGGCTCAGCATTGTGGGCGAGTTGATGCTCGACGTGCTTGCCAAAGCGATCCTCGCGACGAGCACCCAGTATGACTGCGCCTACTCTCGTGGGGCGCTCTCTTGGGCATGGATCAAGAATGCTCTCCTGGCGCTGGCTGGCTCCCGTGCTCACGATTGGTTGACGATCCGGCACGCAGGCAATGACTTGGTTATAGGTGTTGGTAGCTACCCGGTCCGGTTCTTCATCGACGATCACGCCAAACCGCGCAAACCTCGCGTGTTGAACCCTACGGACGGCGAAAGCTGTCAGTTGCGTTTTAATTTTGCCATCCAGCCGGATACGACGCCCGTGCTCTGGCGCTTCATCGTCGAGCGTGCGATGACCGAAGAAGATGAGAATCGGGTCTTCTTCGTTGGGTACAACGCCATCGGCGAGGTCGTGGCTAAGTGGCAGTTCACCGAGTCTGTCCGTGCGTTCCGGGCAACTGACGATGAGATCCCGGCTGCTGCCGAGTTGCCGCCGATCACTCTGGCGCCTATTTACGACGACGCTGTCGATAGTGAAGAATCGCCGACCGAATCGCCTGGACAGGAAGAAGGTTTTGACGATGGGCGTCGCGCTGGCTAACACATTCAACGGCGGTCAACTTCGGCTCGCGCGACACTACTGGGGGGCGACTCTGCAAGAGGTGGCAGATGCCATCGGTAAGACGCGTCAGTTCGCTTCCCAACTAGAGACAGGCAAAGCGAAGCCCAGTATTGACGACCCCGTCGTGTATGCGCTGGCAGAAATGCTCAAGGTCGCGCCGCAGTTCTTTTTCAAGCCAACTGGGCGCCAGATCGCCGAGGAACAGGCCCACTTCAGGAAACTCTCGACCACAAAGGCCAGCACTAAACATACGGTGCTGGCTCGGGGTTCTGTTTTCGATGAGGTCGTGGAATATATCGACAAGCGTGTTCGACTGCCGGCGGTAGACTTTCCAGACTATTCAGGCGCTGAGACGGCTGAGGAGATTGAACGCGCAGCCGAGCGCGTTCGAGCTCATTGGGGACTGGGCTTAGGGCCGATCGCTCACATGGTGCGAGTCGTGGAGCGTGCAGGTGCCGTGGTTGCGTTCTTTCGCGAGGCTTCCACTGAAGTGGATGCGCTTTCGATTACGTCGCGTCGCCCTGTTATCGTGCGAAATGACGCGAAGCGTAGTCCTTTCCGTCAGCGTTTCGATATAGCACATGAGCTCGGTCACTTGGTTCTTCACGAGGGCCATGTGACCGGAGATCGAAAGACTGAAGGTGAAGCGAATCGTTTTGCGTCCGCCTTCCTATTGCCGCGCTCGACTTTTTTGAAGGTGTTCCCGAAGCGGGGTGGGCGTCTCGATTGGGCGGGTATTCGCGATCTGAAATTGACCTTCATGGTTAGCAAGGCAGCGATCCTTTATCGAGCCAAATCTCTCGGGCTGCTCGATGATGCGCAGTACAAAAGCGCGGTCATCACTCTGAAGAATCGAGGTGAGGCAATTGAGGAGGCTGAGGATGCGCTAGTGCAGAAAGAGGAGGGCGAGATCATTGTCCAAGCCCTAGCTGTCCTCATCAATGGTCATGGCATCGGGCTGCCGAAGCTCGCCAGTGACCTGGGCGTAACACCGGAGTTTCTAGCAAAGATAATCACGATTCCTGCTCAGCATCCTAGTCCTCCTCGCCCCGGACTGCGGGTAGTGAAGTAGAAACCCTATGAACATCAGCGGCTGGGATTGGGTTGCAGCGTATGCAGCACTTGTGTCGACAGGTGCTCTAGCACTCGAAGTGCGCCGCTGGTTTGAATCAGGCGTCAGACTTCGGCTTTCACAGATGTCTCCTGCGCTGGTTGTGGGCGATCCTTTGGTGCCAAAGGACGCAAGATACCTTGCGGTGTTCGTTTCAAACTATGGCGACAGAGCAACAACGATAGAGAATCTGGGCCTACTTGAGTTCAAGGGAGCCTTCTGGTGGTGGAAGCGGCTTCGTAACAAGCCCACTAAGTCAGGAATCACTCCGAATCCCGCTCTGCCGGGGCGTCAGCCAGTCTTGCCAGCTTTGCTGGAGCCCGGTCAGCGTTGGCAAGGTCACATAGACTGGATCGCGGTAAAGCAGTGGCTGGATGAATGTGACGGGAAATTGTGGGTGGCTGTTTGGTACAGCAGCCGAACGCGCCCAGTCATGATGCGAGTAAGAAGCTCGAAAGATTAGTGGTTCGGAGGGAATGCTGAACTAGGTGTTTTCTTAGAGCGTTTGTTCTCAAGGAGCGTAAGTGTGAGCCAACAAACCGAGGCGGACGGTGACGCTCCGCAGCCGAGAAAGCTCGTTGACTTTCTTACCAGTGCAGGCGTGGGCATCTCGGAGCGCGTCATTGATGCCACTGGATTTAAGCCTATAGATCCAAGCATTGTGCGAATGCCTGGTGTTGTGCCGCGCGAGTTGGAGTTTCGCTGGCCCCGCCTGCTTATGTACTGCCCCAACTGCGACGGTGAACGCTACTTCGGAGCGATGCCCGGTCAGTGGAAGATTGTTAAGAACCAGGATCTGTTCGTTCTATATCTGTGCAAGAACTGCACTTTGACCATCAAAACATACGCGCTACGTGTCGGGTTGGACGATGTTTCGGCTCCGAACACTGCGAATTTCATCAAGATTGGTGAATTCCCTTCTTTAGACGAGAAGGTACCCAATCGGCTGTTGGTGCTTGTAGGGAAAGACCGTCAAATGTTTCTGCAGGGACGCAGAGCAGAGCGGGCCGGATTAGGGATCGGCGCGTTTGGCTACTACAGGCGAGTAGTCGAGAATCAGAAATCCGAGATTTTGGCTGCCGTCGCAGAAGCCGCAAAGGCATTAGGACACGATGATTTCGCAGCCGAAGTGATGGCAGCGAATCAAGAACGGCAGTTCGCTGCAGCGATCGACAAGATTAAGCGCGTTCTGCCGGAAAGTCTCCGTGTGGGAGGGCATGACCCGCTTCGTGTTCTGCATAGCGCTCTCAGTGAGGGGCTTCACAACAAAGATGACCAGCATTGCCTGGAGTATGCGGGGACCATTCGCGAGGTTCTGGGTGGCTTGGCGGAGCGTATTGCCCACGCCAAGCAAGATGAAGCGAAGCTACGAAGTAGCATCGGCAAGCTGCTCAAGCAAGCGGATGGCCAGGCTGAGTGACCAACGGGGCAGTGTGTGTCCCGTCGAGCTAAGGCGCATATGCGCGAGGGCATAGAAGAGACGGCCGGTATAACCCTTGGGGATTGCGGCCCGCTGACGCCCCGTGAAGCCGAGGCTGTTTTATGGGTCGCTCTCGGTAAGACGTCTTGGGAGGCTGGCCGCATCCTCGGCGTCACCGAGGGCACGATGAACGTGCACGTCGCCAGTGCCTCGTCGAAGCTTGGGGCGTCCAATCGAGCCCACTTGGTCGCGTGCGCTTTCGTTAGCGGCATACTCGTCGGAAGTTC
Source organism: Pseudoxanthomonas sp. CF385 (assembly GCF_900104255.1). Lineage (NCBI taxonomy): Bacteria > Pseudomonadati > Pseudomonadota > Gammaproteobacteria > Lysobacterales > Lysobacteraceae > Pseudoxanthomonas > Pseudoxanthomonas sp. CF385. The sequence continues at coordinate 2,059,676 of NZ_FNKZ01000001.1, forward strand.
CGCACGGGATATTCCCCAAAAACTCCCCAAAAACACTTAAGGCCGCCTCTCGGCAGCCCTAAGTGCTTGATAAAGTTGGCGTCCCCACGGGGATTCGAACCCCGGTCGCTACCGTGAAAGAGGATCTTTTTCACCGTCAATGCTGCTGAGAGGGCGCGACGAGAGCGCTTTTGGGCGCCAAGCCTGCTCAGCGTCGCATTAATGGGGGCAGGAGTGGGGGCAAAGGGCGCTTGATCTTTGGCGTTTTGCATTTATTATCAATAACTTAGTCTTCAAGTGCGGCTGCGGCGAGAGCTTCACCACCTCGGCCGACGCCGCCTGAGCCATCTCCCGGGGGCAGGACTTGCCCCTAAGTGACTGACCTGCCATACTTTCCTGCTCCCGGCCGCCAGCCTGGCAACCGGGTCCTTGCCCCACCGCGTCCGTTCCGGATGTCCGGGGGGCTGTTCCGCCCTGCAGGTGTTTCCCGCGGGGCCCACATCCGAAAGGTATAAAACGATGCGTCACTATGAAGTCGTGTTCCTGGTCCACCCGGACCAGAGCGAGCAGGTGCCGGCCATGATCGAGCGTTACAAGGCGCTGATCGAAGGCGGCAACGGTACGATCCACCGTCTGGAAGACTGGGGCCGCCGTCAGCTGGCCTACCCGATCCAGAACCTGGTGAAGGCCCACTACGTGCTGCTCAACATCGAGGCCGATCAGGCCGTGCTGAACGAGCTGGTCGAGAGCTTCCGCTTCAACGATGCCGTGCTGCGCAACCTGGTCATCAAGCGCGATGGCCCGGACACCGAGCAGTCGCTGATCATGAAGAACAAGGACGAGAAGGGCGACAAGCCCGAGCGTGGCGAGCGCCGTCGCCGTGACGATGAGGAAGGCGAGGGCGGCAATGCCGCTTCGACCGATTCCGACACCGCCGAAGCCGCCTAAGGAGCCCACCCATGTCCAAGTTCTTCCGCCGCCGCAAGTTCTGCAAGTTCACCGCCGAAGGCGTGAAAGAGATCGACTACAAGGATCTCAACACCCTGCGCCAGTACCTGACCGAGAACGGCAAGATCGTGCCGAGCCGCGTCACCGGCACCAAGTCGCGCTACCAGCGCCAGCTGTCCGCCGCGATCAAGCGCGCCCGTTTCCTGGCGCTGATCCCGTACACGGACAACCACGACGTGTAATCCAGGGCCTCCCCGCACGGGGAGGTTCTTTCTTTCACTGTCATTCGGACAGCCAACCGCTGCAGGCATGGCCTGCTAACGAATACGGAGCATTACGATGGAACTGATTCTTCTGCAGAAAGTCACCAACCTCGGCGTCCTGGGCGACAAGGTCAACGTGAAGCCGGGCTACGGCCGCAACTACCTCGTGCCGCAGGGCAAGGCCGTGCCGGCCACGGCCGCCAACGTGGCCGAGTTCGAAGCCAAGCGCGCCGAGTACGAAGCCAAGGCCAAGGGCGTCCACGACGAGGCCGAAGGCCGCGCCGCCAAGCTCGAAGGCGCCAGCGTCACGATCACCGCCAATGCCGCGACCGAAGGCAAGCTGTTCGGCTCGGTCGGCCCGCGCGACATCGCCGACGCCTTCACCGCCGCCGGCCTGCCGCTCGAGAAGAGCGAGGTCATCATGGGCGAAGGCGCGCTGCGCAACATCGGCGAGTACGAGATCGTCGTGAAGCTGCACGCCGACGTGCAGACGACCGTCAAGGTCGTGGTGCAGGCCGAAGCCTGATCCACCCGCGCATCATTCCGTGATGCCGACAGACGGGCGCCGCAAGGCGCCCGTCCTGTTTCCGGGGCCGGTCGCCTGTCGCAGGCGCTGAGATGCCCACCGGTTATCCACACACTTATCTGCAACACCCCTGGGCATGGACTGCCTACCATGTCCGGCCGTGCGGGCTTTCGCCCCGCATGCGCCGCAGGAGCTTGCACCGCACATGTCCGCACGCACCGGTTTCCGCCAGGACCCCCACGATTCGCGCATCGAGCAGCTCCGCGTGCCGCCGCACTCCATCGAGGCGGAACAGGCCGTGCTGGGCGGGCTCATGCTCGCGCCGGAAGCCTACGACCGCATCAACGACAAGCTCACGGCCAACGACTTCTACCGTCGCGACCACCAGCTGATCTACCGTGCGATCGCGGAGCTGGCCGAGCGCAACCGCCCGTTCGACGCGGTCACGCTGGGCGAGTGGTTCGAGTCCCAGGGCCAGATGGACCTGGTGGCCGGCGGTGCGTATCTGGTCGAACTGGCCAGCACCACGCCGTCCGCCGCGAACATCACCGCGTACGCCGAGATCGTCCGCGACAAGGCGGTGATGCGCCAGCTGATCGAAGTGGGCACCGAGATCGTTAACGACGCGTTCCAGCCCGAGGGCAAGGAAAGCGACGAGATGCTGGCGATCGCCGAGCAGAAGGTGTTCGCCATCGCCGAACAGGGCGCGCGCGGCCGCACCGATTTCGTGGCGATGAACGATGCGCTGAAGGACGCCTTCGAGGTGCTGCGCATCCGCTCCGAGAGCGGCGGCACCGTCACCGGCCTGCCGACGGGCTATACCGAATTCGACATGATGACGGCCGGCCTGCAGCCGACCGACCTGGTGATCCTGGCCGCCCGTCCCGCGATGGGCAAGACCACGCTGGCGCTGAACATGGCGGAATACGCCGCCATCAAGTCGAAGAAGGCGGTGGCGATCTTCTCGATGGAAATGTCGGCCGGCCAGCTGGCCATGCGCCTGATCTCCTCGGTGGGCCGCATCAACGCCACCCGCCTGCGTACCGGCCAGCTGGAGGACGAGGACTGGAGCCGCGTGACCAGCGCGATCCGCATCCTGAAGGACCAGGCCAAGGTCTTCATCGACGATACGCCGGGCCTCTCGCCGGACGTGCTGCGTTCCAAGGCGCGCCGGCTCAAGCGCGAACACGACCTGGGCCTGATCGTCATCGACTACCTGCAGCTGATGTCGGTGCCCGGCAACAGCGAGAACCGCGCCACCGAGATCTCAGAGATCTCGCGCTCGCTGAAGGGCCTGGCGAAGGAGCTCAACGTGCCCGTGATCGCGCTGTCGCAGCTCAACCGCTCGCTGGAAACCCGTACCGACAAACGCCCGGTGATGGCCGACCTGCGCGAATCGGGCGCCATCGAGCAGGATGCGGACATGATCGTCTTCATCTACCGCGACGATTACTACAACAAAGAAACCTCGCCGGACAAAGGCCTGGCCGAGATCATCATCGGCAAACAGCGTTCGGGCCCGACCGGCTCCTGCAAGCTGCGGTTCTTCGGCGAGTACACCCGCTTCGACAACCTGGCCCACGACTCGGTGGGCAGCTTCGAGTGACCGCTACTTGCGGATGAAGTAGCTCACGTAGACATCGCCCGTCGCATCGCCGGCCACGGTCGTGTTGGCATCGAAGAACGATTCGCGGAACCAGGGTTCCGGCATCATGTAGGTGTAGATGAGGCGCTGGAAGTCGGCCTGGGGCAGCTGCTGCGGATTCCGCGTGGTCGCCACCGCGGTCAGCATGCACAGGCTCTTGCTGCAGCGCGGTCGCCCGATCTCCAGTCGTTCGAACTCGTGCGCATGGCGCTCGATCGTCTGCTGGATCAGGGCTTCCAGTCGCGGCGACCAGTCGGGGTCTGCCGGTTCCGAACGTCCCAATGTTTCGTAGTCCTGCGCATCCGAGCTGCTGTTCCGCAGTCCGGTCATGAATTTGTCCAGCCGGCGCTCTCCCTCCGCCGACAACGGCCGCGCGCCCGCACGCACACCGATGGCCGGCGCAGGCAGCTGCGCGCCGCCTGGCGTTTCGGGCAAGGGCTTCCCGGAGGTGACGGGCGCGCCGGGTGAGAGGGCGGGCGTATCGGCGGCGTCCGACCCGGCGGACAGCGGCGATGAGCCGGGTGCCAGGACAGCGGACCGGCCATCGTGGGTCGATGCGGTGTCCATGTGCACGGTGCGCGTCCATCGCCATGCCCCGATCGCGGCGAGGACGATCACGCCAGCGACGATCATCGCGGTGGATCTCGAGCGTAGCGCCATCGGAGCCTATCCCTGGAACCCGTCGCCAGCCTAACGGCTCTTTTCCGCTACGGCATGAACGGGGAACGAAGGGCTGGACGCTACAATCAGCGCATGGATACTCCGGTGGATACCGCCCTGTCAGTCCCGCACACGCGTCCGGAAGCGAACGACCGCCCCACGCGCATCCGCGTGGGCCTGGATGCGCTGGCGCACAACCTGCGCGCGATCCAGGCCCATGTCGGGGTGCCGGTCATGGGCATCGTCAAGGCCAACGCCTACGGTCACGGGCTGGTGCCGGTGGCGCGTCATCTCGAGGCGCAGGGTGTCGAGCAACTGGGCGTTGCATTCGTGGAAGAGGGCATCGCGCTGCGCCGGGCCGGCATCACGGTGCCGATCCTCGTGCTGGGCGGCATCCATGCGCCGCAGGTGACGCAGTTCCTCGCCCACGACCTGGAAGTGACGGTGTCGTCGATCGCCAAGCTGCGTCAGGTCGAGGCCGCCGCCGAGGCGACCGGGCGCAAGGCCGTTGTGCACCTCAAGGTGGACACCGGCATGGAGCGCATCGGCGTGCACAGCGAGAACGCGGCGTCCTTCATCGAAGCCGCCGTCGCCTCGCGCCGCTGCATCGTGAAAGGCATCTACTCGCACCTGGCTTGCGCGGACGATCCTGCCTCGCCGATGACGCGGGAGCAGCTCGACCGCTTCCTCGCCGCCTGCGCGCACTTCGATCGCCTGGGTGCGCCGATGCCGATCCGTCACCTGGCCAACTCCGGCGGCGTGCTGCATTTCCCCGAGACGTGGTTGGACATGGTGCGCCCCGGTATCGCGCTCTACGGCGTCCTGCCCGATCCGGCGTCACGCGCGACGGTCGATCTGCGGCCCGCGTTGTCGCTGGTCTCCCAGGTGGTCTATTTCAAGATCGTCCGGGCCGGCCGCACCGTCAGCTACGGGGCCACGTGGACGGCGCCGCACGACACCCGCGTGGTCACCGTGCCGATCGGCTACGGCGACGGCTTCCCGCGGGCGCTCTCCTCGCGCGGCGAAGTGCTGGTGCGAGGGGTGCGCCGGCCCATCGTCGGCCGCATCTGCATGGACCAGTTCATGGTGGACGTGGGCGCCGACGGCACCGCGTACAACGAGGACGAGGTGGTCCTGATCGGCGATCAGGGCGGATCGGCGATCCGCTGCGAAGCGGTGGCGCAAGCGGCCGGCACGATTCCCTACGAGATCCTGACCGGCCTGAACGAGCGGATCCCGCGCGAATACACCGGCGGCGCTGCATCCGACGGACCGCGCGATACGTAAAGGCAGGGGTTCTCCACCCGGTCATGCCGATGCCCTACGCCCTGGTCTGGTTCCGGCACGATCTGCGCCTGGACGACAACCCCGCACTCCGCGCCGCGCTGGACGAAGGCTACACGCCGGTCCCGGTGTACATCCGTGCTCCGCAGGAAGAGGGCGACTGGGCGCCGGGCGGCGCATCGGATGCGTGGCTGCATCGCTCGCTGGAGGGGCTCGATGCCGACCTGCGTGCACGCGGTTCGCGCCTGGTGCTGCGCCGCGGGGCCAGCGCGGCCGTGCTGGACGCCTTGCTGGAGGAGACCGGGGCCGAGGCGGTGTTCTGGAACCGCAAGTACGAACCGGCCACGCAGCCGCGCGATGCCGCCCTGAAGAAGGCGCTGCGCGAACGCGGCCTGCGGGTGGAGAGTTTCAACGGCAGCCTGCTGTTCGAACCCTGGGACCTCGCCACGCAACAAGGTGGGCCGTACAAGGTATTCACCCCGTTCTGGCGTTCCGCCCTCGCGCAGTGGCGTGCGCCGGCGACGTGGGATGCGCCCGGCACGTTGCCCGCGTTCGACGCCGCCTGGCAGGGCGAATCACTCGATGCCTGGTGCCTGACACCGGCGCTGGGCTGGGATGCCGGGTTCTGGGAGACTTGGACACCGGGCGAGGCCGGCGCGCGCGAAGCGGTGGAGGTCTTCATCGACGGCGCGCTCAACGGCTACCGCGCCGACCGCGACCGTCCGGACCGTGTCGGCACCTCGAAGCTGTCCCCGCACCTGCACTTCGGCGAGATCGCGTCGTGGCGCATCACCGCCGAACTGGAGCGCGCACGCACCGCCGCCAACAGCGCCGACATGGACGGCTACATCCGCGAGCTGGGCTGGCGCGAATTCGCCTACCACCTGCTGCACCATTTTCCGCACACCCCCACCCAGAACCTCAACCCGCGTTTCGCGCACTTCGATTGGGCGAAGGTGGACCCCGACGTGCTCGCGGCGTGGCAACGCGGACGCACCGGCGTGCCCATCGTGGATGCCGGCCTGCGTGAGCTGTGGGCGACGGGCTACATGCACAATCGCGTGCGGATGATCGTGGCCAGCTACCTGGTCAAGCACCTGCGCTATCACTGGTCGCACGGTGCCCGCTGGTTCTGGGACACGCTGGTGGATGCGGACCTGGCGAACAACACGCTGGGCTGGCAGTGGGTCGCGGGCACCGGCGCCGATGCCGCGCCGTACTTCCGTGTGTTCAATCCGGTGACCCAGGCGGAGAAGTTCGACCCGAAGGGCCAGTACATCGCGCGATGGGTGCCGGAACTGGCCGACGTGCCGCTGCCGCTGCGCTTCGCGCCGTGGCAGAAGCCGGACGTGCTCGCGCACGTGGCCCCCGACTATCCGCGCCGTCCGCTGGTGGATCTTGCCGAGGGGCGCGAAGGCGCGCTGACCGCGTACCGCAAGACCGGCGACTGAGCCGCGTTGACGCCTTTCGTCGCCGCGTGCTTCACTCGGCGCGGGAGAGGAGGGCAAGCATGGCCACGAAGAAGGCGCCGGCAAAGCCGCGTCGCGAGCCGATGTCGCGGGTGGACACCGCCTGGTTGCGGATGTGTCGTCCGACCAATCCTATGATGATCACCGGCGTGCTGATGTTCGACGAGCCGATGACGCTCGATCGGCTGAAGCAGGTGATCAAGAAGCGCTTCCTCGCCTATCCGCGCTTCCTGCAGAAGGCGGTCGATACGCCGGCGGGTGCCTCGTGGGTGACCGACCCCGACTTCGACCTGGACTGGCACGTGCGCCTGTCCGCGCTGCCCGGTCGGCATGATCCGAAGTCCGAGAAGAAGGCGCTGGAGCGCTTCACCAGCCAGATGGCCTCCACGCCCTTGGACAAGACCAAGCCGTTGTGGCAGTTCCACCTTATCGAACGCTACGGCACCGGCTCCGCGCTGGTCGCCCGCATCCACCACAGCTATGCCGACGGCATCGCCCTGGTGCAGGTGCTGCTTTCGCTGACCGATACCAGCCGCAAGCCCGACACGGGCAAGGACCTGCGCTCGGCCTGGCTCAAGAAGGACGGCGTGGAAGTCGTGCGCCGCGTCGGCGCCATCGACCGCTACGTGCAGATCGGCGGGAAGGTGATCGGCAAGGGCATGGAGATGATGCAGGACCCGACGCTGGCCACGATGCTGGCGAAGGAAGGCGGCGAGATCGGCCGCGAACTGCTGCACGCGCTGTCGCTGTCCGACGACCCGCCCACGCTGCTGCGCGGCAAGTTGGGCGTGAGCAAGCGCGTGGCCTGGGCCGAGCCGCTGGACCTGGAAGACGTGAAGGCCGTCGGCCGTGCCTGCGACTGCACCGTCAATGACGTGCTGATGGCCGCCGCCGCCGGCGCGCTGCGCAGCTACATGCTGGAACGCGGGGAACAGCTGGACGGCGTCACCCTGCGCGCCACCGTACCGGTGAACCTGCGGCCGCTGGAGCACGCCCGCAAGCTGGGCAACCATTTCGGCCTGGTGTTCCTTGACCTGCCGGTGGGCGAGGACAACCCGATCCGTCGCCTCGAGCGCGTGGCCGAGTGCATGCGTGACCTTAAGAATTCACGGCAAGCCATTGTTGCATTTGGACTTCTTGCCGCACTCGGCATGGCACCATCGGCCCTGCAGAGCGTGGCCCTGGAGCTGTTTTCCCGCAAGGCGACGGCAGTGGCCACCAACGTGCCCGGACCCCAGCAACCGCTCTACATGGGCGGGTCGCGCCTGCGGGAGATGATGTTCTGGGTGCCGCAAACGGGGTCCATCGGCATCGGCGTCTCCATCCTCAGCTACAACGGCCGCGTGCACTTTGGCCTGATCGCCGACGCCAAGCTGATCCCGGATCCGGATGCGGTGATCCGCCGCTTCGGCCCCGAGTTCGAGAAGCTGCTGTACCTGTCGCTGATGGGGAGCTGGGAGCACACCCTGGATGCCGAAGGCGCCGCGGCGCTGGTCGGCTGAAGCCCGACGGCACCTGAATGAACAGGGCTCAAATCGCGTGTTGTAAACATTTCGCTGGGTAGGCTTGCGACCGTTCCGGGTATTCCCCCGCACGCCACCCAGGAGGATGTATGAATGCGATGCTGAAGACCGGTGCCCTCGCGGCACTCACCGTCACCCTGCTCGGCGGCTGCGCCAGCTACACCGGCCAGACGAACGACCCGAACGACCCGAACCGTACCCGTAGTGGCGCCCTGATCGGTGCAGGCATCGGCGCGGTGGCCGGCCTGCTCAGCGGCGGCGATGCCACCGAGCGTCGCCAACGCGCCCTCGTCGGCGCGGGCATCGGCGGCATCGCAGGCGGTTCCATCGGTGCCTACCAGGACCGCCAGGAGGCCGAACTGCGCCGCCAGACCGCAGGCACGGGCATCGACGTCAGCCGCGATGGCGACGTCATCAAGCTCAACCTGCCCGATGGCGTGACCTTCGATTTCGGCAAGGCCGACCTGAAGTCGCAGTTCTATCCGGCACTCAACAACGTCGCCTCGACGCTGCGCGAGTACAACCAGACCATCGTGGAAGTCAGCGGCCACACCGACAGCATTGGTACCGATGCGGTGAATCAGCGCCTGTCGGAGCAGCGTGCGTCGTCGGTCGGTAACTACCTGATCGGCCAGGGCCTGCAGCGCGAGCGCTTCGAGATCGTCGGCATGGGCAAGCGTTATCCGGTTGCCAGCAACGACACCGACGCCGGCCGTGCGCTCAACCGCCGCGTCGAAATCCGCGTGCTGCCGGTGCGTTCGTAAGCGCCTCCGCACGTCGCACCACCGACGGGCCGCCTCGCGCGGCCCGTCTTCGTTTCAGCGGTCCGCGAACGCGTCCGTCGCGCGCACCAGGGCATCGGTGATCGCAGGCTCGGTGGCGCCGTGGCCGGCCAACACCATCTCCAGGCGTGCTTCTGGCCAGGCCTGCGCCAGGTCCCAGGCGCTGCGCGGCGGGCAGATGATGTCGTAGCGACCTTGGACGATCACACCGGGCAGATGACGGATGCGGTCGATGTCGCGCAGCAACTGTCCGTGCGAGAGAAAGGCGTTGTGGCGGAAGTAGTGCGCCTCGATCCGCGCCTTGGCCAGGACCTTGGCGGGATCCTCGTCCGAAGCGGCATCCGGGTCGTGCAGCAGCGTGGCCGCACCGTCTTCCCAGCCCAGCCAGGCCTGGGCGGCTGCCATCGCGATCGCAGCATCGGGATCGTCCAGGCGACGCCAGTACGCGTCGATCATCGCGTCGCGCTCATCGGTCGGGATATGCGCCTCGTAACGTGCCCAGCGCTCCGGAAACACCCAGCGCGCACCGCCATCGGCTTCGTTGAACCAGCGGTTCTCTTCTTCGCGGCCCAGGTAGACGCCGCGCACGATCAGGCCCATGGCGCGCTCCGGATGCGCCTGTGCGTAGGCCAGCGCCAGCGTGGAGCCCCACGAGCCGCCGAACACGAGCCAGCGCTCGATGCCTACGTGCGCGCGGACGGCTTCGATGTCGGCGACCAGGTGCGCGGTGGTGTTGTCGCGCAGTTCGCCGAACGGCGTCGAGCGGCCGGTGCCGCGCTGGTCGAACAGGACGATGCGGTAGCGCGCCGGATCGAAGAAGCGCCGATGCACCGGCGACAGGCCCGCGCCTGGGCCGCCGTGCAGGAAGATCACGGGGATGCCGTCCGGATTCCCGCATTCCTCCACATGAAGGGTGTGCAGGGCATCGACGGCAAGCCGGTGCGTGCCGTACGGCGCGATCTCGGGATACAGCGTGCGCATGGGCAGGGGTCCTTGCGGGGTGTCCGAGCATAGCCAGCGGCGGTCCGTTCGTCAGCCCGCATCCGGCGCGGCTGTCAACCCGTTTCCCGCGCGGCCATCCGTTGCCACAATCCGGGTCCCACCCGGTCCATCGGGTATTCCAGTACGGACGCAATGCAAGACCGCACGCCCCAGATCGCCCAGCACATCGCCGCCACCATCGCCGCCGAGATCGGCGCCCAGACCGCACAGGCCAAGGCCGCCATCGCCCTGCTCGACGAGGGCGCCACCGTGCCCTTCATCGCCCGCTACCGCAAGGAAGTCACCGGGGGCCTGGACGATACCCAGTTGCGCAACCTCGAGGTGCGCCTGACCTACCTGCGCGAACTCGAAGACCGTCGCGCCGCCGTGCTCGCCAGCATCGAGGAGCAGGGCAAGCTCACGGACGCACTGCGCGCCGACATCGAAGGCGCCGACAGCAAGGCACGCCTGGAAGACCTCTACCTGCCGTACAAGCCCAAGCGCCGCACCCGTGCGCAGATCGCGCGCGAAGCCGGCCTGGAGCCGCTCGCCGACGGCCTGCTCGCCGATCCCACCCAGGTGCCGGAAAGCGCGGCCGCGGCCTACATCGACGCCGAGAAGGGCGTCGCCGATGCCAAGGCCGCGCTCGACGGCGCGCGCGCCATCCTGATGGAGCGCTGGGGCGAGAACGCCGCGCTGGTCGGCGAACTGCGCGCGTGGATGACCGACGTCGGCGTGATCCGCGCGAAGGTCGTGACGGGCAAGGAGAACGAGGGCGCGAAATACCGCGACTACTTCGACCACGCCGAATCGCTGGCGAAGATCCCCTCGCACCGTTTGCTCGCGCTGTTCCGCGCGCGCCGCGAAGAGATCCTGCTGCTCGACCTCGATCCCGGCATGGAGGCCGACGCCGGCCACCAGCAGGCCGAAGGCCGCGTGGCCGTGCATGCCGGCGTGGCGGCGCTGGGCCGCGCCGCCGACAAGTGGCTGCTGGACGCCTGCCGCCTGACCTGGCGCGCCAAGCTGCACATGCATCTGCTGCTGGATCTGTTCAACCAGGCCCGCGAAAAGGCCGAGGCCGAGGCGATCGCCGTGTTCGGCGACAACCTCAAGGATCTGCTGCTGGCCGCGCCGGCGGGGCCGAAGGCCGTGCTTGGCCTGGATCCGGGCCTGCGCACCGGCGTGAAGGTCGCCGTGGTCGATCGCACCGGCAAGATGGTCGACCACGCCACGATCTATCCGCACGAACCCAAGCGCCAGTGGGACCAATCGCTGCACGTGCTGCGGGCGCTGTGCGCGAAGCACCAGGTGGACCTGATCGCCATCGGCAACGGCACCGCCTCGCGTGAAACCGACAAGCTGGCCGGCGACCTGATCAAGCAGGCCACGGACCAGAGGCTGGAGAAGATCGTCGTCAGTGAAGCCGGCGCCTCGGTGTATTCCGCGTCCGAATTCGCGGCGAAGGAGTTCCCCGATCTCGACGTCAGCATCCGCGGCGCGGTCTCCATCGCGCGTCGCCTGCAGAACCCGCTGGCGGAGCTGGTGAAGATCGAGCCCAAGGCGATCGGTGTCGGCCAGTACCAGCACGACGTGGACCAGTTCCGCCTGGCGCGTGCGCTCGATGCGCGCGTGGAGGACTGCGTGAACGCGGTCGGCGTCGACGTGAATACCGCCTCGGCCGCGCTGCTGACGCGCGTGTCCGGCCTGTCCTCCAGCGTGGCCGAGAACATCGTGCGTTTCCGCGACGAACATGGCGCGTTCCGCACCCGCAAGGCGCTGCTCGGCGTGCCGCGCCTGGGCGAGAAGACCTTCGAGCAGTGCGCCGGCTTCTTGCGCATCGCCGATGGCGACGAACCGCTGGACGCATCGTCCGTGCACCCGGAAGCGTATCCGGTGGTGGAGCGCATCCTGGCCGGCAGCGGTCGGCAGGTGAAACAGATCGTCGGCGACACCGCCTTCCTGCGCGGTGTGAAGGCCGAGCAGTACACCGACGCGACGTTCGGCGTGCCGACCATCCGCGACATCCTGAAGGAACTGGAGAAGCCCGGCCGCGATCCGCGTCCCGAGTTCAAGGCCGCGCGCTTTGCCGACGGCGTGGAGGACATCAAGGACCTGCGCGAGGGCATGATCCTGGAAGGCGTGGTCAGCAACGTGGCCGCGTTCGGTGCGTTCGTCGACATCGGCGTCCACCAGGACGGCCTGATCCACATCTCCGCGCTGTCCGACCGCTACGTGAAGGATCCGCGCGAGGTCGTGAAAGCCGGCGACATCGTCAAGGTGAAGGTGCTGGAGGTCGACGTGGCCCGCAAGCGCATCGCCCTGACGCGCCGCCTCGACGACGCGCCGGCACCGCAGGCGCCACGCGAAGCCCGCGCGAACGACCCGCGACCGCCGCGCGGTCCGGACCGTGGTCATCCGCGTGATGCGCGACGCGGTCCGGCACCGGCCAAGGCGAGTGCACCGCCGGCCGACAACGCGCTGGCAGCCGCGTTCGCAAGGGCGAAAGAAAAGAACTGAGGTCGCGCCGTCGCCTCTCCCCATCGGGAGAGGCGATGACGGCTCTCAACGCGCGTCGTCGGCCGTCGTGGCGTACGGCGCCAGGTAGCGACTCAGGCCGCCGGCGCGCAGGTGCGTGGCGGCCGTGGTCCAGTCGACCGGTGCGTTCGCCTTGAGCGCGTCCAGCACCGCCACCACCGACAGCTCCACTTCCGGCAAGCCGCTCGCGCCCGGTGCGTTGCGGCGCTGTTCGATCGCCTCGAACAGCACCGCATTGGCGTCGGCATAGCCCAGCGGCGCGGTCCGGCCGTGCGCATCGCGCCACGCGGGGCTCTCCAGCACGGCGTTGACGTGGGAGAGGATCAGCCACGTCGCCCGGCCGATCAGCTTCAGGTTGCCCGGCTGCACGCTGGTCATGGTGTTGCCGACGACGCGCCCGCGCTTGGCCATCACCCCGGTGGAATGGGCGTTGAGCAGCATCTTCAGCGCGATGGTCTGGTTGAGTTCGAAGGCATCGCGCTGCGGCACCGTCACCGCGATCACCGGCACCGCGCGGGGCAGGGCGGCCACGTCGGCCAGCACGTCGCTCGCCACCGGACGCGCCGACACCGACACCAGCACCGGATCCGCCCCGGCGGCGGCAAAGGCCTGCAGCCAGTCGCGGTTGGTGTCGTCGTGCGCTTCGTCGCCGAGCAGGATCAAGGCACCGGCATCGCCCGCCTGTGGGCCACCGCGCTGCATGTTGGCGGCCGAATACGAGAGGTCGTACAGCGCCTGCTGCTCGTCGCCGGCATTGGAGAGCCCGCGCAGGGCGGCTTCCTTGAGATAGGGGTCCTGGATGCCGGTCTCGAACGGCGGCAGGTACAGCGCCTTGTCCAGGCCGTGGAAGGGACGGTGCAGCAAGGCCTGCCACGCCTGCGCGCCATCGGCCGCCGGCGTCCACACCTGGATCCACGACCGCCGTTCCGGTGCACTCACCGTGTCCAGCGGCGACAGGCGGAAGGTGGGTGCGCGTTCGGTGACGTCGACGAACACCGGCATCAGCGCGCGCGTGGCCAGGTAGGTGGCATGGCGACCGGCGGCGTAGCTGGCGGCTTCGCGGTCGGTCCACGCGGCCAGTTTCGGCGCGGCGGCGGCGGCGGTGCGCTGGATCGCCGCGAAGCCGCGCAGGCGGTCGGCTATGCCGGCGTCGTTGAAGCCCAGCGCGGCGAGCTCGTCGGCCGTCAGCACCTCGCGCAGCAGCGCGCGCGTCGCGTCTTCCAGTACCACGCCCAGCACGTACAGGCTGGTGGTGGTGGCCTGCATGCGGGTGGAACCGGTGATCGCCTGCGGCCCGGTCGGCAGCGGGATCTTGGTGATGCGCGCATCGTCCAGCACGCGGCGGCTGCGCTCGAACGGGCGCAGCACGCTGTCGGGATTGTTGTAGACGAACCAGGTGCGGCGCGCGTCCGCGCCGGCCTGGTCGGCCGCCGCCAGCGCGGTGCCGATCACCGCGGAGGTCTCGCCGCCCTCGGTGACGGCGAACACCAGGTCCTGCGGCTGGATGCCGTTGTCCTGCAGTTGCAGGCGGCCAATCTCGGGGATGTCCTCGAAGCCTTCCAGCGAGGCGATCAGTGCGCGGTCACCGCCGGTGATCTCGCCGCGCACGCGCTCGCCCAGGCCGGGGAAACGCGTGTCGATCTTCGCCATCGCCGGTGTGGTCGCCGTGCGCTGCCAGAACGGCCGCCACAGCCCGCTTTCGATCGTCTCGGCGAGCCGCCCGGTGGACCCGGTGCCGTAGAAGTACAGGCGATGGCCCTCGCGCAGCGCGCGGGTGATCTCGCCCGAAGCCGCTTCCAGCGCGGCCAGCCGCGCCGGATCGTCGGCCACGCCCTGCAGGGCGCGCGCGATGTCCTCGTCCACCGCCAGCAGGGCGGCCAGGCCGTCCGCGGTGTCGGCGGCGATGCGCGTGCTCAGGTCGAAGCTGCGCGGATGGCGCTGCTCGGTCAGCAGGCTGTGCAGCTGGAATTGCTGCTTGTTCGCCACGAAGTCCTGCGATTGCGCGGACGGCGTGACGCCGAGGCGGTTGCCCGACGGCTGCGCGCTGGCGGGCACCGCCGCCGAGGCCATCACGAGGAAAGACATGCTGCGCATGAAGCGGTTCGCCTTGCGGGACATCGGATCCCTCACCTGACAACGGAAGAATGCGTCGATACCGGCGGAATCTCCCCTTGCACGGCATCGCACGCAGGCTGCTATCGTCGCGGCCACGATAGCAAACGGTGATGACACTATGCCCCGGTCCCGTCGTCCGCTGCACGCTGCACTGCGCGCCGCCTGCCTGGGCCTGCTGCTGGCCCATGGCCCGGCTTGGTCAGGCGAGGCCACCGTGCCGCCTGCCTGCGACTGCGCCGTGGCCGCGCCCACGCTGGGCATCGAGGTGCTGCTGGAGGAGCGTCTGGACCTGCTGCGCGGCAAGCGCGTGGGCTTGGTGACGAACGCCACCGGCGTGGACCGCGAGCTGCGCAGCGACGTGGACCGCTTCGCCGAACGGAAGGAATTCACCCTGGTCGCGCTGTTCGGGCCCGAGCACGGCGTGCGCGGCGACGTGCAGGCCGGCGATCACGTCGCCTCCGCGCGCGATGCGGCCACCGGGCTGCCGGTGCACAGCCTGTACGGCGAGCACCGCGAACCGACGCCGGCGATGCTCGACGGCATCGACGTGCTGGTGTTCGACCTGCAGGATGTCGGCACGCGCTTCTACACCTATCCGTACACGCTGGCCGGTGTGATGCGTGCGGCGAAGCGGGCAGGGATTCCGGTCGTCGTCGCCGATCGTCCCGATCCGTTGGGCGGGGTGCGTATCGAAGGCCCGGTGCTGGATCCCGCATTGGCCTCGTTCGTCGGCCAGTTCCCGATCCCGGTCCGCCACGGCATGACGCTGGGCGAACTGGCCACGCTGTTCAACCGCGCCTTCGGCATCGGTGCCGACCTGCAGGTGGTGACGATGCAGGGCTGGCGACGCGGTGATGATCCGTGGCGCGGCGCACTGCCGTGGGTGCCGCCGTCGCCGAACATGCCCACGCCGGACACCGCCTTGGTCTACCCGGGCATGGGCCTGCTGGAAGGCACCAATGTGTCCGAGGGCCGTGGCACCACGCGACCGTTCGAGACCGTCGGCGCGCCGTGGGTGGATGCGCAGGCCTTGGCGGCGCGGCTCAATGCGATGGACCTGCCGGGCGTGCGCTTCCGGCCGACCTGGTTCACGCCGACGTTCTCCAAGCATGCCGGCAAGGCCTGCGCCGGCGTGCAGCTGCATGTGACCGACCCGAAGACCTTCCGCCCCGTGCGCACCGGCGTGGCCGTGCTGAAGGCGCTGCACGACCAGCACCCGAAGGACTTCGCCTTCCTGCCCGGCGAGCCGCCGTTCTTCGACCGGCTGGCGGGCGTGGGCGATCTGCGCGCCGCGATCGAGCGCGGCGACACGCTGGAGGCGATCGAAGCTCGCTGGCAACGTGAGCTGACGGCATTCGACACCCTTCGCCGGCAACACCTGCTGTATCCGATGCCCTGAGCGTGCGACATCTCACCGTAAGAGCCCCGACGATGGAGCGCTGAGTGTGAGCGATGGGGCTCCGAGCGCCGACGATGGCGCTCAGAGGGCGATCTCTCTCACATCGAGAACCATCGATGGCATTCGGAGCGCCATCGATGGCACTCCGAGTGCGATGGGATGGCATTCCGAATGTGATCTGCCGAGCTCAGCGCCTTGCGGATGGGGCTCGGAAAGCGATCTGTCTCACATTGAGAGCCATCGATGGGATCCGGAACGCCATCGATGGCCTTCCGAGGGTCATGGGATGGCATTCCGAGGGCGATCGACGGCGCTCAGTGCCTTGCGGATGGGGTTCGGAGCCCGATCTGTCTCACATCGAGCGCGATCGCTGGGGCTCGGAAGGCCATCGATCTCGCATGGAGGGCCATCGAGGGTGTCTGCGAGCGGTCTGCAGGGCATGGACGCCATGGATGACATGAACACCCAGACGCCAGAAGGCCTGTTGGTGGGAGCGACGTGAGTCGCGATGAAGCGTTACCGATAGCGCATCGCGACTGACGTCGCTCCCACACCTCGCATCACCTTGCGTCCACGAGATGCTCTCGGGTCTGCCACGGTTACGTCGCCGCCGGCTTCCGTTTGCGCGGCGCGCGTTTCGGCTTGACGGGCGCATCGCTGGCCGTCGTCAGCGGCGCCACGGCCTGCTGGAGCTGCTCCAGCGAGGACAGCGTGTCGGCATAGGCGATGAAATGCTGCAGGTAGCCCGGCGACACCGCGCGCATCAGGTGCAGGGCGCGGTGCACGAGCATGCCGGAGTTGAGCGGCCCGGCATCGCCGGGGAGGTCGTGCAGCGAGGCGCGCAGCTGGCTGTCGGTGCGCACCTGGGCCCAGGTGTCCCGTGCTTCGGTCAGCATCGCCGGTGCCATCGGCGGGGCCTCCGGGTCCGGAACGCCACCCGCGCGCGCTTGCAGCGTGGCGACCAGTGCGCGCAATCCGGCGGCGGCGTCGCTCCCGCGCTCCGTCGCAGGCACGGCCGTCGGTCGCTGCGCCAAGGCCTCCGAATACGTTCGCATCAGCCCGGCCAGACGCGCTTCCAGCAAGCGGCGGGCTTCGCCTTCCTGCGTCCGCATCCGCGCGGCCAGGGCCTGCAGGATGTCGAAGCGCGCCGGGTCCGCGCGGTCCGCGCCCTGGCTGCGCCATGCCTGCAGCTGCGCCGTCAGCGGCAGCGCGTTACCGTCCATCGTCACCGCTGCGCTTGGACGTGGGGCGCGGAATGGGGGCGATCTCCACGCGGCGGTTGCGCGCGCGGCCTTCTTCGCTGGTGTTGGCGCTGACCGGTTGCTCGGCGCCGAACGCGGCGGCGAACACCGACGAAGACGGTACGCCTTCCTCGATCAGCGTGCGGGTGACGGTCAGGGCGCGCTGCGCGGACAGATCCCAGTTGTCGGCGAACTGGCGGTTGCTGCCGCTGACCTGGCGATCGTCGGTGAAGCCGCTGACCATCAGGATCTCCTCGCGCGTACGCAGGTAACCGGCCAGCGGCGCGGCCAGGCTCTTCAGCAGGTCGCGGCCTTCCGGTTGCAGCTGGTCGGAGTTCAGCGCGAACAAGACGTTGCCGCGGATGCCGATGCGGCCGTCCACCAGCGTCACCCGGCCTTCGGCCAGCGGCGCGGCGAGCGCGTCTTCCAACGCCTTGCGCTGCTGCGCTTCCTGCTCGCGCCGACGGGTTTCCTCGTCCAGGCGCTGCGCAAGCTGCGCCTGCACGGCGATCACGCCGACCAGCACCAACACGAAGGCCCCAAGCAGCACCGACATCAGGTCGCCGAAGCTGGCCCAGACGGGCGCGCCGAGGTCGGCGTCTTCTCCGGTTTCCACGCTCATGCGGCGTCGGCCCCGGCCAGGCGCTGCAGGTCGACGGTGATCTGGCGCTGTGCGGACAGGCTCAGGTCGACCACTTCGCGCGCCTGCGCGACGTAATAGGCCAGCTGCTCGTCGCTGCGCACCAGCGAGCGTTCCAGCGCGCCTTCGATGGCCTGCAAGCGTTCCAGCAGCGCGTCGTTGGATTGGCCGAAGCGTGCGACGACCGCTTCGAGCGCATCGCCGAGGCCGGCGACTTCGGTGGCACCCGCGGCGACCTGCGCGGCGACGTGTTCGAGCTTGCCGGTTTCGGCCTGCACATGGTCGGTGAAGCGGGTGCCCACGCGTTCCAGCAGATCGGCCGAGGTGGCGACCAGCGCGTCGATGGCGGTGCGCTGTTCGGTGGAGGCGTGGTTCACCGCGTCGAGCAGCGTCTGCAGCGTTCCCATCATCTGCGTGCGTTCTTCCAGCAGGGCGGTGTCGCGGACCATGCTGTCGGAGAGCTTCTGGCGCAGTTCGGCCACCACGTCGGCGGCAGCGCGCGGTGCTTCCGAGGCGACCTGCACCAGCTGCGAAATCTCGGCGATGGTCTGTTGCGCGTGGCTCTGCGCCTGGGTGGTGATGTCGCTGGCGCTGCGTGCGAGCGCGTCGCAGATCTCCTGCTGCAGGCGCGCGGCATCGGCGGCAGTACGTTCCCAGTCGCCACGCAGCGTGGTGCTCATCGTGGCCAGCTGATCGGCCCAGGCGGCCAGGCGTGCCTCGTCCTGCGCGGCGAGCGTCTGCTGCAGCGAGGCGTGCGATGCGTCCACGGCCTGTACCAGGGCGGTGGTCTGCGCGCGGAAGTCGGCGCCGGCCGCGACCAGCGCGTCCGCGTTGCGCGCGGCGATGCCATCGGCGGCGGTGGCCTGCTGGGCGAGCGCCTGGGTCCAGCCGTCGGCCAGCGTGGTCGCGGTGCGCTCGAGCTGGCCGGAGGCCGCATTGAGCCAGGCCTGCGAGCGTTGGTCGAACTGTGTCGCCTGGCGTTCGGCATCGCTTTGCAGACGCGCGACGAGCGCGTCATGCGCCTGGTGCTGGCGCACGAGTGCGGCATCCCAGGCGCTCGCGGCCGCGGTGGTCGCGGTGCCGAAGCCGGACGTCAGGGCATCCAACTGCTGCTGCACGGCGGCGCCAACGGTCTGTTGCAGCGCGCCGGTTTCGCGCGCCAGCCCGGCGAGGGTGGCGTCCACGGCGGGTTGCAGCGCAGCGCCGACCGCATGTGCGCTGGCCTCCACGCCGGCCTGCATCGAGGTGACCAGCGTGGACGCGAGCTGCGCCTGCGCGGCTTCGGTGCGGGCATGGAAGGTTTCCTGACGCGCGGCCTGCTGGGTGGCGGCGTCGGTGGTCTGCTGTTCGATGGAGGCCACCATCGCCTGCAGGCGCTCGACGAGTTCCGGCATCAGCGCGGCCTGCTGCTGCAGCAGGCGGAAGGAGGTCTCGCGCTGGAACGACTGCGAATGCACGTGCAGCGAGGTCGCGATCTCGTCGTCGAGCCGCTGCGCGACCAGCACGCGCTCGCGGCGGCTGAGCGCGGACAGCAGGCCGAGCACGGCCGAGGCGGCGACGCCGGCGATCGAGGTGCCGAACGCGAAGCCCAAGCCCTTGACCGGCGCAGCCAGCGAACCGCGAATGGCGTCGATGTCGGTGGCGCCTTCCAGCGCCAGGCCGGTGCCGCGCAGGGTGACCATCATGCCCAGCAGCGTGCCCAGCATGCCCAGCAGCACCAGCAGGCCGACCAGGTAGGGCGTCAGCGCCGGCGCGGGCAGCGCGACGCGCTCGCCTTCGACGCGCAGGCGCACGGCCTGGCGCAGGCTGGGGTGCAGCGGAGCCAACCAGCCCTGCAGCCCGCTGCCCGCCGTCGAGGTGTCCGTGAGCGCATGCGCCAGGGTGGCGGTCGCCTGGCGGTACCGCTGCAGCTCCACCGCGCCAGCGACGTAGCACGCACCGATCACCAGGGTGACCACCACGCCCAGCGCATGGGTGCCGACATAGCCGACGCCGATCCAGCCAACGATGGCCAGGCCGATGAGGAAGAGGGCGGTGGAGAGGGGCTGTTTCATCAAGGGCATCCAGGCATTACGAGGATCGAAGCGCGGCGAGCAGCGCC
This sequence comes from Pseudoxanthomonas sp. CF385, assembly GCF_900104255.1. NCBI lineage: Bacteria > Pseudomonadati > Pseudomonadota > Gammaproteobacteria > Lysobacterales > Lysobacteraceae > Pseudoxanthomonas > Pseudoxanthomonas sp. CF385. The sequence goes on from NZ_FNKZ01000001.1 coordinate 2,079,767, forward strand.
TCGAGAGGGTGGAAACGGAGGTCGAGTTCGGCCAGCAACGCGTCCTGCAGGTCGCGCAGGAACAGCGCCAGCCAGGGACTTCCTGAAGCGCCATCCGTCGCCGTGCGCAGGCGTTCGAACTGCAGGCCGAGCAGGGCCGGGGTGTGGGCCAGCAGCGCCTGCTCGCGCGGGCTGAGGGTCATCTCCATCACGGCATCGACCTCGGCCAGCCGGGCCGGGTCGCCGCCACGTTGCGCCAGGGCATCACGCAGGCGCCCGCGCAGGGGCCCGGTGCCGGTCAGCATGGCGCGCTGGCGCTCGAGGCAGAAACGGCGGTAGGGCGCGAAGTCCTCCGCGCCCGCATCGGCCGGCGGGCCGCGCAGGATGGCTTCCGACAGCGACGTGCGGACCCGGGCGACGGCGTCGGCATGGGCCGCGTCAGATGCGGGAACGGCCGCCTCGGGCGCGACGGCGCCATCGAGCGCCCGCGACAGCGAGACGGCGCGGTTCCAGTCGATCCAGTGGCCCAGCCGCTCGGACAGCGCCGGGCCGGCATCGGGCAGGTCGGTCCCGCCCAGGCGGGCGAGGAGACGGACGAAGGCGGGGGCCGCCCTGGGCGTCCGGTACTGCACTGTGGTCACACGGTGGCTCAAAAGAGCGGGGATTTTACAGGAACCGCCGCTGCGATGACCCGCCGCCCGGGCCGGAAACGAAAAGGCCGGACCCTGGCGGGTCCGGCCTTTTCGCTGAATGGTGGAGGTGGGCGGAATTGAACCGCCGTCCGAAGGCACTCCATCCCCGGTACTACATGCTTATCCCACCGTTGGATCTCGTCCTGCAGCAGCACGGTGGGCAAAGCGCACCGCAGGACCAGCCTGTTTTAGGTTGACCGGGTGCTGACAGGCAGCCACTCCCGGCGATTCCGTGATAATGACCTTACGCTGCGAGCACGGACACAAGCAGTTTCAGGGCTTACGCCTTAAGCGGCGAGAGCGTAGTTGTCGTCGTTGGCAACTAGAGTTTTGCCGCTGGATTTACGAGGAAAGCTGCCCCCTCGGCATGCACCAGGCAACTTCGCAACCCCCGTCGAAGCCAGTGCACCCCCGGGAGTCAGAAACGTCCTGACGAGGAACAGTGTAGGGGCGGGCCCCAGGCTTCACAAGGCGCGTGCCCTGAAGTGTTCAGCCAGGTGAGATCCAGCATTGCTGCTGTATGCCCCCTTTGTAAGAGGGCGATTCGCGGGTCAGCGCGAAGGGGGATAGGCAGCGTGCGTCGGGCCCGAGATTTGCGAAGGAAATCTTGGGAGCTTCATCGCGTCGCGATGAAGCTACGCATCCTTGTTGTGCTGACGCATCACCCGCGATTTCTCGCGGGCCCAGTCGCGGTCCTTCTCGCTGGCGCGCTTGTCGTGCGTCTGCTTGCCCTTGGCCAGGGCGATTTCCGCCTTCACCTTGTTGCCCTTCCAGTACAGCGAAGTGGGCACCAGGGTGTAGCCGTCGCGCTCGACCTTGCCGATCAGGCTGTCGATCTCGTTCCGGTGCAGCAGCAGTTTGCGCGTGCGGCGGTCGTCGGCCACCACATGGGTGGAGGCCTGGATCAGCGGGGTGATCTGCGCGCCGAACAGGAAAATCTCGCCATTCCGGATCGTGGCGTACGCCTCGGTGATGTTGGCGCGGCCGGCACGGATGGCCTTGAGCTCCCAGCCCTGCAGGGCGAGGCCCGCTTCGTGGCGCTGCTCGAGGTGGTACTCGTGACGGGCGCGCTTGTTCAGCGCGATCGTGCCCGTTGCTTTATTCTTGTCCGGTTTCTTTGCCATCCGTCCTATTGTCGCCGAAGGCGGAATTCCACGCGAGCCACATGCATACGATCCGCCGCAGCGCCCTGGTCGAACACTCGGCCACCCGGATGTTCGACCTGGTCAACGACGTGGCGGCCTATCCGCGCCGCTTCGACTGGTGCAGCGCCGCGCAGCTGATCGAGCAGGGCGAGGAGCGCCTGGTGGCCCGGCTCGACCTGGGCCTGGGTTCGCTGCGGACCTGGTTCACCACCGAGAACACCCTGGACCGCCCGCACCGGATCGACATGAATCTGGTCGATGGTCCGTTCCGCAAGCTGCACGGTCGCTGGGATTTCCACGCCCTGGACGAGTCCGCCTGCAAGGTGACGCTGACGCTGGAATTCGAACCGAGCAGCCGCCTGCTGGCGCCTGCGATGGCGCTGGGTTTCCAGAGCCTGGCCGACCGCATGGTCGATGACTTCGTGCGGGCCGCGGACCGCGGGGCCTGAGATGCGGGTGGAGGTGATCCGGGCCTGGCCGCACCGCTTCGAGTCGGTGGACCTGGACCTGCCTGACGGATCGGTCGTGGCGGATGCCATCGCAGCCTGCGGCTTCGACGACCTCACGCCCGGACAGCCGCTGGCGGTCCATGGCCTGATGGTGGAAGGCGGAACAGCGCTGCGCGAGGGCGATCGCGTGGAAGTGCTGCGCCCGTTGTTGCTGGACCCGAAGGACGCGCGCCGCCGACGGGCGCGCAAGTGACGCCTTAGCGGCGACGGCCCTTCTTCTTTTCCTTGGCCAGGTTCGGGCCGAACTTGCGCACGTCCTTCGACAGCTGCAGGTCGGCTTCGGGGAAGTATTCGCCTTCCCAGCTGGCGAGCGTGTCGCCATTGAACGTCAGGGTGAGGTTCTTGATTTCCGTCGTGCCGCGGCGATTGATGCGGTTGCTCGCGGTGTAGTCCCAGCGCTGGGCGTGGAACGGATCGGCGATCGACGGGCTGCCCAGCAGCGACTGCACCTGCTGCTTGCTCTGGCCCACCGCCAACTGGTCCACCGCGCTCTTCTCGATCAGGTTGCCCTGGTAGATCGGCTGCTTGTAGAGGATGCCGCAGCCGGCAGTGGCGGAAGCGAGGACGGCAACCAGCAGGAATTTGCGCATGGGACACGTACAGTGGGAAACCGGGCCGATGATACACTCCCGCGGACCGCCGCAACCGAGCTTCAGGCAGCTGGCGCTAAACCGAGAGTGAACGGAGACGCCATGGAATCGCAGGATCTACGCAAAGTCGGCCTCAAGGTCACCCATCCGCGCATGCGCATCCTGGAGCTGCTGGAGCAGAAGAACTCCCAGCACCACCTGAGCGCGGAAGACATCTACCGGCAGCTGCTGGAACACGGCGACGAGATCGGCCTGGCCACGGTGTACCGGGTGCTGACCCAGTTCGAGGCGGCCGGGCTTGTGCTCAAGCACAACTTCGAAGGCGGCCAGGCCGTCTACGAGCTGGACCGCGGCGGCCACCACGACCACATGGTGGACGTGGACACCGGCAAGATCATCGAGTTCGAAAGCACCGAGATCGAGAAGCTGCAGCGCGAGATCGCCGCCAAGCACGGCTACGAACTGGAAGAGCACTCGCTGGTGCTCTACGTGCGCAAGAAGCGCTAGTTCTCTCGTCCCGTAAGGAAATGCGTCAGACCGCGTTGGCCAGCAGCCGCTTGGCGGCGGCGTGCGCTTCCTTGCTGACTTCCACGCCGCCGAGCATGCGCGCCAGCTCTTCTTCGCGCTGCTTGATGCCCAGGCGCTCGACCGCGCTCTGGGTCATGCCGTCGACGGGCGCCTTGCTGACCCGGTAATGCGCGTGGCCCTGTGCCGCGACCTGGGGCAGGTGGGTCACGCACAGCACCTGCCGCTGCGCACCCAACGCCCGCAGTTTCTGGCCGACGATCTCCGCGACGGCGCCCCCGATGCCGGTATCGACCTCGTCGAAGACCATCGTGGGCACGGCATCCAGTCCCAGCGCGGCCACTTCGATGGCCAGCGAGATGCGGGCCAGTTCGCCGCCGGACGCCACCTTGCGCAGCGGCCGCGGCGGTTGGCCCGCATTGGCCGACACCAGGAACTCGGTGCGCTCGGCGCCCGAGGGGTCGGGCCGTTCGGCGTCGTGCGGCTCCAGCGCCACGTCGAAGCGGCCGCCGCCCATGCCGAGTTCGGCGATCAGCGCGGTGGTGGTTTCGCCCAACGCCTTGGCGGCGCGCTGGCGTGTGCGGCTCAGGACCCCGGCCGCGTCCCGCCAGTGCTGGCGCGCGGCCTCGATGTCGTCGTTGAGCTTGAGCAGACGCTCGCCCGCGCCGCGCAGCGAGTCGAGTTCGGTGGTCAGCCGGTCGCGCTGCTCCTGCAGGCCATCGAGCGGCACGCGGTGCTTGCGGGCGAGGTCGTGGACGCGCGCGAGGCGGCGTTCGAGTTCCTCGAACTGGCCGGGGTCGGCTTCCAGGTCATCGCGCACCTGGCCGAGCAGGGCCAGGGCTTCCTCGATCTGGATCGCCGCGCCTTCCAGCATGCCGTCCACGTCCCTGAGGCGCGGTTCGTGCTCGACCTGGCGGGCGAGGTCGGCCCGCGTCTGCTGCAACTGGCGGGCCAGCGAGGGCGCCTCGTCGCCCGACAGGCTCACCAGCGCCGCATCGCAGGCGGCGATCAGGCTGGCGGCGTGCGCCTGCCGGCGATGGCCCACGACCAGTGCATCGAGCGCGCTGGGCGCGAGGTCTTCGCGCTGCAGCTCCGCCAGTTGGTGTTCCAGGTAATTGATGCGGTCGGAGACGTCGCCCTGGCCGGAGAGCTGGTCGCGTTCGCCGAGCAGGGCGCTCCACTGGCGTGCGGCCTCGCGCACGGCGCGGGTTTCCGCCTGATTGCCCGCATACGCATCGAGCAGTTCCAGCTGGCTGTGGCGGGCGAGCAGCGCCTGGTGCTCGTGCTGGCCGTGGATCTCGACGAGTCGGCCGGCCAGGTCGGTCAGCTGGGACAGGGTGACGCTGCGGCCGTTGATCCATGCGCGCGAACCGCCGTCGGCACGGATCACGCGGCGCAGCTGGCACTGGCCATCGTCGTCTAGCTCATGCTCGGCCAGCCAGGCGAGGGCAGGCGAGTCCGGAGCCGGCAGGAACTCGGCGGACAGCTCGGCGCGTTCGGCGCCGTGGCGGACCACGCCACTGTCGGCGCGCAGCCCGGACAGGAAGCCCAGCGCGTCCACCAGCAGCGATTTGCCCGCGCCGGTTTCGCCCGAAATGACGGTCATGCCCTCGCCGAACTCCAGTTCGGCAGCGCGGACGACGGCGAAATCCTTGATCGCGAGATGGGTCAGCATGGCGATAGTGTAGGGCCGGGCGATGGCGGTTCGAAGGCGCGCGATGCTCGCCGCCCGGCGTCGCACCGGCCGAGACGGGGTCGCCGGTGCTTGCGGGCGCCGAGGCGTTGGCGCTATCTATGCGGCATGTCGTCGACGTCACCCCCGCTGGACCCGCGCGCCCGCCACCTGCTGCGGACGCTGATTTCGCGCTACATCCGCGACGGCGAGCCGGTGGGGTCGCAGACCCTGGCCCGGCACGCGGGGTTGGAGGTCAGTTCGGCCACCATCCGCAACATCCTCGCCGAGCTGGAGGAAGTCGGCCTGCTGAGCTCGCCGCATACCTCGGCCGGACGGATTCCCACCGCGCAGGGGTATCGGGTGTTCGTCGACAGCCTGGTGCAGGTGAAATCGCTGGGCGAGGGCGAAGTGGCGCGCCTGCGCTCCGAGCTGCCCAGCGGTGCGGGCACCCAGGCCTTGCTCGGCAATGCCTCCGAGCTGCTGTCGGCGATGACCCATTTCGTCGGGGTGGTCAGCGTGCCCCGGCGTGAGCAGTTCGCCTTCCGCTACATCGACTTCGTGCCGCTGGACGGCCGCCGGGTGATGGCCATCCTGGTATTCGCCGACAACGACGTGCAGAACCGGGTCATCGAAACCCGGCGCCCGTACGAACGTTCCGAACTGGAACGGATCGCCAACTACCTGAACACCCAGTTCGCGGGCCGGCCCTTGGCCGACATCCGTGCCACCCTGCTGCGCGACCTGCGCAGCGCCCAGACCGAGATGGAAGGGTTGCTGGCCGAATCCATCGAGCTGGCGGAACAGGCGCTCACCCCGCCGAACGACGACGTGGTGCTGGCCGGCCAGACCCGCCTGATGGGCGTGCAGGAACTGTCCGATCTGGAGCGGCTGCGGGACCTGTTCGAAGCCTTCGCCCGCAAGCGCGAGATCCTGCAGCTGCTGGAGCGGACGATCCACGCGCCGGGCGTGCGCATCTTCATCGGCGAGGACACCGGCCTGGCCCCGCACGACGGCGTGTCGGTGGTGACCGCGCCGTACATGGCCGGCGGCCAGGTACTCGGCGTACTGGGCGTGATCGGGCCCACGCGGATGGCCTACGACCGGGTCATTCCGGTGGTACAGGCGGCGGCCGATGTCCTGGGCGCGGCCTTGAATCCCGAAACGCCGGCCCCATAGGTTCCCGGTTGGGCGGCTGGACCTGCCGCCAGGGAATAGAAATGAACGAACCGCACGACCACGATGCCACGCCGGGCGCCATGCCCGAATCCTCCGATGCCGACGCCGCCCTGCTGGCCGAGCTGGAAACCCTGCGCAACGAGCTGGACCAGCTGCGCGCGACCACGCTGCTGGAGCGGGCCGACCTGGAGAACCAGCGCAAGCGCGTGGCGCGCGACATCGAGCAGGCCCGCAAGTTCGCCAACGAGCGCCTGCTCGGCGACCTGCTGCCGGTGTTCGACAGCCTGGATGCCGGCCTCGCGGCCGCCGGCGGCGAGCCCAGCCCGCTCAAGGACGGGCTGGAACTGACCTTCAAGCAGTTGCTGAAGGTGGCCGGCGACAACGGCCTGACCCTGCTGGACCCCACCGGCGAAGCGTTCAACCCCGAACACCACCAGGCCATCAGCCAGGCCGAGGCGCCCGGCGCGGCCCCCGGCAGCGTGGTGCAGGTGTTCCAGAAGGGCTACGTGCTCAACGGCCGCCTGCTGCGCCCGGCCCTGGTGGTCGTGGCCAAACACGACTGAACGGCCTCGCGGCGGCGCTTGAACGGCGCCATCGCACCCCTATATCGGGACCATCCACCCGGCCGATCGCCGGGTCCAACATCAGCATTCGCTAGGGAGCGACATCCATCATGGGCAAGATCATCGGCATCGACCTGGGCACGACGAACTCGTGCGTGGCGATCATGGACGGCGGCAAGGCCCGCGTCATCGAGAATTCGGAAGGCGACCGCACCACGCCCTCCATCGTGGCCTACACGAAGGACGGGGAAGTGCTGGTCGGCGCCTCGGCCAAGCGCCAGGCCGTGACCAACCCGAAGAACACCTTCTACGCGGTGAAGCGCCTGATCGGCCGCAAGTTCACCGATGCGGAAGTGAAGAAGGACCTGGACCTGGTCCCGTACGACATCATCGCGCACGACAATGGCGACGCCTGGGTGCAGACCAACGACGGCAAGAAGTTGTCGGCGCAGGAGATCTCCGCGCGCATCCTGGAGAAGATGAAGAAGACGGCCGAGGCCTTCCTGGGCGAGACCGTCACCGAAGCGGTCATCACCGTGCCGGCGTACTTCAACGACAGCCAGCGCCAGGCGACCAAGGACGCCGGCAAGATCGCCGGCCTGGACGTCAAGCGCATCATCAACGAACCCACCGCCGCCGCGCTGGCCTACGGCCTGGACAAGGGCGAGGGTGGGGCCGACCGCAAGATCGTCGTCTATGACCTCGGCGGCGGCACGTTCGACGTGTCGATCATCGAGATCGCCAACGTCGACGGCGAAAAGCAGTTCGAAGTGCTGGCGACCAACGGCGACACCTTCCTGGGTGGCGAGGACTTCGACAAGCGCGTCATCGATTACCTCGTCGAGGAGTTCCAGAAGGACCAGGGCATCGACCTGCGCAAGGACCCGCTGGCCCTGCAGCGCCTGAAGGACGCGGCCGAGCGCGCGAAGATCGAGCTGTCCAGCTCGCAGCAGACCGAAGTGAACCTGCCGTACGTCACCGCCGACGCTTCCGGCCCGAAGCACCTCAACATCAAGCTGACCCGCGCCAAGCTGGAAGCGCTGGTCGAGGACCTGGTGAAGAAGACGATCGAGCCGTGCCGCATCGCGCTGAACGATGCCGGCCTGCGCGCCAGCGACATCGGCGAGGTCATCCTGGTCGGCGGCCAGACCCGCATGCCGAAGGTGCAGCAGGCGGTGGCCGAGTTCTTCGGCAAGGAGCCGCGCAAGGACGTCAATCCCGATGAGGCCGTGGCGCTGGGCGCCGCGATCCAGGGCGGCGTGCTGGCCGGCGACGTCAAGGACGTGCTGCTGCTGGACGTGACCCCGCTGAGCCTCGGCATCGAGACCCTGGGCGGCGTGTTCACCAAGATCATCGAGAAGAACACCACCATCCCGACCAAGGCTTCGCAGACCTTCTCCACCGCCGAGGACAACCAGTCCGCGGTGACGGTGCACGTGCTGCAGGGCGAGCGCGAGCAGGCCCGCTTCAACAAGTCGCTGGCCAAGTTCGACCTGTCCGGCATCGAGCCGGCGCCGCGCGGCATGCCGCAGGTGGAGGTGTCGTTCGACATCGACGCCAACGGCATCCTGCACGTGTCGGCCAAGGACAAGAAGACCAACAAGGAACAGAAGGTCGAGATCAAGGCCGGTTCGGGCCTGTCCGAGGACGAGATCGCGCGCATGGTCGCCGATGCCGAAGCGCACCGCGAAGAAGACAAGAAGTTCCAGGAACTGGTCCAGGCGCGCAACCACGCCGACGGCCTGATCCACGCCACCCGCAGCGCCATCACCGAGCACGGCAGCAAGGTGCCGGGCGATGTGATCGGTCGCGTCGAGTCGGCGATCGCCGAACTGGAATCTGCGATGAAGGGCGACGAGAAGACCCAGATCGAAGCCAAGGCCAAGGCGCTCGAAGAAGCCGGCCAGTCGCTGTACGCGGCGGCCGCTTCGAGCGAGCAGCCGGGTGCCGGCGGTACGGGTGGTCCTTCGGCGCCCGCGGACGACGTGGTCGACGCGGAGTTCACCGAGGTGAAGGACGACAAGAAGTAATCCACGCCACCGGGATACGGCGAACGGGAGACGTGGCCTGCCACGGGCTCCCGTTCTGCCATCCGGCGCCCCTGCCAGACCAGCCTGACCGCACATGAGCAAACGCGACTACTACGAAGTCCTGGGCGTGGCCCGCGACGCCAGCGACGAAGACCTGAAGAAGGCCTACCGCCGCTGCGCGATGAAGCACCATCCTGACCGCAATCCCGGCGATGCGGCGGCCGAGGTCGCGTTCAAGGAATGCAAGGAAGCCTACGAGGTGCTGTCCGACGGCGCCAAGCGCCGCGCCTACGACGCACACGGCCATGCCGCGTTCGAGCACGGCATGGGCGGCGGTGGCGGTCCCGGCGGCCCGGACATGGGCGACATCTTCGGCGACATCTTCGGCAACATCTTCGGCGGTGGCGGCGCACGCGCGGCGCGGCGCGGTGCCGACGTCGGCTACGTGATGGAGCTGGATCTGGAAGAGGCGGTCGCGGGCGTCGAGAAGCGCATCGAGATCCCCTCGCTGGTCGCCTGCGAACCCTGCAAGGGCTCGGGCTCGGCCGACGGCAAGGTCGAGACCTGCGGCACCTGCGGCGGTCGCGGCAACGTGCGCATGCAGCGCGGCATCTTCGCCATGCAGCAGGCGTGCCCCGCCTGCGGCGGCCGCGGCCAGACCATCAAGAATCCCTGTACCGAGTGCCATGGCGCCGGGCGCGTGGAGGAAGAGAAGGTCCTGTCGGTCAAGATCCCGGCCGGCGTGGACAACGGCGACCGCATCCGCCTGACCGGCGAAGGCGAGGCCGGCCCGCCCGGCACGCCACCGGGCGACCTGTACGTGGAAGTGCGCGTGCGCGAGCACGACATCTTCCAGCGCGACGGCGACGACCTGCATTGCGAAGTGCCGATCCGGATCTCGCAAGCCGCGTTGGGCGACACCGTGCGCGTGCCCACGCTGCACGGCGAGGCGGAGATCCGGGTCCCGGCGGAGACGCAGACCGGCAAGCTGTTCCGCCTGCGCGGCAAGGGCGTGAAGTCCGTGCGCAGCCGCAGCGAGGGCGATCTCTATTGCCGCGTGGTGGTGGAGACCCCGGTCAACCTGACCCCCGAACAACGCGAGTTGCTGGAGAAGTTCGAGGCCACCTTCATCGGCGAGGAAGCGCGCAAGCATTCGCCGAAATCGGCGACCTTCCTCGATGGCGTGAAGGGGTTCTGGGACCGCATGACGTCCTGAGCCTGCGACCTTCGGCCGCCCGCGGACGCGAGCGGCTTGTGGCATCCTGCGACGGCCCCGGAGACCCCGGGGCCGTTTTCATTCACGTCCACGATGAAGGGGAGTTCGCGTGCGTACGAACATGGGGAAGGGGTGGGGGTTGGTGGTGCTGCTGGCCGTGGCGCCTGCATGGGCGGCCGACGACCGGCCGTTGCAGGTCGAGCGCGAGTCGACGCGCTTCGTCCTCAATGCGGACGGCAGTTTCGTGCAGGAGCAGGCGACCGCGATCAAGGTGTTGAAGGACAGTGCGCTGGAGGCGGCGAAGGACGCATCGGTCAGCTACAGCACCAGCATCCAGAAAGCCGAGGTGGTCGAAGCGTATACGTTGAAGGCCGATGGCCGCCGCGTCGACGTGCCACGCGGCAACTACCAGGTCAGCAGCAGTTCGGGGCGCGAGGGCGACTCGCCCATCTACTCCGACCAGACGACGCTCACCGTCGTGTTCCCCGAACTCGCCGTCGGCGACACCACGGTGTTCGCGTACCGGGTGACGGCCACGCAACCCATGTTTCCGGGCCATTTCTCGGTGATCCGCAACTACAGTCCGGCGGCCTACTACGGCGACGTGGAGGTGAGCATCGACGCGCCGGAGTCCATGCAGGCCACATGGCGCAACTGGCAGATGACCCAGCCCGCCGTCGAGACCCGCGATGGACGCAAGATCGTCCGCTGGCGCTGGAGCAACCGGCAGCCGGTCGCGCGCGAGAGCCTGCGCGACACCGTCTTCACCGCCGATCGTTATCCGGGCTACGCGTTCTCCACGTTCGCGCGTTACGCCGACATCGCCGCGGCCTACGGTGGACCGGCCAACGCCAAGGCGGCGCTGACGCCACGCTTGCGCACGCTCGCGGCGGAGATCGCGGGCAACAGCAAGGATCCGAGGGAGACGGCGAAGAAGCTCTACGAATGGGTCTCCACGAAGATCACGTACGCGGGCAACTGCATCGGGCTGGGGGCGGTGGTGCCGCGCGACCTGGACGTGGTGCTGGACAACCGCATGGGCGACTGCAAGGACCATGCGACCCTGCTGCAGGCGCTGTTGAAGGCGCGCGGCATCGACAGCACCCAGGCCCTGATCAATGCCGGCGGCACGTATACGCTTCCGGACATCCCGGTCGCGTCGGTCGTCAACCACGTGATCAACTACATCCCCAGCCTGGACCTGTACGTGGACTCCACTGCGGCCACCGTGCCCTTCGGCAGCCTGCCGGATGGCGCGGCGGGCAAGCCCGTGTTGCTGGTGGATGGCCATCGCGACGGCACCACCACTCCGGTGACGCAGGCGGGCAAGGAGTGGCAGAAGCTGCGCACGACGCTCCGCATCCAGCCCGATGGATCGGTCAAGGGTACCCAGCGGGTGGAAGTGAGCGGACGCATGGCGGTGGCCGCCCGCGCGCAGTTCCGCAACATGGGGGCGGGTGATGCGGACAAGCTGGTGCGCGGCTATTTCCGCGGCAATGCGCTGACGGCCAACGGCAAGCTGCGCTACGACGATCCCGTCCCGATGCTGGAGACCTTCAACCTGGATGCGGACTTCGACGTCGACCGGATGATCCCGACGAGCGGAGGCTTCCAGGTGCAACCGTGGTTCCTCAGCTTCACGCCGGTTTCGATGCTGGTGGCCTCGCAGCTCGGCGATCCGGATCAGCCGCAGGGCGAAAGCAGCTGCGGCGCATACCACTCGGACGAGGAGTACACGTTCGAGTTCCCGTCGACCATGCGGATCATCGCCGTGCCGAAGGACGTCAGCCTGCGCGAGGGCACGCTCAGCTACGTCTCGACGTTCCGCCAGGAAGGCGCCCGCCTGCTCGTCCGGCGTACCCTGGATGATCGGACGCCCGGCCCCGTCTGCTCCCCGGAATACAATGAAGGCTTCGCCCGGGTCATGCGCAAGATCATGCCCGACCTGCGTGCTCAGGTCGTCTATCTGACCGAAGCCGAAGGGGCTGCGCCGCAGTGAGTGCCGTCTGATGCCGCAGGTGATGCTCCATGGCCGTCCACGGATCGGCATCGTCGGCAGCGCCGGCGCCTACGGCCGTTGGCTGCAGCGCTTCTTCCGCACCCGGATGGAGCTGGAGGTCATCGGCCACGATCCTGCCGACCCGGCATCCGTCGATGAGGCCGGGCTGGTGCGGGACGCCGATGTGCTGGTGTTCGCCGCGCCCATCCGCCATACCGTCGATGTGATCGCCCGTTATCGCGAACTCGCCGCCGGCACGGAAGCGGGCCGCTTGTGGCTGGATGTCACTTCGATCAAGGCCGCGCCCGTCGCGGCGATGCTCGCATCCCGCGCCGACGTCGTCGGCCTGCACCCGATGACGGCACCGCCGAAAGCGCCGACGTTGAAAGGCCGGGTAATGGTGGTGAGCGAGGCCCGGCTGGACCGGTGGCGTCCCTGGGTGACTTCGTTGCTCACCGCGCTGGAAGCCGAATGCGTCCGCGCCGAGCCTGAACAGCACGACCGCGTGATGGCACTGGTCCAGGCGATGGTCCATGCCACGCACCTGGCGCAGGCGGGCGTCCTGCGTGGCGAAGCCGCGCGCGTCGGCGACCTGGCGGCCCTGATGCCGTACCGCTCGGCGTCGTTCGAGATGGATGCCGCCATCCTGGCCCGCATCCTCTCGCTGAACCCGGCGATCTACGAGGACATCCAGTTCGGCAATCCCTACGCAGGCGAGGTGTTGCAGGCGCTGGGCGTGCAGATCGAGCGGATGGCGCGCCTGGTGGGCGAAGGTACCGAGGCCGCGCGTGTCGCGTTCCGACAGGAGTTCCTGGCGGACAACCGCGACGCCGTCGGCCCCGCGATGTTGGCCGATGGCAACTACAGCTACGAACGGATCGGTTATCTGTTGGCCGACCTGGCCGGCCGCCAGGCGCTCAGCGTGCACCTGCCGGAAGATCGCCCAGGCTCGTTGCGCGCGTTGCTGCATGTGTTCGAACGGCACGGCGTCAGCCTGTCGTCCATCCATTCCTCGCGCACGCCGGACGGCGAGGTGCATTTCCGGATCGGCTTCGATGCCGACGTGGATGCGCAGGCGCTCGCCAGTGCGGCGCGCGAGATCGATGCTTCGGGACTCGGGAGGGTGCTGCCATGACGACACCGTCATGCACGGTGGAGGAGGTGCTGGCGGGCAAGGCGGTGCCGTTCACGCGGCCCGGCAGTCACAGCGCGATCGCGAAGATCGCCGTCGTCGGACCGCAGCGCGTCACCACGCTGGGCATCGGCGGGGACGAGCAGGGCGATCTGCGTGTGCACGGCGGGCCGGACAAGGCGGTCCACCACTATCCGATGGACCACTACCCGGCGTGGCGGTCCGATATCGGGTCGCATGCGTTGCTCGAACGTCCTGGCGCGTTCGGCGAGAACATCAGCACGTCCGGCATGACGGAAGCGTTTGTCTGCCTGGGCGATCGCTATCGCCTGGGATCGGCGCTGGTGGAGGTGTCCCAGTCGAGGCAACCCTGCTGGAAACTGTCGGACCGGTTCGCGGTTCCCGACATGGCAAGGCGCGTCCAGGACTCCGGCCGCACGGGCTGGTACTACCGTGTCATCGAGGAAGGGCAGGTGCAGAAAGGGGACCGCATCGCGCTGGAGGCGAGGCCGCATCCCCGGTGGTCGCTCGCTCGCCTCATCGACCTGCTGTACCAGCGCGCCATCGAGCCCCACCTTTTGCATGACGTATTGGCGTTGCCGCTCGTGCCGTCGTGGAGGGTGCTGTTCGAACGACGCCTCGAACGCGGTGCGGTGGAGGATTGGCGCAAGCGGCTGACCGGTATCGTTCCCGAAGAATGAGCCGGGTGTCGTGATGCTGCGTAACCGTAAATGTGTTTACTCGACAGCCTTGTACTCATCGCTCTAGCATCACGGCCTCAATGCATGGGGGCATGCACCATGTTCATCATCCGCAAGGAGTGTCGGAGATGAGTCGGGATCGCAAAGTGACGTCCTTGTCGTCGGTACGCGTACCGACCTCCGCGCCCGGCAAGCGCGCATCGGACGAGGACGCCATCGCCTTGCTGACGCGCATCGTGGCGGCGCAGGGCGAGATCGCGGCCGCGGGGCCGGAGCCGCAGGATGTCGTCGATGCCATCACCTACCGCGCACAGGAGCTGACGGGTTCGGCCGGCGCGGTGCTCGAGATCCGCGACGGCGACCTGATGCGCTACTGGTCGGCCAGCGGTATCGCGCAGAGCCAGGTCGGCCTCACGCTGCCGGTCGAAGGCAGCCTCTCGGGGCGCTGCATCACCGAGGCGCGCGTGCTGCGGTGCGACGACAGCGAGGACGATCCGCGGGTCAACCGCGATGCCTGCCGGAACGTGGGCCTGCGATCGATGCTGGTGGCGCCGCTGCGGTTCCGTGGCCAGGTCGTCGGCGTCCTGAAGGTGTTGGCCACCACGCCGAGTGCGTACGACGACACGGATTGCAAGACGCTCGAACAGCTGAGCACGCTGGTCGCGGCCAGCATGTACAAGGCGATCGAACATGCGCAGATGCGTGCAGCGCTGGAGGCCCGGATGGGGCAGGGCGAACGCGACCGCAAGCATGTGAGCGAGGCCCGCGCGCGCCTGCTGGAGGTGTTGGAGGGTCGGCAGATCATGTCTGCGCTGCAACCGGTCATCCGGCTCGCGGATGGTGCCGTCGCCGGTTACGAGGCGCTGGCGCGCTTCCCGCTCGAATACGACCTGTCCACGGGGCGGTGGTTCGAGGATGCCGCGCGCAGCGGGCTCAGCGTCGAACTCGAGCTCGCCGCCGCGGAAGCGGCGCTGGCGCATCTGGCTTCGCTGCCGGCGGACGTCTTTCTGTCCATCAACATCTCGCCGGAAACCGCGTGCAGCGACCGGCTTCGGAATCTCATTGCCGCGCATGATCTGCGCCGGCTGGTGCTGGAGATCACCGAGCACACCGCGGTGGACGACTACGGGCGACTGAATCAGTGCCTCTCGGCCCTGCAGGAGGCCGGCGTGCGCATCGCGGTGGACGATACCGGCGCCGGCTTCGCGAGCCTTCGGCACGTGCTGAGGCTCGCCCCCGACATCATCAAGCTCGACATCACCCTGGTCCGCGAGGTCGACCAGCGGCCGCGCATGCAGGCCCTCATCGCCGCGCTGCTGACGTTCGCGCAGGGCACGCGGGCCGACCTGATCGCCGAGGGTGTGGAGAACGAGCGCCAGCTGGAGACGCTCAAGGCGCTCGGCGTGCCGTTCGCGCAGGGCTTCCACCTGGGCCATCCCCAGGTGCCTTGAACACAGGGCTACGCCGTATCGCAAGGGGCCGCTACCATGGCCCCATGAACCCGTCCCCGACACGCTTGTTGATCCACGGTGCCTCCGGCCGCATGGGCCAGGCCCTGCTCCGCCTCGCCGCCGAGCAGCCCGCCCTGTTCACGGTCGCCGCCGCCGTCACCCGCCGTGCGCCGGCGCAACGGGTGGTCGAGGGCGTGCCGCATTTCGCCGCCACCGAGGTGTCGGGCGTGCCCGCGTTCGATGTGGCGATCGACTTCAGCCTGCCTGAGGGCTTCGACCCGATCCTGGCGCTCTGCGTCGAGCGGGGTCAGCCCCTGGTGTCCGGCACGACCGGCATCGATGCCGTGCAGCAGGCCGCGCTGGCGGCCGCCGCCACGCGCATCCCGCTGGTCTGGGCCACCAATTTCAGCCTGGGTGTCGCGGTGCTCGCCGAATTGGTGGAGCGGGCGGCATCGGCGCTGCCGGGCTGGGATGTGGACGTCGTCGAGTCCCACCACGTCCACAAGAAGGATGCGCCTTCCGGCACCGCGCTGACCCTCGGCCAGGCCGCGGGCAGCGCCGGTGCGCCGGTGCAGTACGCCAGCCTGCGTGCGGGCGACATCGTGGGCGAACATACGGTGCAGTTTGCCGGGCTCGGGGAGCGAATCGAATTGATCCACCGGGCGACGCATCGCGATATCTTCGCCCGAGGCGCGCTGCACGTGGCGCGCACGCTGGTCGGTCGTGCGCCCGGTGCATACCGTGTGCGGGACCTGCTGGATTGACACGCGAGCGCGGCGCCCTCTTTCCTGCAACCTGAACGCGGTGCGTCGGCTACCCGCGAATCTGCGCCGGCGAGGTGCAAAAAACGGTGGCGCTGAACAGGGCTTCCCCGTACAATTCCCGCTCGCCTGTTACCCATCGCCACGGACCGGATGAACGCCGCGTCTGCGGTTTCTTGCAGCCGCAAGTCGGTGGGGCAGGGTTCCTTCACCCCAAGGCGAACCCCGTGACTCGACCCGCAATCCTCGTACTCGAAGACGGCACCGTATTCGAGGGCGAATCCGTAGGCGCAGATGGCCTCTCGGTCGGCGAAGTGGTGTTCAACACCGCCATGACCGGCTACCAGGAGGTCCTGACGGACCCGTCCTACGCCCGCCAGCTCGTCACCCTGACGTACCCCCATATTGGCAACACCGGTTGCACCGACCAGGACGACGAAGCGTCCAAGGTCTGGTGCGCCGGCCTGATCGTGCGCGACGTGCCGCGCCGCCCCAGCAGCTGGCGCAACCAGCAAGCCTTGCCCGAATGGCTGCAGACCCGCGGCATCGTGGCCATCGCCGGTATCGACACCCGCAAGCTGACCCGTCTGCTGCGCGAGCGCGGCGCCCAGAACGGCGCGCTGATGGCCGGCGACGGCATCGACGTCGAGAAGGCGCTGGAAGCCGCGCGCAAATTCCCCGGCCTCAAGGGCATGGATCTGGCCAAGGTCGTCACCACCGACAAGGCGTATCCGTGGCGCGACGGCCAGCTGGACCTGGACCGCAATGCGTTCGTCCAGGCGCCGGCCACGTACAAGGTCGTGGCCTACGACTTCGGCGTGAAGCACAACATCCTGCGCATGCTGGCCGAGCGCGGCTGCGACGTCACGGTGGTGCCGGCGCAGACCAGCGCGGCGGACGTGCTGGCGCTTCAGCCCGACGGCGTGTTCCTGTCCAACGGCCCCGGCGATCCTGAGCCCTGCGACTATGCGATCACCGCGATCCGCGAATTCATCGCGAAGAAGACGCCCACCTTCGGCATCTGCCTGGGCCACCAGTTGCTGGCGCTCGCCGCCGGTGCGAAGACCCTGAAGATGGGCCATGGCCACCATGGCGCCAACCATCCGGTTCAGGATCTCGACAGCGGCCGGGTGATGATCACGTCGCAGAACCACGGATTCGCCGTGGACGAGGCCTCGCTGCCGGCCAACGTGCGCGTGATCCACCGTTCGCTGTTCGACGGGACCAACCAGGGCATCGAACTGACCGACGCGCCCGCCTTTTCGTTCCAGGGCCACCCGGAGGCATCGCCGGGGCCGCATGACGTAGCACCGTTGTTCGACCGGTTCGTCGCCTGCATGGAGCAGGCACGGTCATCGTGAGGGGGATGGCCACGCGCCATCGATTGTCCGTAGCGGGCGGCGGGGGACGCCGCCCCATCTCAGGGAGTGGAAGATGAAAATGATGGTCCGTCTGCTGTTGCTGCTGGCCTTGCTGCCGTTGCAGGGCTTCGCGCGCGAGATACCGATCCAGGACTTCTTCAAGGATCCGCAATTCACGTCGGTCGCGCTGTCGCCCGACGGCAAGCACATGGCGGTCAACGTGCCGCAGGCTGATCGCACGCTGCTGGCGATCGTGCGCGTCGCCGACCAGGCGATCGTCGGCAAGTTCGACTACGGCGAGAACCGTCATTTCCGCCAGGTCTTCTGGGCCAACAACACGCGACTGCTCTTCTTCGTGACGTTCAAGACCGGGCGGTTCGATTTCGAAACGGCCCGCGGCGACCTGTACGCCGCCAACTTCGACGGCACGGGCCGGATGGACATCCCGAACGGCAACACCTACAGCGTCGTGGACCTGACGCCGGAGGATCCGGACACGATCCTGGTCGAGCGTTCCGTCGAGACGTCCTTCCTGTTCAAACTCAACGTGAACAACGGTCGCATCACCACGGTGGCGAATGCTCCGGTCGAGCAGGGCAGCTTCCTGGTGGACCACGACCGCAAGGTCCGCTTCGTCGCAGGTGCCATGAACGACGGTCGCAATGTCACGTATCGGCGCGACGGCGACAAGTGGACCCTGGTCCATGAAAGCGAACGCAACGGCGCCACCTACTTCCCGCTGGGTTTCGACGCGCAGAACCAACGCGTTTACATGGCCAAGGGCGAGAAGGGCAAGCCGGAGACGATCGTCCTGCTCGACGTGGATTCCCGCAAGGAAACGCCGGTGTCCAGCAACGGGACGGTAAGCCCCTCGGGCTACCTGTGGAGCAGCGACGAGAAGACCCTGCTCGGCGTCTGGTACGAAGATGGCGTGCCTTATTGGGACTGGATCGCGCCCGAACATCCGGAAACCAAGGTTTACGCGGGGCTGGCCAAAGCATTCCCGGGCAAGGCGGTGGTTTTCCAGCGCCCCTCGGATGACGGTCGCTACCTGATGATGCGGGTCTATTCGGACACGCAGCCCTCGGAGGCCTACCTGTTTGATCGGCAGACCGGTCAGGCGCAGTTTCTGACCGCCAGCCGGGATTGGATCAAGCCGGCGGAAATGTCGCCGATGAAGCCCATCGTGGTGAAGGCCCGCGACGGCCTGGAGCTGCACGGCTACATCACCATCCCGAAGGACAGCGACGGCAAGAAGCTGCCGCTGATCATCAATCCGCATGGCGGTCCGCACGGTCCGCGCGACGATTGGGGTTTCAACCCCGAGGTCCAGTTGTTCGCAAACCGTGGCTACGCCGTCCTGCAGATCAACTATCGCGGTTCGGGCGGTTACGGCAATGCCTTCGAAGGCATGGGTTACCGCAAGTGGGGCACCACGATGCAGGACGACCTGACCGATTCGGTCAAGTGGGCGATCGCGCAGGGCATCGCGGATCCGAACCGTGTGTGCATCTACGGTGCGTCCTACGGCGGCTACGCGGCGCTGATGAGCGTCGTGCGCGAGCCGGACCTGTACCGCTGCACCGTCGGCTACGTGGGCGTGTACGACCTCGACGCCCAACGCGATGCGGACTTCATGGGCCACGAGAGCGGCCGCAACTACCTGAAGGACGTGTATCCGCCGACGGCGGCCGAGCGCATGGCGCAGTCGCCGGCGTTCGGCGTGGAGCGCATCAAGGCCCCGATCCTGCTGGTGCACGGCGAGAAGGACGTGCGCGTGCCGATCAAGAACATGCATTTCCTGATCTCGCAGCTGGCCAAGGTCGGCAAGAAGCCGGAAGACGTGATCGTGGAGAAGAAGGAAGCGCACGGATTCCGCGACCTGCAGAACAACGTCAACCTCTACACCAAGATGCTGGCGTTCTTTGACAAGTACATCGGGCCCAAGGCGCAGACCGCCGCGGCCCAGTAACCCTGGAAGCAGTCCCCCATGCCCAAGCGCAACGACCTCAAAACCATCCTGATCATCGGTGCAGGCCCGATCGTCATCGGCCAGGCCTGCGAATTCGATTATTCCGGCGCCCAGGCGTGCAAGGCGTTGCGCGAGGAGGGGTATCGGGTGGTGCTGGTCAACAGCAACCCCGCGACCATCATGACCGACCCGGAGATGGCGGACGCGGTCTACATCGAGCCGATCAACTGGCAGACGGTCGAGAAGATCATCGCCAAGGAGAAGCCCGATGCGCTGCTGCCCACCATGGGTGGGCAGACGGCGTTGAACTGCGCCCTGGACCTGGCCGACAACGGGGTGCTCGAGAAGTACGGCGTCGAGCTGATCGGCGCCAAGCGCGACGCCATCCGCATGGCCGAAGACCGCGAGCTGTTCCGCGTGGCGATGGGCGAGATCGGCCTGGAGTGCCCGAAGGCCGCCGTCGCCCACACGCTGGAAGAGGCGCTGGAGATCCAGACCCGCGTCGGTTATCCGACCATCATCCGCCCCAGCTTCACCCTGGGCGGCAGCGGCGGCGGCATCGCCTACAACCGCGAGGAACTGGTCGACATCGTCACCCGCGGCCTGGAATTGTCGCCGACCACCGAAGTGCTGGTGGAAGAGTCGGTACTGGGCTGGAAGGAGTTCGAGATGGAAGTGGTCCGCGACACCGCGGACAACTGCATCATCGTCTGCTCCATCGAGAACCTCGACCCGATGGGCGTGCATACCGGCGACAGCATCACCGTTGCCCCGGCGCAGACGCTGACCGACAAGGAATACCAGCGCCTGCGCGATGCCTCCATCGCCGTGCTGCGCAAGATCGGTGTGGACACCGGCGGCTCGAACGTGCAGTTCGGCATCAATGCGCAGACCGGTCGCGTCGTCGTCATCGAGATGAATCCGCGCGTGTCGCGTTCGTCGGCCCTGGCCTCGAAGGCCACCGGCTTCCCGATCGCCAAGGTCGCGGCCAAGCTCGCCGTGGGTTACACGCTGGATGAACTGAAGAACGAGATCACCGGCGGCAAGACGCCGGCCTCGTTCGAGCCGGCCATCGATTACGTCGTCACCAAGATCCCGCGCTTCGCGTTCGAGAAGTTCCCGCAGGCCGACGCCCGCCTCACCACCCAGATGAAGTCGGTGGGTGAGGTGATGGCGATGGGTCGCACCTTCCAGGAATCGCTGCAGAAGGCGCTGCGCGGTCTGGAGACCGGCAAGGTCGGCCTCGACCCGACCGGCCTGAACCTGGCTGATGAGGACGACCTGGCGAAGCTGCGTCGCGAGCTGAAGGCGCCGGGTCCGGAACGCCTGTTCTACGTCGCCGATGCGTTCCGTGCCGGCATGACGGTAGAGCAGGTGCATGCGCTGTCCTTCATCGATCCCTGGTTCCTCGACCAGATGGAAGAGATCATCGCGGCCGAGCAGCAGCTCGCCACCGATGGCCTCGGCTCGCTCGACAAGGCGCGCATGCGCCGCCTGAAGCGGATGGGCTTCTCCGACGCGCGCCTGGCCCAGCTGGCCGGCACCGACGAGGCCGCCGTGCGCGTGCTGCGCAAGGCGCTGGGCGTGAAACCGGTGTACAAGCGCGTGGACTCGTGCGCCGCCGAGTTCGCCACCAGCACCGCCTACCTGTACTCGACCTACGAGGACGAGTGCGAGGCGCACCCAACCGGCCGCGAGAAGATCATGATCCTCGGCGGTGGTCCCAACCGCATCGGCCAGGGCATCGAGTTCGACTATTGCTGCGTGCACGCGGCGCTCGCGCTGCGCGAGGACGGGTTCGAGACCATCATGGTCAACTGCAACCCGGAAACCGTCTCCACCGATTACGACACCTCCGACCGCCTGTACTTCGAGCCGCTGACACTGGAAGACGTGCTGGAGATCGTGGAACTCGAGCAGCCGAAGGGCGTCATCGTGCAGTACGGCGGCCAGACCCCGCTGAAGCTCGCGCGTGCGCTGGAGGCCAACGGCGTGCCGGTCATCGGCACCAGCCCGGATTCCATCGACCTGGCCGAAGACCGCGAGCGCTTCCAGCAACTGGTCGACAAGCTCGGCCTGAAGCAGCCGCCGAACCGCATCGCCCGCAACGACCAGGAAGCCCTGCTGCTGGCCCGCGAGATCGGCTATCCGCTGGTCGTGCGCCCGTCGTACGTGCTGGGTGGCCGCGCGATGGAAATCGTTTATGGCGAATCCGACCTGGCCCGCTACGTGCGCGACGCGGTGAAAGTCTCCAACGACTCGCCGGTGCTGCTGGATCGCTTCCTCGACAACGCCGTCGAAGTGGACGTGGACATCATCGCCGACGCCGAAGGCAACGTCCTGATCGGCGGCGTGATGGAGCACATCGAGGAGGCCGGCGTGCATTCCGGCGATTCCTCGTGCTCGCTGCCGCCGTACTCGCTGTCGGCGAAGACGCAGGACGAGCTGCGTCGCCAGGTAGTCGAACTGGCCAAGGCCCTGAAGGTCGTCGGCCTGATGAACACCCAGTTCGCCATCCAGGCGAGCGAGGACGGTAGCGACGACATCGTCTACCTGCTGGAAGTGAACCCGCGCGCCTCGCGCACCGTGCCGTTCGTCTCCAAGGCCACCGGCATGCCGCTGGCGAAGATCGCAGCGCGTTGCATGGCCGGCAAGACGCTGGCCGGGCAGGGCGCGACGAAGGAGATCGTGCCGGACTACTACTCGGTGAAGGAAGCAATCTTCCCGTTCGCCAAGTTCCAGGGCGTGGACCCGATCCTCGGGCCGGAGATGCGTTCCACCGGCGAAGTGATGGGCGTGGGTCGCAGCTTCGGCGCGGCCATGGCGCGCGCGCAGGAAGCCGGCGGCATCAAGGCGCCGCCGGTGGGCAAGGTGTTCATCTCGGTGCGCGACCCGGACAAGAAGCGCGTGCTGCCGGTGGCCCAGGAGCTGGTCGGCCGCGGGTACTCCATCGTCGCCACCGCCGGCACCGCCGCGTGGCTGCGTGAGCACGGCATCGAATGCACCCAGATCAACAAGGTGCTGGAAGGCCGTCCGCACGTGGTGGACCTGATCAAGAACGGCGAAATCGTGTATATCGTCAACACCACGGAAGGACGCCAGGCCATCGCCGACTCCTTCTCGATCCGGCGCGAGGCCCTGCAGCACCGCGTTACCTATTCAACCACCGTCGCCGGCGCCAAGGCGCTGGTGCATTCGCTGGAATACCGCGGCACGGGCCCGGTGCTGGCGTTGCAGGAACTGCACAAGGAGCTTCAAGGGTGAGAGCCCCATTGACGATGCAGGGCGCCCAGCGCCTGCGCCAGGAACTGGACCTGCTGAAGACGGTCAAGCGTCCCGAAGTGATCGCGGCCATCGCGGAAGCGCGTGCGCACGGCGACCTGAAGGAGAACGCCGAGTACCACGCCGCCCGCGAACAGCAGGGCTTCATCGAAGGCCGCATCAAACAGCTGGAGGGCGAACTGTCGCACTCCGAAGTCATCGACGTCAGCAAGCTCAACGCCGGTTCGCGCATCGTGTTCGGCGCCAAGGTGGTGCTGGCCGACGTGGATACCGACGAAGAGAAGCGCTACCAGGTCGTCGGCGACCTGGAGGCGGACATCAAGCTTGGCCTGATCGCGATTTCCTCGCCGCTGGCCCGCGCCCTGATCGGCAAGCACGAAGGCGACTCGGTCACCATCGACGCGCCGGCCGGCCAGCGCGAATACGAAATCGTCGGCGTCTCGTACAGCGACGACTGAGCCACGATGGCCCAGGCCACCCTGCTGCTGCCCGCGCGCACCCGCCTTGTCGGGCAGGCGCTGCCCGACGACGTGGCGCGTGCGCTGGGCCGCAGCGACAGGAGCGACGTGGAGGCGGGCGAGCGCGCGCAGCTGCGTCGGCAGTTCCAGCTGGTGCCGGACCATTGGCCGATCGCTGCACTGACCCGCCAGCGCGATGCCGGCGACGCGGCCGGCGCCCGCTGGCTGCGCGCGGATCCCGCACGCGTGTCGCCGGACATGACCGGTGCGCGGATGCTGGCGCACGGCGAATCGCTGGGCCTGTCCGCGGAAGACACGGCGGCCCTGCTGCCCGTGCTCAAACCCCTGTTCGGCGACGCCGGCATGCTGCTCGATGCGCCGCACCCGGCGCGCTGGTACCTGCGGCTGCCGTTGGAAGCGCAGCTGCCCGAATTCACGCCGGTGGACGATGTGCTGGGCGACGACCTCTTCGCCCATCTCCCGCACGGCGATCCCGGCCGGCGCTGGCGCGCATTGCTGAGCGAAGCGCAGGTGCTGCTGCACAACCATCCGTGGAACGCCCAGCGTGTGGCGCAGGGCAAGCCGCCGGTGAATTCGCTGTGGTTCTGGGGCGCGGGCACGCTGCCGGATGTCGTGCGCACCGGGTTCCGCCAGGTGAAAGGCAACGACATCCTGCTGCAGGCGCTGGCGCAGGCCGCCGGCGTCGACGCGAGCCATGCCGATGGCGAGGGCGGCGTGGATGCACTCATCGACCTGCGCCATCTGCGCAACCTGGACCTGCTGTGCCGCGACGCGCTGCGTCCGCTGCAGGACGCGGTGCGCAAGGGCGAGCTGGACACGCTGACGCTGGATTTCGAAGACGGCGCCCTGTTCGTGCTGCGCCGCGACCAGCGCTGGCGAATCTGGCGTCGCGCGTTGACGCGCCTGGATACGGCGCGCCCCGATCACGTGCCCGCATGAGGTCCGCCGCGCGGATCCGTCGGCGCGACGCAGGCGCGGCCGGCACCTGGCCCGCGACCGTGCCGCTGTTGCTGCAGCGTGTCTACGAAGCCCGGGGCGCCTGTTCGATGGAGCAGGCCCAGCCCAGGCTGGCGCAGCTTCTTCCTCCCGACCTGCTCGGCGGCCTCGACGCTGCGACCACGCTGCTCGCCGATGCCATCGCGGAGAGCCGTCACATCGTCATCGTCGGCGACTTCGATTGCGACGGCGCCACGGCGTGCGCGGTCGGTGTCCGTGGCCTCTGCCTGTTGGGCGCGCGGCGGGTCACGCCGGCCGTGCCCAACCGCATCGTCCATGGCTACGGCCTGTCGCCGTCGTTGGTGGAGGAGCTGGACGCGCTGAAGCCCGACCTGCTCGTCACCGTCGACCACGGCATCGCCTGCCACGCGGGCATCGCCGCGGCGAAGTCGCGGGGCTGGCAGGTGCTGGTGACGGATCATCATCTGCCCGGCGACGCCTTGCCGCCGGCAGACGCCATCGTCAATCCCAATCTGCGCGGCGATCCGTTTCCCAGCAAGATGTTGGCAGGCGTGGGGGTCATGTTCTACGTGCTGCTCGCCTTGCGCCGCGTGCTGCGCGAACGCGGCGCCTTCGAAGGCTCCGAACCGGACCTGACCTCGCTGCTCGATCTCGTCGCCGTAGGCACGGTGGCCGATCTCGTGCCGCTGGATGCGAACAACCGTGCGCTCGTCGGCGCCGGCCTGCGCCGCCTGCGCGCGGGCCAGGGGTGTGCGGGCCTGCAGGCGCTGGTGCGCGTCGCCGGTCGCGAGCCGGCACGGCTGACGGCATCGGACATCGGTTTCGCCATCGCGCCGCGCCTGAATGCCGCGGGGCGGCTGGAGGACATGGCGCTGGGCATCGCCTGCCTGCTCACCGACGACGCCACCCAGGCCGACGAGATGGCGCGTGTGCTGGACGGCATCAACGCCGAACGCCGGGGCGTGCAGCAGCAGATGGTGGACGAGGCGCATGCCGCGCTCGCCCGTATCGATGCCGAGGACGAGGTGCCGCTCGCGCCGTGCCTGTTCGACCCCGACTGGCATCCCGGCGTGGTCGGGCTGGTGGCGTCGAAGATCAAGGAGCGCCTGCATCGCCCGGTGATCGCGTTCGCGCCCGCCGAACCCGGCAGCACGACGCTGCGGGGTTCCGCGCGTTCCATCCCCGGCTTCCATATCCGCGACGCGCTGGCCGCGATCGACGCCGCGCAGCCCGGGCTGATGCAGCGCTTCGGCGGTCATGCGATGGCGGCCGGGCTGTCGCTGGACGACAGCGCGCTTCCCGCATTCCGCGAGGCGTTCCATGCGCAGGCGTCGAGGCTGCTCGACGAGGCCATGCTGCAGGAAGTGCTGTTGAGCGATGGCGAGTTGCAGACGGATGAGCTGGATCGCGCCCACGCCGAAGCGTTGCGCGGCGCGGGGCCGTGGGGGCAGGGATTTCCCGAGCCGGTGTTCGATGGCTGTTTCGACGTGCTCGACTGGCGCGTGCTGGGGGAGAAGCACCTGAAGTTCTCGTTGCGCCTGCCCGGTCATGCCGCGCCGCTGAACGCGATCCACTTCAACGGGTGGCAGGACCAGGCACCGCCGACCCGCATCCATGCGGCCTACCAGCTGGACACCGACGACTGGCAGAACCGTCGTGGCATCCAGTTGCTGATCCGCCACTGGCAGGCCGCGGACTGAGTCCTCACGCCTCGCTGGAGCTCGCCATCGCCGGCGCGCCATCGGTCCGCCCGCGGACCGTGCGCTTCAGGCCGAACAGCGGTCGCAGCCAGGCGATCCGGCGTACGACTTCATAGCCCGCGAAGCAGGCGGCGAAGGTGACGAACACCAGCAGCAGGCCTTCTGCCAGCGGCGGGATCGCCAGCGGCTTCAGATGGTGGGCGACTACAACGGTGACTGTCTGGTGCAGGATGTAGACCGGGAACACGGCCGGCACAAGGTAACGGAGCACGCGGCTGTCGCCGGGATTCCAGTGGCGGGCGAAGCCGAGCACCGCGACGATCGCGCACCACTGGTCCAGTCCCCAGACCATACGCATGGCGGTCCGGAGCAGTTCGGGCGGCTGCCCATCGGCGAAGCGGACGAAATACGCGATCAGGCCCGCCCAACTGCCAAGCCAGAGCAGCAGGGCGGCCCAGCGCATCCGGGCCATTGCGGCCCACACGGCCTCGCTTCGTGCGATCAGGAAGCCCAGCAGGAACACACTGAAGTACTGCGCATGGTTGTACCAGTCGTCGACCAGTGCGTGCGTCTGTTCGAAGCGACCGACCAGCAGGATGCGCACCAGTCCGAGGAACAGCGTGGGCCATACCAGCACGCCGATACCTTCCAGCCCCTTGTCGAGGCCACGTGCGGCGGCCTCCAGGGCGCGTGGCGCCACACGCCAGAGCAGCCATAGCACCACGGTGTACACCCAGAGGTAGGCGACGAACCAGAGATGGTTCCAGGTAGGCATGTCCAGGCACCCGTCCGCATCGCAGAAACCGTCGTAGCCAGCCAGGTAGCGGGCATAGAACGCCAGGTAGCCCGCGTGGTAGCCGCCCGGCAGTTGCTCCACCACTTCGTAATACGACTGCGGCGGGACGATCACCAGC
This sequence comes from Pseudoxanthomonas sp. CF385, assembly GCF_900104255.1. Classification (NCBI taxonomy): domain Bacteria; kingdom Pseudomonadati; phylum Pseudomonadota; class Gammaproteobacteria; order Lysobacterales; family Lysobacteraceae; genus Pseudoxanthomonas; species Pseudoxanthomonas sp. CF385. Next base: position 2,106,576 of record NZ_FNKZ01000001.1, read on the forward strand.
ATGCCGAACACCAGCGGCAGCAGCAGCCGCCATGAGCGGCTGCCGAGGAAGCGCGTCCGGACGCCGCCCGCGGTGGCCGCGTCCCGGGCCTTCTCCAGCAGGAACGCGGTCGCCGCGCCCGACACCAGGAACAGCAGCGCCAGCCGCCACGGCGAGCTGAGCAGCATGAAGGGTTCCAGCGTGTCGCTGGCCGCCGGGCTCTTCACGTGCCAGTCCCAGGTCACGTAGTACATGCCCACGTGGTACAGCACGAGCACGCCGAAGGCGCATACGCGGACCCAGTCCAGATCGTGACGACGTTGCATCGGGGATTCCTTCTCGTGCGATGGCGTCAGCGTCGCCCGACGCCATGTCCGCGGCCATGACGAAGGGACGCGCCGCGGCGGGTTTGGGTCCAGTGGCGGGATACGGGGACGAATCGCGGAGGAGGGTGCGCAGGCCGGGGCTAGAATGCGCGCATGACGGAACCCGCCTCACTGACGTACGAGCGCTATCTGCCCTGGAGGCGGATCGCGGAGGCGGGATTCTGGATCGCGCTCACCGGCGCGAACTGCGTCGCCAACAGCATCACCACGCTCATGGAACTGCGGCGCGGCGACTCCACGGTGCAGGCCTGGGAGCCTGCGGTGTGGGAAACCAGCAGTGCGCTCATGTGGGTGCTGGTGATCATTCCGGGCATGGTCTGGTTCACCCGGCGCTACCCGTTCCAATGGGGCGACTGGCGGCGGCAGCTCCTGCGGTATGCCGGGGCCAGCCTCGTGGTCTGCCTCGTCCACGTGGTGGGGATGGTGGCATTGCGGATGTTGGCCTACCGGACGCAGGGGATGAGCTATGACTTCGGTCCCTGGCCGCGTGAACTCTTCTACGAATACCTGAAGGACATCCGCAGCTTCGCCTACATCGTGTTGACGATCGAAGCCTACCGCCTGCTGCTGCGCCGCTGGCAGGGCGAGGCCAGCCTGCTAACCGAGCCGGACGAAGGCCCCGCGCTGGAGCCGGTGGACCGGCCGGAGCGCTTCCTGATCCGCAAGCTGGGGCGCGAGTTCCTGGTCGCGGCCAACGACATCGAGTGGCTGCAGGCAGCCGGCAACTACGTCAACCTGCGCGTGCGCGGGCATGACTATCCGCTGCGCAGCACCATCGCCGGCATCGAGGCCCGGCTGGATCCCCGGCGCTTCGCCCGCATCCATCGCAGCTACGTGGTGGCGCTGGACCACGTGGCGTCCATCGAGCCGCTGGAAACCGGCGATGCGCGCGTGCACCTGCGCGATGGCACGACGCTTCCGTGCAGCCGGCGCTACCGGCAGGACCTGCGCGCGCGCACCGGCGCGGAACCGGCCTAGCCGCTTACGCGGCGCGCAGCACGGCCTTGGGCAGGCGTTCGATGGCGTAGCTCGCCATCAGGTCCACGTTGCCGCTGCGCACGGCGTTCTCCGGTTCCTCCAGCACGGCGGCGGCACTGGAGCCTTCGGGCAGCGAACGTCCCCACAGGCCGGCCCAGGCATTGCGAGGGTCCTTGGCGGCGTAGAGCGCGCGGTCGGCGAGGCGGATGGCGTATTCCCAGCCCTCGCGCCCTTCTTCGAAGAACGGGAACGGTGCGAAACCCAGCGACACGGTGAGGTCCCAGGCGCGGCCCGGGGCGAGTTCGCGGGCCCCGCCCAGGCGCTCGTGGAGGCGCGCGGCGACCGTGCATGCCTGCGCGGCAGTCAGGTCGGGGCAGGCCATCAGGAACTCCTCGCCGCCCCAGCGGGCGATGACGTCGCCCGGCCGGCAGAGCCCGCGCAAGGCGTCGGCGATGTCCACCAGCACGTCGTCGCCGGCGTGGTGGCCGAAGCTGTCGTTGACCTTCTTGAAATGGTCGATGTCGATCAGGAACAGCACGTGGCGCATGCCGGGCGATGCGCGTTGCGCGGACATCGCTTGCAGGGCGTCGCCGGCGGCGCGACGGTTGCGCAGGCCGGTGAGCGGATCGGTCGCGCTGACGGCGCGCAGCTGGCGGTTCTTGCGCCGTTGCAGCAGGCCGAAGCCGACACCTGCGACCACGAGCAGCCCGAGCAGGGCGCCGCCGGCCCGGCGCACCAGTGCGGCCTTGTCGTCGTTCAGGGCGCTGATCTGCGCGTCGTGGCGCATCTGTTCGAGTTCGCGCTGGGCATCCGCGCTCTCGCTGCGTGCCTGCAGGTCGGCCAGCAACTCGAGGCGTTGCTGCTTCAGCGAGCTCATCTCCAGCGCATGCAGGCGCGCACCGACGGCGAGCGCCTGGTCCGACTGGCCCAGCGCCGCATGTGCGGCCATCCACGCCAGCAGCACTTCACGCTGCTTCTGGGGCTGCGGCTGGCCCTCGACCAAGCTCCACGCGCGTCGCGCGGTCTCCAGCGCGCCGGGTGCGTCGCCCGACTGGCGCTGCAGGATGGAGCGCTTCGCCAGCGAGCCGGCGAGTCCCGGGAAATCCTGGCTGGCCTCCTGCGAGCGGATCGCGGCGTCGAGCAGCGGTTTGGCCTGGATACGCTTGCCCTGCTGGATCCAGAGGCCGGCGCGCTCGGCGTGCAGGCGGTCCAGCACGGCGTGCGACTGCTTGGCCTTGGCCATGGCTTCGCCTTGGGTGATGACGCCCATGGCTTCGGTATTGCGGCCCAGCGAGATCAGGTTCAGCGCGTGGTTGTGGAGGATGAGCGGATCCTTCAGATCCACCGTCTCGGCGATGGCCAGCGCCTTGCGGTAGTACTCGTCCGCCACGTCGGGCGAATCCAGGTAGTCGGCGTGGATCAGTCCGATGTTGGTCAGCGTGGCCGCCTGCACCAGTGCGGCATCGTGGGCATCCAGCCGCGACGACACTTCGTACGCACGCAGGTAGGCCGCCTCCGCACTGTGGATCTGCCCGGCGCCCTGGTAGATGGAACCGGCCTGCGAATAGGCGCGCATCTTCAGGTCGGGGGTGAGGTCGGGGCGCTCGCCCACGCGGCGCTCCATGCGCTCGGCGGCGATCAGCGCCTGTTCCGGTTCGCCGCTCAGGCCGGCGGCGATGCCGAGGCAGCTGAGCGTCTTCAGTTCGTCCTCGAGCGACAGGTCGGTCGCCTGCAGCAGGCGATGCGCGAGCGCGACTGCCTTCACGGGTTCGTCGCGCCGCAGCTTCAGGCACAGGCCCACCTGAGCGGCACGGTCGTCCGGCGGGGGTGCCGCAGACGAGGGCAGGGTGACCAGCATCGCCAGGCCAAGCAGGGCGGATAGCGGGGAACGGGACGAGGCGGGGGTGGACATGACCGGCGGCGACTCGGGGCAGGGGCATGCATCTCCATGCAATTCCTGTTCCGGAAACGCTTCCGGCCGGCGCGGCGCCGGGCTCTGGTATCCTTGCCGGCCGATTCCGTCCCCCGTTCATACGCACCATGATCGAGCTCAACCCCATCCGCCAGCGCATCGCCGACCTGCAGGACAGGCTGGCCTCGCTCCGGGGGTATCTTTGACTACGATGCCAAGCGCGAGCGCCTGGAAGAAGTAAACCGCGAGCTGGAAAGCCCGGACATCTGGAACAACCCGGACTACGCCCAGCAACTGGGCCGCGAGCGCTCGCTCCTGGACAAGACCGTCAACGGTATCCGCGATATCGAGGAAGGTCTGACCGGCGGCTCCGAGCTGCTGGAACTCGCCGAGATGGAGAACGACGAGGACACCGCGCAGGCCGTGGTGGCCGATGTCGAGCGCTATGCCGTGCACGTGGGCAAGCTGGAATTCCAGCGGATGTTCTCCGGCAAGATGGACAGCTCCAACGCCTTCGTCGACATCCAGGCGGGTGCCGGCGGCACGGAGGCCCAGGACTGGGCGGAAATCCTGCTGCGCATGTACCTGCGCTGGTGCGAGTCGCGCGGCTGGAAGACCGAACTGATGGAGGCCAGCGGTGGCGACGTGGCCGGCATCAAGTCGGCGACGCTGCGCGTGGAAGGCGACTTCGCCTACGGATGGCTGAAGACCGAGACCGGCGTGCACCGCCTGGTGCGGAAATCACCGTTCGACTCGGACAACCGGCGCCACACCAGCTTCACCTCGGTGTTCGTGTCGCCGGAAGTCGACGACAACATCGACATCGACATCAATCCGGCTGACCTCAAGACCGACGTGTACCGCTCTTCGGGCGCCGGCGGCCAGCACGTCAACAAGACCGAATCTGCGGTGCGCATCACCCACGTGCCGACCGGCATCGTGGTGGCCTGCCAGACCGGTCGCAGCCAGCACCAGAACCGCGACAATGCGATGAAGATGCTGGCCGCGAAGCTGTACGAGCTCGAGATCCAGAAGCGCAACGCCGAGCGCGACGCGGTGGAAGCGACCAAGTCCGACATCGGTTGGGGCAGCCAGATCCGCAACTACGTGCTGGACCAGAGCCGCATCAAGGACCTGCGTACCGGTATCGAGCGCTCGGATACCCAGAAGGTGCTGGATGGCGACCTGGACGAGTTCGTCGAGGCCAGCCTGAAGTCCGGCCTGGAAGCCGGCGCCAAACGCATCGACGCCTGATGCGGCCGCTCCCCCTGTGGGAGCCATGCACGTCGCGAACGGCCGTCGAAAAAAGCCCGCGACTCACGTCGCTCCCACGCTCCAGAACCCGACACAACCCGATGACAGACCAAACGGCCCCGCAGGACGAGAACAGCCTCATCGCCGAGCGTCGCGCCAAACTGACGGCCCTGCGCGGGCAGGGCATCGCGTTCCCCAACGACTTCCGCCGCAGCGATTACGCCGGCGACCTGCAGACCCAGTACGGCGACGCCGACCTGTGGACGGTCGAAGCGCTGGAAGGCGCTGGCCGGCGGGTGAAGTTGGCCGGCCGGCTGATGGCCAAGCGGGTGATGGGCAAGGCCAGCTTCGTCCAGATCCAGGACGAGTCCGGGCGCATCCAGCTGTTCCTGCAGTCCAACACGCTGGGCGACACCTACGACGCCTTCAAGGGTTGGGACATCGGCGACATCGTCGGCGTCGAAGGCGGCCTGACCCGGACCCGGACCGGCGAACTGTCGGTGAAGGCCGAGGCGCTGCGCCTGCTGACCAAGTCGCTGCGCCCGTTGCCGGACAAGTGGCATGGCCTGTCCGACGTGGAACAGCGCTATCGCCAGCGCTACGTGGACCTGATCGTCACCCCGGAAGCGCGCGATGTCTTCATCAAGCGCTCGCGCATCATCCGCGCGATCCGCGAGTGGCTGGACACGCGGCGTTTCCTGGAAGTGGAAACGCCGATGATGCATTACATCCCCGGTGGCGCCGCGGCCAAGCCTTTCACCACGCACCACAACGCGCTGGATCTGGACCTGTACCTGCGCGTGGCGCCGGAGCTGTACCTGAAGCGCCTGGTCGTCGGCGGGCTGGAGCGCGTCTACGAGATCAACCGCAACTTCCGCAACGAAGGCGTCAGTACGCGGCACAATCCCGAGTTCACCATGCTGGAGTTGTACGAGGCCTACGCCACGTACACCGAGATCATGGACCTGACCGAAGGCGTGATCCGGGATGTCGCCCATGAGGTCCTTGGCACCGGCCAGGTGACCTGGGACGGCCAGGACATCGACCTGGAGCCGGCGTTCCGCCGCTGGCGCATGGACGAGGCGGTGCGCCACCACAATCCGGAAATCAGTGCGGCCGACTGTACGGACCGCGAGGCCCTGGCGGCCCACTGCGCGCGTCTCAAGATCCATGTGAAGCCGTCTTATGGCTGGGGCAAGCTGCTGCTCGAGATCTTCGAGAAGACCGTGGAACACACTTTGGTGCAGCCCACCTTCATCACCGACCACCCGGTCGAGGTGTCGCCGCTGGCCCGCGCCAATGACGACCAGCCGGGCTATACCGACCGCTTCGAGCTGTTCATCAACGGCAAGGAGCTGGCCAATGGCTTCTCCGAGCTCAACGATCCCGAAGACCAGGCCGCGCGCTTCATGGCCCAGGTCCAGGCGAAGGAGGGCGGGGACGACGAGGCCATGCACTTCGATGCCGACTACATCCGGGCCCTGGAGGTCGGCCTGCCGCCGACCGGCGGCCTGGGTATCGGTATCGACCGCCTGGTCATGCTGATGACAGGCTCGGATTCGATCCGGGACGTGCTGCTGTTCCCCTACATGCGGCCCGAAAGCCAGGGTTGACGGGCAGGCCGGGTGCGTCAAGATAGTGACGCACCGGGGCAGTATCGGCTCAGGCCGGTGTGACGCGGCGGGTCCATCCCGGCAGCAGGATCGTTGCCGGACCGCCGCTCCTGCAGGTGTGTCGCCCGTCACGGATGGACGGAACGGCCTCATTCCGTGACGGAGGTCCCGTTGTTCCAGCCCAAGACGCCCTGGCCCCGGCTGGCACGCTTCCTGCGTGGATTTACGCGCAGGGTGGTCAACTTCAGGCCGCCCGCGCCGATAGAGATCGGGGGAGGGGGCCCCGCGATTCGCATCGGTTCCCTTCGTGGATCTCGGACCCCTGTGGGGTCTGCGTCGTCGAACTGGACTGCCGACATGCTAGATGCGAGCGTTGCCGCCACCGGAGTATCCTTGCCCGACAGCCACTTGATGTGGCCCCAAGGGGTGGGTAACGCTTTGAATATCGTCATCGTCGACGATCAGACGTCTGCGCGCACGATGCTGCGTCATGTCATCGAGGACATCGCGACCGAGCTGGCCGTCCACGATTTCGGCGATCCCCTGGCTGCGCTGGAGTGGTGCGAGAAGAACCGCACCGACCTGCTGCTGCTCGACTACCGCATGCCGGGCATGGACGGGCTGGAGTTCGCCCGCCGTTTCCGCCGGCTGCCGATGCATCGCGACATCGCGATCATCCTGATCACCGTGGTGGGCGACGAGCCCATCCGCCAGGCCGCCCTGGAAGCGGGCGTCATCGATTTCCTGGTCAAGCCGGTGCGCCCGCGCGAACTGCGCGCCCGCTGCCGCAACCTGCTCCAGCTGCGCCAGCAGTCCGAGAACGTCAAGCAGCGCGCCCTGTCGCTTGAGCAGCGCCTGTTGTCCAGCATGCACGAGGTCGAGGAGCGCGAGCGCGAGACGCTGTCGCGCCTGGCCCGTGCGATCGAGTACCGCGACAGCGGCACCAGCGCCTATCTGGAACGCATGGCGCACGTCGCGGGCCTCATCGCCGAACAGCTCGGCCTGCCCGAGGACGAGGTGCGCGCCATCGAGATGGCGGCGCCGCTGCACGACATGGGCAAGATCGCCATCCCGGATTCGGTGTTGATGAAGGCGGGCCCGCTGACCGAGGACGAGACCGAGGTCATGCGCCGCCACCCGAAGATCGGCCACCAGCTGCTGTCCGGCAGCCAGAACCGCTTCATCCAGGCCGGCGCCATCATCGCCCTGCGCCACCACGAGCGTTACGACGGCAGCGGCTATCCCGATGGCCTCGTCGGCGACGAGATCCCGTTGGAAGCAAGGATAGTCGCGGTGGCGGATGTGTTCGATGCACTGATCTCGCCGCGCCCGTACAAGAAGGCCTGGGAGAAGGATGCGGCCCTGGCTTACCTGTACGCGCAGCGTGGCCGCCTGTTCGACCCCGCATGTGTCGACGCGTTGATCCGCGGGCGGACGCGTTTGGACGACATCTGCGAACGCTACTCGACGGTGCAGAGCCGTCCAGGGATGGAGTGAGCCATGTCCAACGTCTTCTCCTGGGTACGATCCCGCCTGGCGCACCGCGGTGACAGCGAGCATGGCCAGGCGCTGATCCGCGTCGCGCTGATTTCCATCATCCTGACCTATGCGCTGCTGCCCTCGTCGCGCGCGGCGTTGCCGGCCGGCGAATACACGATCGTCCTGACCATCATCACCTCGGGACTGGTCAACAGCCTGGGCATCTTCGCCTGGCTGCTGGTGCAACCGGGCAAGTCCCATGTCCGCCGCGGGCTGGGCATGATTGCGGACTACGGCCTGCTGGCGGCGGCCATGAACGGCATGGGCGAGCCGCTGTCGTGGGCCTACGTCGTGCTGATGTGGATCACCGTCGGCAACGGCCTGCGTTATGGCAACCGCTACCTGGTGGTCGCCGTCACGATGGCCAGCGCGTCGTTCGCCGCCGTGGTGTGGATGAACGACTACTGGCGCGCGAATGCGACGCTGGGCATCGGCCTTGTGCTCGGCCTGATCGCCGTGCCGATGTACCTCTCGGGCCTGCTGCGCGACCTGACCCGCGCCACCGACGAAGCGCGTCGTGCGAACGAGGCCAAGAGCCGCTTCCTGGCCAACATGAGCCATGAGTTCCGGACCCCGCTCAACGGCCTGGCCGGCATGTCCGAGCTGCTGGCCACCACGCGCCTGGACACCGAACAGCGCGAATGCCTTTCGACGATCCAGGCCTCCACCCGGACCCTGCTGGGCCTGGTCGAGGACGTGCTGGACATCTCCGCCATCGAGGCCGGCAAGGTCAAGCTCAACGTGGTCGAGTTCTCGCTGCGCGAGCTGGTCGACAGCATCGGCCTGATCCTGATGCCACAGGCGCGCGGCAAGCAGGTGCGCTACGAAGGCCAGGTCGACGAGGCGATTCCGGCCAAGCTGCGCGGCGACGCGGGTCATTTGCGCCAGGTGCTGCTGAACCTCGCGGGCAACGCGGTCAAGTTCACCGACGAGGGCGAAGTGCGTCTGACCGTCGCGCCCACGCTGGTCGACGGCCAGCACGTGCGCCTGCGGTTCACGGTGACCGACACCGGCATCGGTGTGCCCGTCGCGTTGCGCGAGCGCCTGTTCGAGGCGTTCGAACAGGCCGACGTCAGCCTGTCGCGCCGTTACGGCGGTACCGGTCTCGGCACGACGATCGCCAAGGGCCTTACCGAGGCGATGGGCGGCACGATCGGGTTCGAGAGCAGCGAGCAGCGCGGCAGCTGCTTCTGGGTGGAGCTTCCGTTCGATGCGGTGCCGGAGCGGGTCATCGTTCCCGCGGTCCAGGGGCACGCGGACTGGCTGCAGGAAGAGCCCGACGCGGCCAGCGCCGAGAACATCATCGCCTTCTCGGATCCGTTCCTGCGCCATCGCGCCCGCGTGCGCAGCATGCAGATCCTCGTCGCTGACGACCATGAGGCGAACCGCATGGTCGTGCAGCGCCTGCTGCAGAAGGCCGGCCACCGCATCACCTGCGTGAATGGCGGCGAGGAAGTGCTGGACGCGCTGGAATCGGCCTCCTACGACGCCGTGATCTGCGACCTGCACATGCCGGGGCTGAGCGGCCTCGACCTGTTGAAGCAACTGCGCGTGATGGAGGCCGGCAGCGGCAGCCGCACGCCGGTGCTGATCCTCAGCGCCGACGTCACGCCCGAATCGATCCAGCGCTGCGAACAGGCGGGCGCGCGCGCCTTCCTCGCCAAGCCTGTGGTCGCATCGCGACTGCTGGATGCGTTGGCCGACATCGCCACGTCCGGGCGCGTGTCCGCCACCGCGACGGTCGCCCCCGTGCGAGCGGAAGTATCCGACGGCGTGCTGGATGTCAGCGTGCTGGACGAGCTCACCGCGCTCGGCATGGGCGATGCGTTCGAACGCGAGTTCATCGAGCAGTGCCTCAACGACGCCGACGGTTGTATCGGTGCCATGGCGCACGCGATGGAGCGCGGCGACGGCGAGCACCTGCGCGAGCACGCCCATGCGTTGAAGGGCGTGGCCAGCAATCTCGGATTGGTGAAGCTCGCGGCGGCGGCGGGCGAGATGATGCGGCTGGCCGACTGGCAGATCACGCGCGAATGGCGTCACCGCCTGGCAGCGCTGAACTCGCATCTCAGCCATGGTCGTGCGGCGCTGGAAGCTCGCCAGCGGGTGCGTGGCACGATCGAGAAGGGCGGCGAAGGCTCCTCGTCCTGATTCGGCGTTCCGGACGGTTTCCGGGACGGGTCGGAACGGAAGCGGCAGGCCCGCCCGATGGGCGGGTCCCAGGCGAGTACGATGATCCGGACTCGCCCTTGAAGCGCGATCCGCGCCTCAACCCCCTGATTTCCCCTGTATTCCCTGCGCGTTACGGCGACAGCGGACTACTGCAGGTACATCAAGCCGCGCGCGTGGAGCGCTTTTCCTGGGCGCGCACGATGCGTTCCATCATCTTCAGCGACTTGTCGCCCAGCGTCAGCGCGGTGTCGACCCACACTTCGGTGATGCCCATCAGTTCGTCGTAGCCGACCGGCTGCGCGAGGTTGCGGCACGCGTTCAGCGCCAGGTGCGCATGCGGGGAACGGCGCTGCTTGTCGATGATCGACTGCACGGCGGCGGCGCCCTGGCCCTTCGGCACCAGCACGTCGACCACGCCCAGCTTGTACAGCTCGTCGCTGGTGTAGATGTTGCCTTCGAGGATGATCTTCTCGGCGACCTGCGGCGACACGCGCTTGCACAGGAACGAGTAGGCGCCCATGCCCGGGAACAGGCCGAACAGCACTTCCGGCAGGCCCATGTCGACGCCTTCCTCGGCCACGATGGTGTGGCAGGACAGGGCGATCTCGAGACCACCGCCCAGCGCGTCGCCCTGGATCAGCGCGATCGTGCGCACGTCGCCGCCGAGGCCGGTGTTGAGGTGATGGACGCCATCGATGCAGCGGCGCGCGTAGCTCAGCAGGCGGTCGCGGTTGTTTTCGCGGATCAGCTGCGAGAACAGCTCCAGGTCGCCGCCGAGGTTGAAGGCGGTGGCGTCGGACGCGACCACGAGGTGGCGCAGCTTGCCCGGCTGGCGCTGCGATTCGCGCAGGGTGATCGAGTTCATGAAGCTCAGCACGTCGTCGAGCATCTGGCTGCGGAAGCACGGACGCACGCCGGGCGCGACATCGGAGTGCATGTACATCCAGTGGGCATCACCGCTGGGCTCCGACTCGACGCGGACGGTCGGGAAGGAACGGGTGCGCTGCAGTTTTTCGACGTTGTTCATGGAGAGCTCCTTGGAGGGGTTTTTTCCCGCGCGGCAGGGGATGCGGGTGAGGCGGATTTGTGTGACGCAGGTGGCATCACGCGCCGATCCTACACCTGAACGAATAATTAAAATCCAGTGCACGCGCGCGCTTGCGGCAAGGAACCCCTGTCAACGGGTCCTCACTCTCGTGATTTGTGACGTGCGTCTAGAATCGGACCCTAAAGTCCTGAACAAAAAAGAAAAAGGCCGGCGCAGGGCCGGCCTTTTCTCAAAGCTGAATAGGGCGATCAGGCGCTCTTGGGCGGATCCCGCAGTTCCTTGCGGAGGATCTTGCCGACGTTGGTCTTCGGCAGCTCGGTGCGGAACTCGATCTGGCGCGGCTGCTTGTAGCCAGTGAGGTTGTCGCGGCAGTAGGCCTTCACCTGGTCGGCGGTGAGCGCGGGGTCCTTCTTCACGATGAAGACCTTCACCGCCTCGCCCGACTTCTCGTCGGGCACGCCGATCGCCGCGACTTCGAGCACGCCATCCATGCCGGCGATGACGTCTTCCACTTCGTTCGGATACACGTTGAAGCCGGAGACCAGGATCATGTCCTTCTTGCGGTCGACGATGTAGAAGAACCCGTTCTCGTCCATCTTCGCCATGTCGCCGGTATGCAGCCAGCCATCGGCATCGATGACGTTGGCTGTCTCCTCCGGGCGCTGCCAGTAGCCCTTCATCACCTGCGGGCCCTTGATGCAGAGCTCGCCCACTTCGCCGGTGGGCAGCATGTTGCCGTCGTCGTCCTTCACGCAGGCGTCGGTCGAGGGCACGGGCAGGCCGATCGCGCCGTTGTAGTCCTGCAGGTTCATCGGGTTGATGCAGGCGGCGGGCGAGGTCTCGGTCAGGCCATACGCCTCGACCAGCGTCACGCCGGTGACCTTCTTCCACTTCTCGGCGACGGCGCGCTGCACGGCCATGCCGCCACCCAGCGTCATCTTGAGGTTGGAGAAGTCGATCTCGTCGAACCCGGGCGTGTTCAACAGGCCGTTGAACAGCGTGTTGACGCCGGTGATCGCGGTGAACCGCGTGGCCTTGAGCTCCTTCACGAAGCCCGGCATGTCGCGCGGATTGGTGATCAGGTGGTTGAGCCCGCCCAGCTTCATGAAGACCAGGCAGTTCGCCGTCAACGCGAAGATGTGGTACAGCGGCAGCGCCGTGATGATGACCTCGTTGCCGTAGTCCAGGCCTGTGCCGACCCAGACGCCGGCCTGCTGCATGTTCGCGACCAGGTTGCGGTGCGTCAGCATCGCGCCCTTGGCGACACCGGTGGTGCCGCCGGTGTACTGGAGGAAGGCGATGTCGCCGGAGTCGATGTCGACGTCGGGCAGGCTATGCATCTGGCCGAGCGTCAGCGTGTCCTTGAAACGTACCGCACCCGGAATGTCGTAGTCCGGCACCATCTTCTTCACGTACTTCAGCACGAAGTTGACGATGGCGCCCTTCGGGAAGCCGACCAGGTCGCCCAGCGCCGTGGTGATGACCTGCTTGACCTGCGTGCCCGCCAGCGCTTCCTGCGCGGTCTTGCCGAAATTGTCGACCACCAGCAGCACGCTGGCGCCGGAATCGGTCAGCTGGTGCTTGAGTTCGCGCGGCGTGTACATCGGGTTGACGTTCACCACGGTCAGCCCGGCGCGCAGCACGCCGAAGATCGCGATGGGGTACTGCAGGCAGTTCGGCATCATGATCGCGACGCGATCGCCCTTCTTGAGCTTCAGCTCGCCGAGCAGGTACGCGGCGAACTGCCGGCTCCGCGCGTCGATCTCGCCATACGTCAATGTCTTGCCGAAGTTTCGGAACGCGGGCCGGTCGCGGTACTTGCTGATCGCTTCATCGAATACCGACACGATGGAGCGGTACTGCTCCAGGTCAACCGCATGCGGCACGCCTTGCGGGTAACTCTTGAACCACGGACGTTCCTGACTCATCGTTCTGCTCCCTCCCCAGGGTCTTCGGGCTGCCTTCGCGGCATGCTTGTGGGCGAGCGCCGAAACGGGCGCCTGTCGGGAGCATACCGTTCCGGATGGAAAAGGCGAAGGTTTCGATGGAGAAGATGGGTCTGAACTACGTGGCCGCGGCGGCACTGCTGCTGGCGGGGCTGGTGGGCTGCGACGCGGAGCCGCCGGAGGCGCAGCTGAGGCAGCGCTTCGATGCCATGCAGCAGGCCGTCGAGGAGAAACGGGTAGGCGATTTCATGGACGGCGTGAGCAGCGCATTCGCAGGCCCCGGAGGGATGGATCGTGCTGCGTTGCACAATCTGGTCCGTGCGCGGACGTTGGCGAATGCACGCGTGGGCGCCACGACCGGACCGCTCGAGGTCCGCGTCGATGGCGACAATGCGACGGTGTCGTTCCACGTGCTGCTGACGGGCAGCAGCGGCCGGCTTCTGCCGGAACAGGCGCGCACCTATAACGTCACGACCGCATGGCGGCGAGAAGAGGGCGATTGGCGCGTGTACCACGCGCAATGGGACGCGCCCCGCTGACCGTCACTTCGCCGGCGTGAGCCTGCCGCCGCTCCAGCGATAGCGCAGCGTCTTGGGCACGGTGGGACAGCAACGGGCATCGTTGGGGCCGGGCCACTTCGTCTTCAGTTCGATGGCGCCGTTGCGCACCGCCATGCCCTCCACGCTGCCCAGCGGCTCTTCGGCCTCGCCCGCCGGCACGTAACGCTGCCCTTTGCGGGCCAGCACGGTGACGCCATGATGCCAATAGGTCGGCCCGAGCATCGTCCACAGGACGACCACTTCTGCCTCGCCGTCGCCATCGAGATCGGCAGCGACGACTTCGCTCGCCTCATAGGCCTCCTGCGGACCTGCGGCGGCTTGCTTGGTGGCCAGGAACTGTTCGGCAATGCGCCTGGCCTGGTCCGCGTCCGGTGACGCCGCGCGTGCGCCCAGGCTGGCGGACGCGACAAGGAAGAGCAGGGTAGAACGGAGGATCAACGTTCCCATGACGGCACCCCGACGACCTTCGGCGAAGGTCTCCTGATGCCGGAACGCAACGAGCGCGGACGACCGGCAACTGTCGGCGGTGCACCCGCATGGCGGATCTGGCTTGCCACCGCCGCGTCGAGCCTTGATGATCGGGGCATCCAACTGGGGAACCGCTCATGTCTATTCGCTGGAAACTCCTGGCGTGCCTATGGCTGGCCGCCGGAAACGTCGTCGCGCAGGACGCCCTGCCGTACCAGACGCCGCCTGCGGAGATCCTGCAACTCGCCGATGTGCAGCGTCCGCCCAGCGTGGTGACGGACAGTCGCAAAGACCACTTGGTGTTGTTCTACCGCGATACGTTCAAGTCACTCGCGGAGCTGTCCGACGAGGAACTCAGGCTCGGCGGCCTGCGCGTCAACCCGCGTACCAACATCGCCAGCACCACCACATACTTCACCAATCTTCAGGTGCAACGCCTGCAGGGTGGCGACGCACGCCAGGTGGGCGGCTTGCCCGCGAATCCGCGGCTGGCGAACTTCACCTGGTCGCCCGACGAGCGCTTGCTGGCGTTCACCCACACCACGCGCACCGGCGTGGAAGTCTGGGTTGCAGACCTGGCCACCGCGCAGGCCACGCGCCTGACCGAGGCCCGGGTCAACGCCAACGTGGGCAATCCGCTGACCTGGTTCCGCGACAACCAGGCGGTGCTGGTCCGCATGCTGCCCGCGCAGCGTCCCGCGCTGCTCGACACGTCGCGCGCGGTTCCCACCGGGCCCACCGTTTCGGTCAGCGATGGCAGCAAGGCGCAGAACCGTACCTACCAGGACCTGCTCAAGAATCCGTCGGATGAAGCCAACTTCGCCGTGCTTGCCACGTCCGAGCTGCATCGTGTGCCGTTGAAGGGCCCCGCGACGCTCTGGCGTGCCGCCGCGATGTACACCGGCGAGTCGTTCTCGCCGGACGGCCGCTACGTCCTGCTGCAGACGCTGCGGAAGCCGTTCTCCTATCTGGTGCCTTACGGCCGCTTCCCGTACCGCGCAGAGGTTGTGGAAACCACCGGCAAGCCGGTGACCACGGTCGTGGATGCGCCGCTGGCGGAGAACCTGCCGAAGGGTTTCATGGCCGTGCGCGCAGGCCGTCGCGATGTCGAATGGCGCGCGGACCAGCCCGCCACGCTGGTCTGGGCCGAAGCGCTGGACAAGGGCGATCCTGCGGTGGAGGTCCGGTTCCGCGACGAGGCCTTTGCCTGGCAGGCGCCGTTCACCGGCACGCCGCAGTCGCTCTTCAAGACCGTCGACCGCGTGCAGGGCATCCTGTGGGGTGACGACACGCATGCGATCGTCACCGACTACTGGTGGAACACGCGCCATACCCGCACCTATCTGCTCGATCCATCGAAGGCGGGGTCGCCGCTGCGCGAGCTGGTGAGTCGCAGCTATCAGGACCAGTACAGCGATCCGGGCCAGTTCGAGACGCGGCGCAACGCAGCGGGCGAAGCCGTGCTGGCGCTGGATAACGGCCAGGCGCATCTGATCGGCGAGGGCTATACGCCCGAGGGGCAGTTCCCCTTCATCGATCGGATGGACTTGGCCACCGGCAAGAAGGAGCGCCTGTACACCTCGCGCCTGGAAGGCCAGAAGGAAAGCATCCAGGCGCTGCTGGATCCCGCGCAGGGCACGGCGCTGGTGCGCATCGAATCGCCGACCGATTTCCCCAACTACTACGTGCGCCATCTGAAGCAGCGGATCGCGCCGGTGCCGGTGACGCGCTTCGAGAATCCGTTCAAGGCCATGCAGGGCGTCTACAAGGAGGTCCTCACGTACAAGCGCGCGGACGGCCTGCCGCTGACCGGCACCCTGTACCTGCCGGCGGGCTACGACCGCGCGGCCAAGCGCGAGAAACTGCCGCTGGTGATGTGGGCCTATCCCACCGAGTACAAGGATCGCGACAGCGCCGGCCAGAACACCACCAACCCGAACGAGTTCATCTTCCCGAGTTACGGCTCGCCGGTGTACTGGGTCGCGCGCGGCTATGCGGTGCTCGATGACGCCGCGTTCCCGATCGTGGGCGAGGGCAAGGACGAGCCGAACGACACCTTCATCACCCAACTGGTCGCCAATGCCAAGGCCGCCATCGATGCGGTGGATGCGTTGGGCTACATCGACCGCTCGCGTGTGGCCGTGGGTGGCCATTCGTACGGCGCGTTCATGACCGCGAACTTGCTGACGCATTCGGATCTGTTCGCGGCCGGCATCGCCCGCAGCGGCGCCTACAACCGCACGCTGACGCCGTTCGGCTTCCAGCAGGAGGAACGCAACTACTGGGAGGCGCCCGGCGTCTACAACGACATGTCGCCCTTCATGCACGTCGAGAAGATGAAGACGCCGATGCTTCTGGTGCATGGCGAAGCCGACAACAATTCGGGCACGTTCACCATGCAGAGCGAGCGCTACTTCAACGCGCTCAAGGGCTTCGGGGCGCCCGCGCGCCTGGTCCTGCTGCCGAAGGAAAGTCATGGCTATGCGGCGAAGGAATCGGTGCTGCACCTGCTGTGGGAACAGGACCAGTGGCTCGAGCGCTACGTGAAGAACAAGGGGCAGGCGGCGGGCACAGCACCCGCGGCCGCACGCTGACGCCGGACGCACATGCATGAAAAAGGCCGCCCAAGGGCGGCCTTTTCTTTGCCTACATGGATCAGGCGGCTTTTCTTGCCGCCAGCTGGCGCAGCACGTAGTGCAGCAGGCCACCGTGACGGAAGTACTCCACTTCCTTCGGCGTCAGCAGCAAGACCTTGGCCTGGAACTTCACCGTCTTGCCGTCGGCCTTGCGCGCAGCGACCGTCGCCACTTTCGCGGCGCCGTCCTGCAGGCCGGTCACGTCGAAGGTCTCCGAGCCGTCCAGGCCCAGCGACTGCGCATTCTGGCCGTCGACGAACTGCAGCGGCAGCACGCCCATGCCGACCAGGTTGGATCGGTGGATGCGCTCGAAGCTCTCTGCGATCACCGCTTTCACGCCCAGCAGGTTGGTGCCCTTGGCCGCCCAGTCGCGGGACGAGCCGGTGCCGTATTCCTTGCCGGCGATGACTACCAGCGGCACGCCGGCGGCCTGGTACTTCATGGATGCATCGTAGATGGACATCTTCTCCGGCGGCGTGCTGCCGAAGTACAGCGTGTTGCCGCCTTCCTCGCCACCGAACATCAGGTTCTTGATCCGGATGTTGGCGAACGTGCCGCGCACCATCACGTCGTCGTTGCCGCGGCGGCTGCCGTAGCTGTTGAAGTCGACCGGCTGCACGCCGCGCGAGATCAGGAAGCGTCCCGCAGGCGAATCCTTCTTGATGTTGCCGGCCGGCGAGATGTGGTCGGTGGTGATGGAATCGCCGAACAGGCCCAGCACACGCGCGCCGTGGACATCGTCGATGCTGCCGACCGCCATCGACATGCCGTCGAAGTAGGGCGGGTTCTTGATGTACGTCGAATCGCCATCCCATGCGTACAGGTCGCCGTCGGGCGAGGCGATGGTGTTCCAGCGCGAGTCGCCCTTGAACACGTCGGCGTAGTTCTTCGCGAACATCTCCGGGCCGATCGTGGCGGCTATGAAGTCGCCGATCTCCTTGTTGCTCGGCCAGACATCCTTCAGGAACACAGGCTGGCCATCGCTGCCGGCACCGAGGGGTTCCGTCGTCAGGTCGATGTTGGTGGTGCCGGCGATCGCGTAGGCGACGACCAAGGGCGGACTGGCCAGGTAGTTCATCTTCACTTCGGGGTGCACGCGGCCCTCGAAGTTGCGGTTGCCCGACAGCACGGAGGCGACGACCAGATCGTCCGCCGCGATGGCAGCCGATACATCGTCGGGGAGCGGGCCGGAGTTGCCGATGCAGGTGGTGCAGCCATATCCGACGACGTAGAAGCCCAGCTTCTCCAGATCGTCCAGCACGCCGGCCTTCTCGAGGTAGTCGGTGACCACGCGCGAGCCCGGCCCGAGCGAGGTCTTGACCCAAGGCTGCGCCTTCAGGCCCTTCGCCGCCGCATTGCGGGCAAGCAGGCCCGCACCCAGCATCACGGCCGGATTGGAGGTGTTGGTGCACGACGTGATCGCCGCGATCACCACGTCGCCGTCGCGCAGCTTCTTCGTCGCCCCGCTGTCGGGCGCCGATTCGTGCGCCGACTCGTGCGCGCCGACCGCCGTGCCGCCGCCGCCTTCGTTCTTCAGGCGGTCTTCCTGCACCAGGTCGATGCGCTTGCGGCGGGCATCGGCGAACGGCACGAGGTTGTCGCGGAAGTTCTGCTTCACATCCTGCAGCAGCACACGGTCCTGCGGGCGCTTCGGGCCGGCGAGCGAGGGCTTCACGTCGCCCATGTCCAGGTGCAGCGTGGCGCTGTACTCGGCGTGCGGGCTGTCCGGTGTATGCCACAGCCCTTGCGCCTTGGCGTAGGCCTCGACCAGGGCGATCTGGTCTTCGCTGCGGCCGGACAGGCGCAAGTAGTTCAGCGATTCGTGATCAATGGGGAAGATGCCGCAGGTCGCGCCGTACTCCGGCGCCATGTTGCCGATGGTGGCGCGGTCCGCCAGCGGCAGGTGCTGCAGGCCGTCGCCGTAGAACTCGACGAACTTGCCCACCACGCCCAGCTTGCGCAGCATCTGGGTGACGGTCAGCACGAGGTCGGTGGCGGTGGCGCCTTCCGGCAGCTTGCCGGTCAGCTTGAAGCCGACCACCTGGGGGATGAGCATCGACGAGGGCTGGCCGAGCATCGCGGCCTCCGCCTCGATGCCGCCCACGCCCCAGCCCAGCACGCCGATGCCGTTGATCATCGTGGTGTGGCTGTCGGTACCGAACACGGTGTCGGGGTAGGCGATGGCCTGGCCATCCTTCTCGCCCGTCATCACCACGCGTGCCAGGTTCTCCAGGTTCACCTGGTGAACGATACCGGTGTTCGGCGGCACCACCTTGAAATTGTCGAACGCCTTCTGGCCCCAGCGCAGGAAGCCGTAGCGCTCCTTGTTGCGGTCGAATTCGATCTTGCCGTTGAGATCCAGCGCGTCGGCGCTGCCGAACACATCCACCTGCACCGAGTGGTCGATGACCAGCTCGGAAGGGATCAGCGGGTTGATCTGGTCCGGGCTGCCGCCCAGCTTGACCACGGCATCGCGCATTGCGGCCAGGTCGACCACGCAGGGCACGCCGGTGAAATCCTGCAGCACGACGCGCGCCGGCATGAAGGCGATTTCGGTGTCCGGTTCCTTGGCTGCCTCCCACGCGGCGACCGCCTGGACGTGCTCCGGCAGCACGGTGACGCCGTCTTCGCAGCGCAGCAGGTTTTCCAGCAGGATCTTCAGGGAGAAGGGCAGGCGCGCGAAGCCCCCTTTCGGGTCCAGCCGCTCGGCCAGGGCCGGCAGGCTGTAGTAGGTGTAGGACGTGCCGTTAACGTCGAGAGGACGGCGGGTGGCGAAGGAATCGCTCATCGCAGAGGCTCCTGTAGCTGGGGGAAGGGGCGCAGGAGCAGCATAAGCCGCCGTTCCTGTGCGTCTTGTCGATGCTTGCCCGGATTATCCGCCAAGTCTGAGACGGCCGTGACCCGACCAAAGCCCAAGGCGGGGCACGACGGCATCACGCGGAACGGGGTGGGGCGGTGGGGTCCTGTTCTGGGGTATGCCTGAGGAAGTATGTATAATTCGTCCATACTCAAGAGGGCCCGCTGATGGAAGCCACTGTTGCAGAACGCGGCCAGATCACCCTGCCGAAAGCGGTGCGCGACGCCCTGGGCCTGACCAAGGGCAGCGTGCTGAAGGTCGAGCTGGAAGGTAGCCGGATCGTGTTGCGGAAGAGTGTCGACGACGCCATCTCGCGCGTGCGCGGCAAGTTCGCCCTGGATGCGGACGCCGCACCGGGTACGGCCGCCGAATGATCGCCGTCGACGCGCCCGTCCTGATCGAACTGCTGACCGACGGCCCCCGCGCGGATGCCGTGGAAGCCGGGCTGCGCCAGAGCCTGGGCAGCGGGCGCGTGGTCGTCTGCGATGCCGCACTGGCGCAGCTGTGCGCTTCGCTGCGCAATGGCGCGGATGCATTGGCCGCCGTCGAGGAGATGGGCGTGCATTTCAACGCCGTCGAAGCCAAGTCCGCGCTGCGGGCCGGCGAGATGCAGCGCCGGCACCGGCAGCGCTCCGGCGAGTCCCGGCCGATCGCCGATTTCCTGGTCGGCGCGCATGCGCTGCTCCAGTGCGATGGCCTGATCACCTTCGACACCGCTTTCCATCGCGATTACTTCAAGGGTTTGAAGCTGATCGTGCCCGCGAACGAATAAGCATTACCTGTTTTCCCTTTCCACCGCATCATCGAACGACCGGAGTCACCCATGTTGGAAGCCTACCGCCACCACGTAGCCGAGCGCGCCGCGCTGGGCATCCCGCCGCTGCCGCTGACCGCCCAGCAGACGGCCGAGGTCATCGAACTGCTGAAGAACCCGCCGGCCGGCGAAGAAGACGTCCTGGTCGAACTGATCACCCATCGCGTTCCCGCCGGCGTGGATGACGCCGCCAAGGTCAAGGCCTCCTACCTGGCCGCGCTCGCCTTCGGCACCGAGAAGACCCCGCTGATCACCGCGCAACGCGCCACCGAACTGCTGGGCACCATGCTGGGCGGCTACAACATCCATCCGCTGATCGAGCTGCTCGACAACGCCGAACTGGGCGCGATCGCCGCCGAGGGCCTGAAGCACACGCTGCTGATGTTCGACAGCTTCCACGACGTGCAGGAGAAGGCCGAGAAGGGCAACGCCCACGCGCAGGCCGTGCTGAAGAGCTGGGCCGAGGCCGAGTGGTTCACCAGCAAGCCGGAAGTGCCGCAGAGCCTGACGGTCACCGTGTTCAAGGTGCCGGGCGAGACCAACACCGACGACCTGTCGCCGGCACCGGATGCGACCACGCGCCCGGACATCCCGCTGCACGCGCTGGCGATGCTGAAGAACAAGCGTCCCGACGCGCCGTTCGTGCCGGAAGAAGACGGCAAGCGCGGCCCGATCCAGGAAATCCTGTCGCTCAAGGACAAGGGCCACTTGGTCGCCTACGTCGGCGACGTGGTCGGCACGGGTTCCTCGCGCAAGTCGGCGACCAACAGCGTGCTGTGGTTCACCGGCGAGGACATCCCGTTCATCCCGAACAAGCGCTTCGGCGGCGTCTGCCTGGGCAGCAAGATCGCCCCGATCTTCTACAACACGATGGAAGACGCCGGTGCGCTGCCGATCGAACTCGACGTGTCGCAGATGAACCACGGCGACGTGGTCGAACTGCGCCCGTACGACGGCAAGGCGCTGAAGAACGGCGAGGTGATCGCCGAGTTCCAGGTGAAGTCCGACGTGCTGTTCGACGAAGTGCGCGCCGGTGGCCGCATTCCGCTGATCATCGGCCGCGGCCTGACCTCGAAGGCGCGTGAGGCGCTGAAGCTGCCGGCGACGGAGCTGTTCCGCCAGCCGCAGCAGCCGGTCGACAGCGGCAAGGGCTTCTCGCTGGCGCAGAAGATGGTCGGCCGCGCCTGCGGACTGGCGGAAGGCCAGGGCGTGCGCCCGGGTGCGTACTGCGAACCGAAGATGACCTCGGTGGGTTCGCAGGACACCACCGGCCCGATGACCCGCGACGAGCTGAAGGACCTGGCCTGCCTGGGCTTCTCGGCCGACCTGGTGATGCAGTCGTTCTGCCACACCGCCGCGTATCCAAAGCCGGTGGACGTGAAGACGCACCACACGCTGCCGGAGTTCATCTCCACCCGTGGCGGCATCTCTCTCCGCCCGGGCGACGGCGTGATCCACAGCTGGCTCAACCGCATGCTGATGCCCGACACCGTCGGTACCGGCGGCGACTCGCACACGCGCTTCCCGGTGGGCATCTCGTTCCCGGCAGGCTCGGGCCTGGTCGCGTTCGCCGCGGCCACCGGCGTGATGCCGCTGGACATGCCGGAATCGGTGCTGGTGCGCTTCAAGGGCGAGATGCAGCCCGGCGTGACCCTGCGCGACCTGGTCAACGCGATCCCGTACTACGCGATCAAGGCCGGTCTGTTGACCGTCGCCAAGCAGGGCAAGAAGAACATCTTCTCCGGCCGCATCCTCGAGATCGAGGGCCTGCCGGACCTGAAGGTGGAACAGGCGTTCGAGCTGTCCGACGCCTCGGCCGAACGTTCGGCCGCCGGCTGCACGGTGCGCCTGAACAAGGAACCGATCATCGAGTACCTCACCAGCAACATCACGCTGCTGAAGTGGATGATCGCCGAAGGCTACGCCGACGCGCGTTCGCTGTCCCGCCGCATCAAGAAGATGGAAGACTGGCTGGCCGATCCGCAGTTGCTCGAACCCGATGCCGACGCCGAATACGCCGCCATCATCGACATCGACCTGGCCGAGGTGCACGAGCCCTTGCTCGCCTGCCCGAACGATCCGGACGACGTGAAGACGCTGTCAGACGTGGCCGGCACGCCGATCGATGAGGTCTTCATCGGTTCGTGCATGACCAACATCGGCCACTTCCGCGCGGCTGCCAAGCTGCTGGAAGGCAAGCGCGACATCCCGACCCGCCTTTGGGTCGCGCCGCCGACCAAGATGGACGCGTCCGAGCTGACCAAGGAAGGCCACTACGGCACGTTCGGCACCGCCGGTGCGCGCATGGAAATGCCGGGCTGCTCGCTGTGCATGGGCAACCAGGCACAGGTGCGCGAAGGCGCAACGGTGTTCTCCACCTCCACCCGCAACTTCCCGAACCGCCTGGGCCGCAACTCGAACGTGTTCCTGGGTTCGGCCGAGCTGGCCGCGATCTGCTCGCGCCTGGGCAAGATCCCGTCGAAGGCCGAGTACATGGCCGACATCGGCGTGATCAACGAGAAGGGCGCCGAGATCTACCGGTACATGAACTTCGACCAGATCGAGGAATACCAGGACGTGGCCAAGACCGTGGCCGCCTGATCGGTATTGCATGAAAACAAAAAGGCCCGGCAATGCCGGGCCTTTTTTTGTGCCTGACCTCAACGTCAGTCCAGCCAGGCGTCCACGGCCTCCAGCATCTGCCGGCGGCCGAGCACGAAATCCCACATCGACCCGCCGAGCTGACGCCACAGCACCGCCGAGCGCACCGCGGCCAGCAGGATGGCGCGGATCTCCGCCACCACGCCGGGCTGGCCCAGGTAGTGCGGGTTGCCCTGGACCATGACGCGCGGGCGCAGGTGGCTGATCGTGTCGGCATACAGCCCGCCCAGCGCGGACAGCACGTCGGGATGGGTACTGCCCTGCTGCTCGGCGCGGGGGGCGATCTCCTGCAGGCCGCGTGATACGGCGTGCACGGTGTCGTCTTCGCTCACGAAGCGGCGTTCGAGCTGCAGCACCGACATGGCCAGGCGGGGCAGGGCGTCGTCACCGGCTTCCTTGGCCAGGTAGTTGCGCAGCACGCGCAAGCCGGGCGCGATGTCGCCGAGGCGGCCGTACACGGCCACCGGCGTGGCGGCATCGACGCGGAACACGCTTTCCAGCGAGGCCTGCACGGCCGAAGACTCGGACTGGCCGGTCTCGGCGATGCGCCGCACCTGGTGGAGGGCCTGTGCGAGCCCGGCGAGGGCCAGCACGCGGTCGGAATATCGATTGCTCAAGCTGCTTGCTCCGCGAGTTTCATTTCAAGAGGGGCGTCGGTGCGCGCGATCACCGCGCCGCCCAGGCATGCGTCACCGTCATACAGCACCAGCGACTGCCCGGGCGTGACGGCGCGCTGGGGCGAGGCGAATTCCACCGCCACCGTGCCGTCTTCGAGCACCTGCACCCGGCAGGGCTCGTCCGGTTGCCGGTAGCGCGTCTGTGCCGTGCACTCGAAGCGCCCGGCCGGTGGACTGCCGGCGACCCAGTGCGCCGATTCGGTCCACAGGCGGGTGGACATCAGGTAGGGGCTCTGCGTGTCCTGGTCGACATACAGCACGTTGTGCGCCACGTCCTTGCCAACGACATACCACGGTGCCTGCGGCCGGCCGCGCACGCCGCCGATCTGCAGGCCCTCGCGCTGGCCCAGGGTGAAATAGAAGACGCCCGGATGCTCGCCGATCACCTGTCCCTGCGGGTCGCGCATCTCGCCGCGCCGTGCGGGCAGGTAGCGGCCCAGGAACTCGCGGAAATCGCGTTCGCCGATGAAGCAGATTCCGGTGGAATCCTTCTTGTCGTGCGTCTGCAGGCCGGCGTCGCGCGCGATGCGGCGCAGGTCCGCCTTCTGCAGTTCACCGATGGGGAACAAGGTGGCCGACAACTGCGCCTGGCCCAGCTGGTGCAGGAAGTAGCTCTGGTCCTTGCCGCGATCCACGCCGCGCAACAGCCGCCAGCGTCCAGCGGCCTGGTCCACGCGCGCGTAGTGGCCGGTGGCGATCTTCTCGGCGCCGAGGTCGCGGGCGGCGTCGAGGAAGTGCTTGAACTTCACTTCGCGGTTGCACAGCACGTCCGGATTCGGCGTGCGGCCGGCGGCGTACTCGGCCAGGAAATGCGCGAACACGCCCTGCCAGTATTCCGAAGAGAAATCGCGGAAATGGAAGGGGATGCCCAGGCGGCCGCAGACCGCGACCGCGTCGCGGCGGTCGTCCTCGGCGCGGCATTCCCCGGTGCCATCGTCAGCCCAGTTCTGCATGAAGAGCCCGGCGACGGCCTCGCCCTGCTCGACGAGCCGCAACGCGGCCACCGACGAATCGACGCCCCCGGAAACCCCGACGATGACGCGCGGCGCGCTCACGGCACGTGCTGGAGCAGCGACAGCGGCGAGCGGCGGCCGCCCAGGTAGTCCTGCACGACCTGCCACACCAGCGGGCTGCGATGGCGGTCGGCCTGCTGCTGGAGCTCTGCCGGCGTCAGCCAGTGGGCCTGCACGATGCCGTCGTCCAGCGGACGGTCCGGCAGATGCCGCACGGGCGTGGCGGCGAAGGCGAAGCGCAGGTAGTGGCGGCCCCCGCTTCCATCGGGGTTGGTGGCCTTCCACTGGTAGGCACCGATGAAGGCGGTGAGTTCGACTTCCCAGCCGGTTTCCTCGAGGGTTTCCCGGCGGGCGGCCTCGAGCAGGCTCTCGTCCGGCTCCAGGTGGCCCGCGGGCTGGTTGAACACCAGGCGGCCCTGGGCGCGCTCTTCGACCATCAGCAGCTTGCCGTCGCGGACCACCACGGTAGCCACGGTCACATCGGGTTGCCAGAAGCGGCCTTCGCGGTAGCTCACTTACAGGGCGTCCTTGGTGCCGGAGAGTTCGATCTCCTTGTTGTCCGCCGTCTCCGCCGCGATGTCCATGGCCGCCTCCAGCGCCGCGCCGTCCACGTTGTCGGGCAGCTTGATCACGAAATAGAGCACGTCGCCCGACAGCTCCCAGCTGCCGAGCTTCTTGCTCCGGCTGTTGGCCAGCAGGGCGAGCGCCTTGGTCCCGTCGATGCGGTCCGCGCCGACCTGCCCGGCAGGCGAGAAGACTTCGCGGATGCTGATGCCGTTGACCTGCTCGGTGGTGCCCGACACGAACACCAACTGGGTGCGGTTCTCCTGCTTGTAGGAGTAGGTCACCTTGTAATCGCCGTCCGAATCCACCTCGAACTGCATCCCGCGGGCGGCCAGGCGTGCCTCGACGGACGCATCCGCCGCCAGCACAGGGGCCGCCGACAGGGCAGCGCAGGCGAGGAGTGCGGCGGGCAGGCGGGACAACGACGTCGTCATGGGGCGGGCTTCTGGCGGAGGGGTGCGTGCATTGTGGCCGCGGTCACGCATGGCGTCCACGCATGCCGCGGGCGGCGGCGGTTCCCAGCGCCTATAATTGCGCCATGCCCCGCAAGAACGAAAACGAACGCGACCACGGCTTGCTGGTGGAAACCAGTCGACCTGAAGTGGCGCCGCCGCCCCTCTACCAGGTACTGCTGCTCAACGACGATTACACGCCGATGGACTTCGTCGTGACGGTCCTGCAGCAGTTCTTCGTCATGGACCTGGAAAAGGCCACCCAGGTCATGCTGCACGTGCATACCCGCGGCCGGGGCGTCTGCGGCGTCTACACCCGCGAGGTCGCCGAGTCCAAGGTGGCCCAGGTCAACGAGTTTTCCCGTATCAACCAGCATCCCTTGCTGTGCACGATGGAGAAGTCCTGAGGGAGCCGGCAAGGGCAGCCGGGCCGGCATGAACGGTGTGGGGGCGCCGCCGCGCGAGACAAGGTAACGATCCCTGAACACTGAAATCCGGTAGGGTGATGGAAAACCGCCCGCCAAGCCGCATATTGTCGGCATCGGCCCCGGAGGCAACCATGTTCAGCAAAGACCTCGAGCAGACCATCGGCCAGTGCTACAAGCGCGCCCGTGAAGCTCGGCACGAATTCATGACCGTCGAGCACCTGCTGCTCGCGCTCCTGGAAAATCCATCAGCCCAGGCCGTCCTCAAGGCGACCGGCGCGGACGCGAACCGCCTGCGTGCGGACCTGGAGCAGGCGATCGAAGCGTCGGTGTCCCGCCTGGCGGAAGACGACGGCCGCGACACCCAGCCGACGCTGGGCTTCCAGCGCGTGCTCCAGCGCGCCGTCTACCACGTGCAGTCCTCGGGCAAGAAGGAGGTCACCGGCGCCAACGTGCTGGTGGCGATCTTCGGCGAGAAGGACTCCCACGCGGTGTACTTCCTCAACCAGCAGGACGTCACCCGGCTGGACATCGTCAACTACCTCTCCCACGGCATCGCCAAGCAGGGCGAGGAGAACGAAGCGTCCGGTCATCCGGAGAGCGAGGGCAAGGCCGAGGGTGCGGACGGCGAGGGCAAGGGCGATGCGCTGACCGAATTCGCCAGCAACCTCAACGACCTCGCGCGCCAGGGCAGGATCGATCCCCTGGTCGGCCGTGGCGACGAGATCGAGCGGACCATCCAGGTCCTCTGCCGCCGCCGCAAGAACAATCCGCTGTACGTGGGCGAAGCCGGCGTCGGCAAGACGGCGCTGGCCGAGGGCCTGGCCAAGCGCATTGTCGAGGGCGAGGTGCCCGACGTGCTGCTGGACGCGGTCATCTATTCGCTGGACCTCGGCGCGCTGGTGGCCGGCACCAAGTACCGCGGCGACTTCGAGAAGCGCCTGAAGGGCGTGCTGGCTTCGATCAAGAAGATCCCCGGCGCCATCCTGTTCGTCGACGAGATCCACACCATCATCGGCGCCGGCTCGGCCAGCGGCGGCACGATGGATGCGTCCAACCTCATCAAGCCCGCGTTGGCCTCGGGTGAGCTGCGCTGCATCGGCTCGACCACGTTCCAGGAATACCGCGGCATCTTCGAGAAGGACCGCGCGCTCGCGCGTCGCTTCCAGAAGATCGACATCGTGGAACCCACGGTCGGCGAAACCTACCAGATCCTGCAGGGCCTGAAGCCCAAGTACGAGGCGCACCACGGCGTGACGTACGCCGACGATGCCCTGCAGGCGGCGGTGGACCTGTCGGTCAAGCACATCGGCGACCGCCTGCTGCCCGACAAGGCCATCGACGTGATCGACGAGGCGGGTGCCCGCCAGCGGCTGCTGCCGCTGGAGACGCGCAAGGAGCTGATCGACGTCGAGGAGATCGAAACCATCGTCGCCAAGATGGCGCGCATCCCGGCCAAGCAGGTGTCCTCGTCCGACAAGGACGTGCTGCAGCACCTGGAGCGCAACCTGAAGATGGTCATCTTCGGCCAGGACCCGGCCATCGAAACGCTCTCTTCAGCGATCAAGCTCGCGCGCAGCGGCTTGGCCAATCCGGACAAACCGATCGGCAACTTCCTGTTCGCCGGACCCACCGGCGTGGGCAAGACCGAAGTGACCAAGCAGCTCGCGCTGCAGCTGGGCATCGAGCTGGTCCGCTTCGACATGTCCGAGTACATGGAACCGCACTCGGTCAGCCGCCTGATCGGCGCGCCTCCCGGCTACGTGGGGTTCGACCAGGGTGGCCTGCTGACCGAGAAGATCGTCAAGACGCCGCACTGCGTCCTGCTGCTGGACGAGGTGGAAAAGGCGCACCCGGACATCTTCAACATCCTGCTGCAGGTCATGGACCGCGGTGTGCTGACCGACACCAACGGCCGTGAAGCGAATTTCAAGAATGTCATCCTGGTGATGACGACCAACGCGGGCGCGGCGCAGGCCTCGCGGCGGACGATCGGCTTCATGCAGCAGGACCACTCCACCGATGCGATGGAAGTGATCCGCCGCAGCTTCACGCCGGAATTCCGCAACCGCCTGGATGCCATCGTGCAGTTCCAGGGCCTCGGCTTCGACCACATCCTGCGGGTGGTGGACAAGTTCATCATCGAGTTGGAAATGCTGCTGCAGGAGAAGCACGTCAGCCTGTCGGCCACGCCGGCGGCGCGCGACTGGCTGGCCCAGCACGGCTTCGATCCGCTGATGGGCGCGCGTCCGATGTCGCGCCTGATCCAGGACAAGGTGAAGCGGCCGCTCGCCGACGAGTTGCTGTTCGGCAAGCTGGTCAATGGCGGGCGGGTCAGCATCGATGTGCGCGATGGCGAACTCGTCGTCGATGCGCAGGCGGAGCCGGAACGGCTGTTGCCCGCGACGGTCTGAGCACGGCGGGCCGCGCGATGCGGCGACAAAAAAGGCGGCCTTCCGGCCGCCTTTTCTTTGCATGCCTCTCAGCGGGTGCCGCGCTTCTTCCGCTTGGCGAACTCTTCGGCGCTGATGACTTCGAGCGCGCTCACCGCGCAGTTCGTTTCCTTCGTGCGGACTTTGCTGCCGGAGGGGCACAGGCGGTTTTCCTGGCCATCCGTGACGATCTTGACGCTGGAGGTCATCTGGATGGAATCGCAGCTCCGGGCGAAGCCGATCCGGTAGTGGGTCTGGCCATCGCGCAGGAAGATCTGCTGACCATTGCCGGCCCGTACGATCTCCTGGTCGGATCCCAGATCGACGCACTCGGCGGACTCGCTGGCAGACGCGGTGAAGGCGATGGAAGCCAGGCCCAGCAGGGCCAGGGAAAGGACGGGACGGAGGTTCATGGCGTGGGGTCGGTTGGCGGCCTGGATTGGCCGGCGCCCACGTTAGGGTCGTGCATCCCGTTCCGAATCTGCCTGAGGGACCAGTGACCTGTGGCCCAATGAGGAAAGTCACCGGGCCTTTCGGCCCATTCGTGCGGACCGGAAACAAACAAGGCGGCTAAAGGCCGCCTTGTTAATCAGATACTTGAACGTATCACTTCATGCGATACGTGATGCGACCTTTGGTCAGGTCGTACGGGGTCATTTCGACCTTCACCTTGTCGCCGGTCAGGATGCGGATGTAGTTCTTGCGCATGCGTCCGGAGATGTGGGCGATGATCTCGTGCCCGTTCTCCAGCTTGACCCGGAACATGGTGTTGGGCAGCGTTTCGGCAACGGTGCCTTCGAATTCAATGGAATCGTCTTTCGACATGTAAGCCTGTGCTGTGCCGCGAGGGATGGCAGATGCCATGAAGCCGGGCATTGTACGCCTGGACCGGCCTGCGTGCAAAAATTCCGTTATGGCGCCCGGACTTGCGCCAATCCGGCCGCGGCCAACGCGCCGAAACGGGCAGTCCAGGCACCCTCCGGCCCGGCGAGGCCCACCAGGGTCTGTACCTGCTCAAGGAAGGCCTTGCGCGGCATCCGTTGTGCGCCGAGCGAGATCAGGTGGGGGTTTTCCACCTGCGCATCGATCAATGGCCACCCCCATTCGGCCAGCCGACGTGCCAACGCCGCGAGGGCTACTTTCGATCCTCCGGACCGGGCGCTGAACATGCTCTCACCGAAGAACATCCGCCCGATGGCGACCCCGTAGAGGCCGCCTACCAGCACCTCGCCTTCGTACACCTCCACCGAATGCGCGTGGCCTTCGCGATGCAGATCGATGTAGGCCTGGCGCATCCCGGAGGTGATCCAGGTACCGTCCTGTCCCGTGCGAGGCGCTTGGGCGCACGCGGTGATCACCCGCTCGAACGCCGTGTCGGCGCGGATCGTCCACGTCGACCGGCGCAGTTCGCGACGGAACCGCGAGGACAGGCGAATGTCCGCCGTGGGGAACACGGTGCGTGGATCGGGCGACCACCACAGCGGCGGCTGCCCTGACGAGAACCACGGAAATACCCCGGCGCGGTAGGCATTGAGCAGGCGCGGCAGCGACAGATCACCGCCGATCGCCAGCAGGCCATCCGGCTCGCGCATCGCGCTGTCGGCCGGAGGAAAGGGCGCGTAGGGATCGGCAGGGAGAACGAAAGGCTTCTGACGCATGCGCGGAGTGTAGTCGCGGCCCCGCGGTATCAGTCGCGTTGCTTGAAAGGGGAATGGGCCTGCAGGGTCCGTGCGTAGCGGCGCACGGCCAGGGCTTCCTCGGCGCACCAGGCGGCCAACGCATCCGCAAAGTCCGGATGCGAGATCCAGTGCCGCGAACGTACGAAGGTGGGCAGGAACCCGCGCGCGATCTTGTGCTCGCCCTGCGCGCCGGGCTCGAACACCGTCAGGCCCTCGCGTAGGCAGTAGGCGATGCCCTGGTAGTAGCAGGTCTCGAAGTGCAGCCCCGGCAGTTGCACATCACCCCCCCAATAGCGGCCGTACAGGGTGTCGCCGCCGCGCAGGCAGAGTGCGCCCGCGATGGGGCGTCCGTCCTGCTCGGCCAGGAAGATCACCAGCCCATGCCGCAGGGTCGCCGCGAGGTGCTGCACGAACGCCAGCGTCAGCGCGGGCGAGTTGCCGTAGTCGCGGAAGGTCCCGAGATAGAACCGGTACATGGCCTCCAGGTCGGCATCCGTGGCCTCGTCGCCATGGACGATGCGGATGGTCACGCCGGCGCGTTCGACCTTGGCGCGTTCCTGGCGGATGTTCTTGCGGTGCTTGTGGTCAAGGTCGGCCAGGAAGTCATCGAACCCGTGCCAGTGGCCGGGATTCTTCCAGTGGTACTGCACATCCAGACGGGGCGACCACGCCTCCGGAAACGCCCCGTCCTCCTCCTCGGGATAGAAGTTGACGTGCGCGGACGACAGACCCAGCCGCCGTGCCTCGTCCTGGATCGCGGCCAGCAGGGCCGGACGATGCGCGGCGTCGGATGCGAGCAGTCGCGGACCGGTGACCGGGGAGTAGGGCACCGCACCGAGCCATTTCGGGTAGTAGTCGAGCCCGTGCTGCGCATAGGCGTGCGCCCAGGCATGGTCGAATACGAACTCCCCGTGCGAGTTGTCCTTGAGGTAACCGGGTGCCGCAGCGACCAGCGCGCCGCCTTCCCACAGCGTCAGGTGGTGCGGCGTCCAGCCCCAGTCCGCGCGCAGGCAGCCGGTGGCCTCCAGGCCTTGCAAGAACGCGTGGGAGACGAAGGGGTTGCGGCCATCGTGCAGCGCATCCCAGGCGGAGGCGGGCACATCGGCAAGCGAAGCGAGGAAACGGACGACCGGCATCACGGCGATGCTAAGGGCGCAGGTCCAGCACGTCGATGGTCGGCGGATTGAACAGGCGCATCGGCAGGCCGATCTCGCCCGTACCCACGGTGGTGTAGACCCGCACGGTGCCATGGGGCGTGCGCAGATACTGTTGGCCGCGATCGAACCCGTATCGGCTCGGGATCACCTTCCGGTACAGCCACGGGATGCGGATCTGCCCGCCGTGCGTATGCCCCGCCATCACCAGCGCGGCGTGGTCCGGCCCCAGCGCGATCGCGCTGTCAGGGTTGTGGGTGAGCACCAGCGTGGGCAGCGGGGAGGGCGTCGCATGCAGGAAGGCCGGATCGTCGTTGTGGGCCCAGCGATCCCCCAGGCCGGCGAGGCGGAAGCCTTTCAGCGTTACCGACCGGCCTTCGATGACCTGCACCGCATGCGTGGCCAGGGCCGCGCGCAGTTCCGCGTCCACATCCGGACCCGGCGCCTGCTGGTCATGATTGCCGAGCACGGCGTAGGTCGGCATCTGCAGCCTTCCAAGCGGCGCGAACATCGGTGCCAGCGGTCGCCCGTCCGGCTCGTAGGTGAAGTCGCCGGCGATCACCACGGCATCCGCCTGCACCGTGTTGATGCGGTCGACCAGCCGCTGGAGATAGGCGCTGTCCTTGTAGACCCCCAGGTGGATGTCGCTGATCAGCACCACGCGCAACTGCCCACCGGTGCCCGCGAGCACGGTTTCCTGCACGCGGATGCGCTGCGGCTCGACGAAGCGCGCCCAGGCGAAGACCAGGCAGCCCACCAACAGCGTTGCGACCAGCCAGCGCCGTTCGCGCTGGCGCAGCCGCCAGACCAGCCAGGCCATGAACGGCCAGACCAGCCAGCTGCCGTAGTAGATGCAGTACTTGAGTTGGAGCTTGTCCATCCGTGGAAGCCGTCGTGCCCGGGATCAGGCGTCCTTGTCGAGGAAACGCTCCGCGTCCAGCGCCGCCATGCAGCCGAAGCCGGCCGAGGTGATGGCCTGCCGGTAGTGCTGGTCGGTCACGTCGCCCGCGGCGAACACGCCCGGGATGGTGGTCGCGGTCGCATTGCCCTCGATGCCCGAGCGGATCTTCAGGTAGCCATTGCTCATGTCGAGCTGGCCCTCGAACAGGCTGGTGTTGGGCGTGTGGCCGATGGCCACGAAGAACCCATGGATGTCGATTTCGCGCGTGCTGTCGTCCAGCACCGACTTCACCCGCAGGCCGGTCACGCCGGCCTCGTTGCCCAGCACCTCGTCCACCGTGTGGTGCCACACCGGCTCGATCTTGCCCGCCTGGATCTTGGCGAACAGCTTGTCCTGCATGATCTTTTCGGCTCGCAGCGTGTCCCGGCGATGAACCAGGTAGACCTTGCGGGCGATGTTGGCCAGGTAAAGCGCCTCTTCCACGGCCGTGTTGCCGCCGCCGATGACCGCCACGTCCTGGTCGCGGTAGAAGAAGCCGTCGCAGGTGGCGCAGGCGGACACGCCGCGCCCCTTGAACGCCTCCTCCGACTCCAGACCCAGGTACTTGGCCGTAGCGCCGGTGGCGATGATCAGGGCGTCGGCGGTGTACTCGCCGTTGTCGCCGATCAGCTTGAACGGACGCTTGGAGAGATCGGCCGTGTGGATGTGGTCGAAGATGACCTCGGTGTCGAAACGCTCGGCGTGCGCCTGCATGCGCGTCATCAGGTCCGGCCCCATGAGCCCGTGCGCGTCGCCCGGCCAGTTGTCCACTTCCGTGGTCGTCATCAGCTGGCCGCCCTGCTGCAGGCCGGTGACGAGGACAGGCTTGAGGTTGGCGCGGGCGGCGTAGACGGCAGCGGTCCAGCCGGCGGGGCCGGAACCCAGGATCAACAGGCGGCAGTGCTTCGAAGTGCTCATGTATACTCGCGAAAAGTGGATATCGGGCAGGCAACGACGCATTCGCGCATCGTTCGCAGGCACATAGAGTGGCGTTGCGTATCCGGCGAATCAAGGCGCGCAGATGGAAAGCGGTGATGCAGGGCCGGACTCCCGAGGGATCGAATGAAGACGCTGCGCGACCGCGCGGCGTTTTTGCTATCCAGCCTCCGGCCAGGCGCGGTGCCTGTGGGAAAGACCGGCTGTTGCAGCGCACACGATTCGTTTACTATCAATCACTAACAGAAATTTCCTAAGGTCTGGTCCAAAGGTGGCGAAGCAGCTCCCGGACAACGGCAAATCAAAAGCGGCACCCGCCGCCGCGCGCAAGCAGGCGACGGCACCCAATCCGCGCCGGCAGCGCCTCTGGCGCGACCTCGCGCTGATCGCCATCGCGCCGCTGCTGCTGTATCTGCTGGCCAGCCTCTTCACCTTTTCACCGCAGGATCCCAGCTGGTCGCAGTCGGGCAGCCTGACGGCGCCGGTGCACAACATGGGCGGCCTGGCAGGCGCCTATCTGGCGGACATGCTGCTCTGGCTGTTCGGCTACGTGGCCTTCCTGTTGCCGCTGATCCTGGGGGCGATCGCCTGGATCGCGCTGTTCGGCATGGACACCGATGGCGACGGCAACGCCGATCTGGGACCTGCACTGCGCCTGATCGGCATGGTGGCCTTCCTGATTTCCGCTACCGGCCTGCTGCACCTGCGCGGCGTGTCGGCCGAACATTTCTCCGCCGGTGCCGGCGGCATCCTCGGCACCCTCGTGGGCAAATCGCTGCTGAAGCTCTTCGGTGGCTTGGGCGGCAACCTGTTCCTGCTGGTGCTGTTCCTCACCTCGGTGACGCTGGCCACGGGCCTGTCCTGGTTCGCGGTGATGGAACGCATCGGCAAGTACGTGCTGATGCTGCCGGACCTCTTCCGCCGTGGCAGCCAGCAGGCCAACGAGTGGCAGCAGACCCGCGCCCTGCGCGAAGAGCGGGAAACCGTCCGCAAGACCGACGCCGTCGCGCGCGCCAAGCGCGAGCCGGTCAAGATCGAACCGCCCGCACCGGCGGTCGTCGAGAAGAGCGAGCGCGCCAAGCGGGAACAGCAGATCCCGTTGTTCCATGGCACCGGAGGCGACGAATCGGGCCTGCCGCCCCTGTCGTTGCTGGACGATCCCAAGCCGCAGACGAAGGGGTATTCGGAAGAGACCCTGGAGACCCTGTCGCGGCAGATCGAATTCAAGCTCAAGGATTTCCGCATCGACGTGCAGGTGGTCGGCGCCTATCCGGGCCCGGTGATCACCCGCTTCGAGATGGAGCCCGCGCCGGGCGTGAAGGTCAGCCAGATCAGTTCGCTGGACAAGGACATCGCCCGCGGCCTGTCGGTGAAGTCGGTGCGCGTGGTGGACGTGATCCCCGGCAAGTCGGTGATCGGCCTGGAAATCCCCAACACCAGCCGGGAGATGATCTTCCTCTCCGAGCTGTTGCGCTCCAAGGAATACGACAAGTCCGGCAGCGTGCTGACGCTCGCGCTGGGCAAGGACATCGCCGGGCGCCCGACCGTGGCCGACCTCGCGCGCATGCCGCACCTGCTGGTCGCCGGCACCACCGGTTCGGGCAAGTCCGTCGCCGTCAATGCGATGGTGCTGAGCCTGTTGTACAAGGCCTCGCCCAAAGACCTGCGCATGCTGATGATCGACCCGAAGATGCTGGAGCTCAGCGTCTATCAGGGCATCCCGCACCTGCTGGCGCCGGTCGTCACCGACATGAAGGAGGCCGCCAACGGCTTGCGCTGGTGCGTGGCGGAAATGGAGCGCCGTTACAAGCTGATGAGCGCGGTGGGCGTGCGCAACCTGGCCGGCTTCAACAAGAAGGTCAAGGACGCGATGGACGCGGGCCAGCCCTTGATGGACCCGCTGTTCAAGCCCAATCCGGACCTGGCCGAAGCCCCGCGCCCGCTGGAGCCGATGCCCTTCATCGTCATCTTCATCGACGAATTCGCCGACATGATGATGATCGTCGGCAAGAAGGTCGAGGAACTGATCGCCCGCCTCGCGCAGAAGGCGCGTGCGGCCGGCATCCACCTGATCCTGGCCACGCAGCGGCCGTCGGTGGACGTCATCACCGGCCTGATCAAGGCGAACATCCCCACCCGCATCGCCTTCCAGGTCAGCTCCAAGATCGATTCGCGCACCATCCTCGACCAGTCCGGTGCGGAGACGCTGCTCGGCCACGGCGACATGCTCTACCTGCCGCCGGGAACGGCGATGCCGGAACGCATCCACGGCGCCTTCGTCAGCGACGAGGAAGTGCACCGCGTCGTCGAGCACCTCAAGGCCAGCGGCAGCGCCGACTACATCGAGGGCGTGCTGGAAGAGATCCAGACCATGGGCGACGGCGTCGTGGTCGGTCCGACCGGTCTGCCCGAGTCTGGCGGTGGCGGTGGCGACGAATCCGACCCGCTGTACGACGAGGCGGTCAAGATCGTCACCGAGAGCCGACGCGCGTCGATTTCCGGGGTGCAGCGCCGCCTGAAGATCGGCTACAACCGCGCCGCGCGCCTGATCGAAGCGATGGAAGCGGCGGGCGTGGTCAGCCCGCCGGAGCACAACGGCGACCGCCAGGTGTTGGCGCCACCGCCGCCGCGCTGACCCGCCGACTGAACGAATCCGTCCGGGAACCGATCAGGTCTGCAGCCTGTTCAGTTTCGTCCCGGCACACTCCGCACCACGTCCCCAATCCGGAACGCCCATGCTCCGCACCGCACGCTATGCCGTCCTCGCCACCGCCTTGTTCGCATCCACGGCGTTCGCCGGCGCACGCGACGAACTGAAGACGTTCACCACCGGCCTGAAGGGCCTGGATGGCCAGTTCACCCAGAAGGTCTACGACGGCGGCGGCAAGCTCAAGGAAACCTCGAGCGGCCGCGTGGCCCTGTCCGCGCCGCGCCTGTTCCGTTGGGAATACAACAAGCCGTACGAACAGCTAATCGTCGCCGACGGCAAGAAGGTGTGGGTCTACGACCCTGACCTGCAGCAGGTGACGGTGCGCGAGCAGGGCATCGAAGAAGAGAACAGCCCGCTTGCCGCGCTGATCGACCCGGGCAAGCTCGACCAGCAGTTCAAGGTCGCCGAGGCCGCAGGGCAGGGAGGGGTGCAGTGGCTGACGCTTACGCCCAAGCAGGAAGGCGATGCCAGCTTCCAGACCGCGCGCCTGGCTTTCACCAACGGCACGCTGGTCAAGATGGAAGTGAAGGACGCCGTGGGCCAGCGCACCGAGATCAGCTTCACCGGATGGAAGCGCAATCCGGCCTTCGCGGCGGGCACTTTCAAGTACGCGCCGGGCAAGGGCGTGGATGTCGTGGGCGGCCCCTAATCCCATCCTCCCGGCCAAGCGGCTGGGCTGCGACGTTACAATGACGGGTGGCCAGGACCCGCACTCCCATTGAACCGCCGGCCGACCTGCTGAGTGTCGATACCGAGACGCTGCGCCCGCTTGCCGAGCGCATGCGCCCGCGCACCCTCGACGACATGGTCGGGCAGCGACGGCTGCTCGCGCCGGGCAGCGCGCTGCGCCGCGCCGTGGAAAGCGGACGCGTCCACTCGATGATCCTGTGGGGCCCACCGGGCTGCGGCAAGACGACCTTGTCGCTGCTGTTGGCCCGCTACGCCGATGCCGAGTTCAAGGCGATTTCCGCGGTGTTGTCCGGCCTGCCGGAGGTGCGCCAGGTGCTGGCGGAAGCGGCGCAGCGGTTCGCGGGTGGACGGCGTACCGTGTTGTTCGTGGACGAGGTGCACCGGTTCAACAAGGCGCAGCAGGATGCGTTCCTGCCGCATATCGAGCGCGGCACGATCATCTTCGTCGGTGCCACCACCGAGAACCCGTCGTTCGAACTAAACTCCGCGTTGCTGTCGCGATGCCGCGTGCACGTGATGGAAGCGGTC
This sequence comes from Pseudoxanthomonas sp. CF385, assembly GCF_900104255.1. Taxonomy (NCBI): domain Bacteria; kingdom Pseudomonadati; phylum Pseudomonadota; class Gammaproteobacteria; order Lysobacterales; family Lysobacteraceae; genus Pseudoxanthomonas; species Pseudoxanthomonas sp. CF385. The sequence continues at coordinate 2,143,599 of NZ_FNKZ01000001.1, forward strand.
TCGCCGGACGACATCCGCCAGGCATTGCAGGCCGCTCTCGACGACCCAGAACATGGCCTGGGCGGGCAGGGGCTGCAGATCGATGATGCGGCCCTGCTCGAAATCGCGGGCGCGGCCGACGGCGACGTGCGGCGCGCGCTCACGCTGCTGGAAATCGCGGCGGAACTGGCCGTCGACGAGGGTGGACGCATCACCCCACAGACGCTGGTGCAGGTGCTCGCCGACCGCACGCGCCGCTTCGACAAGGGCGGCGAACAGTTCTACGACCAGATTTCCGCCCTCCACAAGTCGGTGCGCAGCTCCAATCCCGACGGTGCGGTGTATTGGCTGGCGCGCATGCTCGACGGGGGCTGCGACCCGGCTTACCTGGCGCGCCGCATGACCCGGATGGCGGTGGAAGACATCGGCCTGGCCGACCCGCGCGCCCTGCAGATGGCGATCGATGCGTGGGATACCTACGAACGCTTGGGCAGTCCTGAAGGCGACCTGGCGCTGGCCCAACTGGTGATCTACCTCGCGAGCACCGCCAAGTCGAACGCCGGCTACATGGCCTTCAATGCGGCCAAGGCGGACGTGCGCGAACACGGCACGCAGGACGTGCCGATGCACCTGCGCAACGCACCGACCAAGCTGATGAAGTCGCTGGGTTACGGCACCGGCTACCAGTACGACCACGATGCCGAGGGCGGCATCGCGCTCGACCAGACTGCGTTCCCCGACGCGATGGGCGAGCGTGTGTACTACCAGCCCGTCGAGCGCGGGCTGGAAATCAAGCTGAAGGAAAAGCTCGACCGCCTGCGTGACGCACGCCGCCAGGCGCGCCCGCAGGCAGGCCGCGACGACTGATCACGAGGAGCCCCGCATGCCGGTGAACGCAATGGTGTGGTGGCAGCAACTGGCGCTGGTGATGGCCGGCGGCGCGTTGGGCGCAGCCGGGCGGTTCGCACTCGGTGGCCTGTTGCTTAGGCATCTCGGCAGCGGATTTCCGTGGGGCACGTTCGCGGTGAACATGATCGGTTCGTTCGCCGCCGGTTTCCTCGTTATCTGGCTCGAGGCGCGCGGCGCGTCGGCGATCTACTGGCGCGCCTTCCTCGTCGTCGGCGTGCTGGGCGCGTTGACCACCTATTCGGCACTGATGGTCGAGTGCCTGCTGTTCGCCCGCAGCGGTCGTCCGCCGATGATGGTCGGCTATCTCGCCATCACCCTGGTCGCCGGACTGATGCTGGTCTGGATGGGCGCGCGCCTGGCCGAGGCCGTATCGCTGCCTTCCTGAGAGGGCCGGGCGGAACGGAAGCGCCCGCGGGTTACGGCCACGGCAACTCCCTATATTTCAGTCACATGCGGCGTGCGGACGAGCGGCACGCGGGTAAACGAAAATTTAACGTCCGTGCCGGAAACGGCTAACGAATGCTGTGGGAGTGTGACCCCCGTCGCTTTTCAGGGCTTCCCCTGGGCTCCGGAGCGGCCACAAGGAGAACCACTATGTGCATTCGCAAGACACTGATCGCATCAGCCGTATTGCTGGCGCTCGGAATGACGGGACAGGCGTTCGCCCAGCAGACCAACACGGAGAATGGAACCGGAGACGACATCCTCGTCAATCTCTCCGCCGACCTGAGCAACAACAGCACCAACACCGATAGCTCGGACAATTCCGACAACAGCGACAACTCCGACAATTCGGACAACAGCGACAACAGCACGCACGACGGCGACAACCGCAACAACCGCGGGCGCGCCAATGCCGAGGGTTACGGATCGACCGCCGCCAACAACGGCAGCACCGCGACTTCGACCTTCTCCAACTCCTTCAACCACAGCAAGGCCGTGGCCGAAACGCGGCTCGAAGGCAGCGTTTCGGGCGTGACCGTGTATGGCATCGGCAACGTCGCCCAGAATTGGGGCAATGCGAACGGCGGTGACGGCGGACGTGGTGGCGCGGGTTACGGCGGGCGTGGCGACGGCGGCTCCGCGGCCGGCGGTACCGGCAACGGTGGCGACGGTGGCGATGGCGGCAACGGCGGAAGCGGCGGAAGCGGCGGCGACGCCAACAACGGCAGCGCGACCGCAGGCGATTCCTCCAACGGCAGCGCGACGATCGGCGATGCGACGGCCGGCAACGGCGGACGCGGCGGCAACACCGACGACACGCGCGGCGCGAACGGCGGCGACGCCGGTGGCTGGGGCGGCGACGGCAACTCCACGGCCGGCAACGGTCGCGGTCGCGGCGGCGACGCCGGCGGCTGGGGCGGCGACGGTGGTGGCGCCAGTGGCGCATCCGGCGGCGACGCCGGCAGCGCGAGCGGCGACACGGGCTCGATCGCGGGCGCATCCGGCGGCGACGCGGGTGCCGGCAGCGGCAACGTGCGTGAACGCGGTGCCGGCGACGGCACGAGCGGCGACGGCACGGCGACCGGTGGCGCAGGCACGTCGGGTGACGCGACCTCGACCGGCGGTGCGAGCACCGCGACGGCAGGAGCAGGCACGTCCGGCGACGGCACCGGCACCGGTGGTGACGGTTCCGGCACGGGCGGCGCGGGCAGTGGCACGGGCGGCGACGCCACGTCCACGGGCGGCGCAGGCTCCGGTACCGGCGGCGCAGGCGGCACGCTGACCGCGACCGCAGGCAACGGCGGCGATGGCGGCGCGGCCACCAACGGCGACGCCACCAACGGCGGCGCATCGTCGAGCGCCAGCAATGGCGATGCGACGGCCGGCGACGGCGCGAGCGGCGCGATCGGCGCAACCGGTGGTGCGGGCGGCGTCGGCAACGGCGGCGACGGCAACGGCGGCGACGGCAACGGAGGCGTCGGCAATGGCGCAACCGGCGGTGCGGGCGGTACGGGCGGTGCGCTCACCGTCGACGCCGGCACGTTCGACATGTCCAACAACATGACGAGCGTCGGTCAGTCCGCAGCCGGCATCATGGTGGCCGCGCAGAACAGCGGCATGGCCTCGCTGATCCAGCAGGGCATCACCGTGCAGGCCAACCTGTCCGTAGGCGGTCCATAAGCGCTCCAAGGATGCCCTGGCCCTCGTGGCCGGGGCATCCGGCGCGGACGCCCGCGTCCCCCATGACGGGACGCTGCCTGACTGCGCGGGAACGCATGGCAAGGGAGATTGACCATGCTTACGCATCAACGAGCAAGACTGTGCCTGGTGGTTGCGGGCGCATGCGCCATCGCACCCGCGGCGTGGGCCGCGGACATCGCGGTGAAAACCGCGCCGCTGCAGCCGCCCGTCATCGAACCCGCACCGTTGCAGGTGCCGTTCAAACCGGTCAGTGAACTGGGACGCACGATCGATCCGGGACGGCTGGCAGGCCTCCGCGGGGGCGACGGCACGCAGGTGGAGAACCTGGTCGACGTCGACGGTTCCGTGGACGGCAACACGGCGCATCACGTGACGACCGGCACCAACAGCGTCGCCGATGGCGCGTTCAACAACGCCAGCGGCATCAACACCGTCATCCAGAACACCGGCAACAACGTGCTGATCCAGAACGCGATGATCGTCACCGTCGATTTCACCGGCGGCGGTCCGCCGTGAAGGTACGACCACGCCATGGGCTGCGATGCCTCGCCCTGGCATGCGCCTTCGTGGTGCTGGGCGGCGCGTCGGCGGCCAACACCGACCTGCGCATTCCCTACGGCGGCTACCAGATACGCCTGACCAGCCTGAAGGAAGCACGGTTCAAGACCACGCTGCCGCAGCAGTACGACTTCAGCTGCGGCTCGGCCGCGACCGCGACCCTGCTGACGCACCAGTACGGCCACCCCGTCAGCGAGGTGGATGTCTTCGTGCAGATGTACAACAACGGCGACCAGGCGAGGATCCGCAAGGAAGGCTTCTCCCTGCTCGACATGCGTCGCTACCTGCGCTCCAAGGGCTACGAGGCCGATGGTTTCGAGTTGCCGCTGGACAAGCTGCAGGAGGAGAACGTCCCGGCGATCGTACTGCTCAACGATCGCGGCTACCGCCACTTCGTCGTCGTGAAGGGGCTGCGCGATGGTCGCGTGCTGCTCGGCGATCCCGCGCGGGGCACGCGGGCCATGCCGCGCTCGCGCTTCGAGGCGCTGTGGGACAACCGGGTGATGTTCGTCGTCCACAACCGGCGGGAAGAAGCCCGCTTCAACCAGGCCCGCGACTGGCAGACCGCACCTCCGGCGCCGCTCGACATGGGAATCCAGCGCGACGGCCTGCGCAACATCACCGTGCCCCGGCGCGGACCAGGAGACATCTGACATGGACAGGATCCGACACCCCGCATGGCGGGTCGCGCTGCTGGCGGCCGTGCTGCTCGCGCCGTCCGGTGCGCGGGGGCAGGGCGGCGAGCTCGGCGTGGAATGGCGTCCGGTGGACCCGGCACGCCTGGCGCAGATGCGCGGCGGCTTCCAGATGCCCTCGGGCATGATGCTGTCGTTCGGCATCGAGCGCGTGGTCTATCTCAACGGCGAGGTCACCGCGCGCATCGCCGTGCACGTGCCCGACGTGGCCCGCATCACCCCCGCGCAGGCCCAGTCGCTGGCCGACTTCAACCGCGGACTGGTGGTGCAGATCGGGGAGGGCAACCGCTTCGACCCCGCGCAGATCGCCGGCGGCATCGTCATCCAGAACTCGCTCGACGACCAGGACATCCGCACGCTCACGCGGGTGGAAGTGGGCACCGACACGCTGGGTGCATACCAGGACCTGAACGCCAACGGCGCGCTGACCGACGCGTTGCTGCGCGCACCCGGCGGGCCGTGAACGGCGCGCGCTTCACCCAGGCAGGACTCACCCATACAAGGGGAACACCATGAAAGGGACGTCGTTGATCGAGGTGGCACCGCTCGCACTGGCCGTAGGATTGGGCGTGGCGGGGCAGGCGAGGGCACAGGAGCCGCTCGGCGTCGTGCCGATACCGGTGGCGGAATCGCCGCCCGTTCCCCTGCAACCGTACGAGATCACCGCCGACGCCCGCCTGGACGCGTTGCAGCGGCAGCTCAACGAGCAGACGCAGCGCCTGGAACAGATGCGCACGCTGATGCAGGCGCAGGAGCAGCAGATCTTCAACCTGCAGAATGCGCTCAACGATGAGGTGCTCGCCAACGCGCGCGCGCGCGGTGCTCCGGCACCGGTGATCGTGCCTTCGCTCAACCAGGCACCCACCTTCCGCGACGTTCCACCCTCGCAGCCGTATGTCGTCGTGGGCCCGGCGCCGCAAGCGGTCATGCAAGCGCAGGACACTCCGTCTGCGCAGGTCTACGCACAGTCCGCAGCCCCGCAGCCACACCAGGCGACGCAATCCCAGGGTGCGCAGACCGCACAGGCGCAAGCGCCCGAGCGCGTCGGCCAGGCGCCGGAAAGCGACTCCCGGCCACCGGAAGTGGCGCAGATCTTCGACCAGCCCGGCGTGCTGACGCCCAAGGGCAAACTCGTGCTGGAGCCCTCGCTGCAGTACGGCTACTCGGCCAACGACCGCGTGGCGTTGGTGGGCTACACGATCATCCCGGCCATCCTGATCGGCCTGATCGACGTGCGCCAGGTGAAAACGACCACCGCGGTCGCGACGCTGACTGGCCGCTATGGCGTCAGCCGGCGGATGGAAGTGGAAGCCAAGCTGCCCTACGTCTACATCCACAGCGACACGGTGAGCCGCGAGATCTTCACCGGCTCGGCGCAGGACCGCGTGTTCAACGCACGCGGCAGCGGCATCGGCGACGTTGAAATCACTGGACGCTACCAGCTCAACCGCGGCGGCCCCGACAAACCCTTCTACATCGCATGGCTGCGCTACAAGAGCCGCACCGGAAAGGACCTGTTCGAAGTGACGACGGACTGCGTGACGCGCTGCGTCGCGAACACCACCGGTACGGGCCTGCCGTTGGACCTGCCCACCGGCAGCGGCTTCAATGCCGTGCAGCCGGGCCTCACCTGGCTGTACCCGTCCGACCCGGTCGTGTTCTTCGGCAGCCTGAGCTACCTGCACAACTTCAAGCGCAGCGACGTATCGCGGCGCGTGCTGGGCGGGCAGACGGAATTCCTCGGGGACATCAAGGCCGGCGATATCCTGGGCTTCAACCTCGGCATGGGCCTGGCCCTCAATGAGAAGGCTGCCATCAGCATCGGCTACGACCAGAGCATCGTCGACAAGACCAAGCAGGACGGGCGGGAAGTCGCCGGCGCCGTGCGCACCACCCTGGGCACGCTGTTGCTGGGCGGCACGTACCGCTTCAGCGACCGCACGTCGCTCAACGTTGCGTTGGGTGTCGGCGTCACCCGCGACACGCCGGACCTGACGTTCACCGCGCGGCTGCCGATCAGCTTCTGAGCGCGGTGGAAGCGCCCCGCTTCAGGCGGGGCGGCCCTGCCACCACAGCCACAACGCCGCGGCGAGCATCAGCCACTCGGTGGCGGCCAGCAGCAGGGTGGTCGGCTCGACCGGCCACCAACGCAACAGGCCGATGCTGCGGTAGAGCACGATGGGCAGGTACACCGCCAGCGCGAGCACCAGCCCCGTACGCATCTGCTGGGTCCATGCGAACCAGGCGAACAGGAAGGCCAGCCCCAGTTGCAGGCCGCCGTAGATCGTCAGGTACTCGCTTTGCCCGGAACGGCTGAGCGTGGTGTAGCCGAGGGCCGCTGCGGTGCGCGCCGGTGCGAACGTGCACCAGCCTGCAAGCAACAGATAAAGCACCGCATTGAGATAGAGGTAGGCGGTCGTCATGGCGAAGTTCACGGACGGGACGCCGCCATCTCGCACCGCGACGGGTGACGATCCGGTGAACGGCTGGGAAACCCTGACAGCGAGCCGCGGCCTGCGCCGATTCCATGCCACGCGATGAGGCGGGATCCTGCGCACTCCGTTCGACAGTGCACGCTATGCCTCAATCTTTCTCATGCGGGTGGCGCATCGTGCTAGCGTGCTTCCTCGTCAGCGTTGGCACGTCCACCTGGGCGGACGATCCCGTCCACAAGTGCCGCGACAAGAACGGGGCCGCCGTGTATCAGGCCGCGCCCTGTGCTGCGACACAACGCACGGAGTGGGTGCGCGACTATCCGCCGGACCCGCCATCACCCGTCGCCTCAACAGCAGCGAACACGATACCCAGCAGTGGCGCCGCGATGCCACGAAGCAAGCCGCCACCCCGGAAGCCTTCGGCGCACGGCGCAATGATCTCGATCCATCGCGACCCCAATGCCTGCGAACGCGCGAAGGAAGCGCGTGATCGCGCTTATGCGCGCCTGGGGCTGAAACGCGATTTCGCGACGAGCCGCCGCTTCGACGACCGCGTCGCCGATGCCTGTCGTTGATGCTCAGATGGTGCGCGAGAAGCGTGGCGCATCCTGTGTCGGCGGCGCCTGCAGGTAGCGGTCGAAACACATCGCAATCACCCGCAGCAGCAACCTGCCGCGTGGTGTCGCCCGGAGGCCGGCCTTGGTGAATTCCACCAGACCATCGTCTCGAAGACCCTCCAGCCGCGGCAACGCGTCGGCGAAGTACTCGCCGAAATCGATGCCGTGGCGGCGTCCTAGCCGCGCGAAATCCAGCCGGCCATGGCACATGAGTTCCTGGATGACGTCGGCACGCACCACGTCGTCGCGATCCAGCGGCATGCCACGCCAGACGGGCAGGCGACCATCGTCGATGGCGCGCTCCCAACTGGCGATGTCACGCGGGTTCTGGCTGAAGCTGTCGCCGATATGGCTGATGGCGCTGACGCCGAACCCGATCAGGTCGCTTTCGGCGTGCGTCGTGTAGCCCATGAAGTTCCGGTGCAGGTCGCCGCGTGCCTGCGCGCGGGCCAGGTCGTCCTCCGGCAGCGCGAAATGATCCATGCCGATGTAGACATACCCGGCCTCGACCAGCCGCGCGATCGCGCATTCCAGCAGGCCGAGCTTGGCTTCAGCGTCGGGCAGGTCCTCCAGGGCGATGCGCTGCTGCGGCTTGAACAGCTGCGGCAGGTGCGCATAGCTGTAGACCGCGATGCGGTCCGGCCGCGCCTCCAGCACCACATCGAGCGTGCGCTCGAACCCCTGCCGGGTCTGCTTCGGCAGTCCGTAGATCAGGTCGATGTTTACCGAGCGCATGCCATGCGCGCGGCAGGCATCGAGGACGGCCAGCGTCTCTTCGACGCTCTGCACGCGGTTCACCGCTTTCTGCACGACCGGGTCGAAATCCTGCACGCCCAGGCTGGCCCGGTTGAAACCGATGCGGGCGAGCTCGGCGACGTCGTCCGGCGTGACAGAACGCGGATCCAGCTCGATCGAGAAGTCCATCCGCTCCGGCGAAAAGAAGCTGAACTGGCTCCGCAATTCGGCCACGCAATCGGCGAGCTGGGCGGGCGTCAGGAAGTTCGGCGTGCCGCCGCCGAAGTGCAGCTGGGTGACCGGGCGTCCGCTCTCGAACAACGGCGCCATGCGCGCGATCTCGCGGTACAGGTAATCCAGGTATAGCTCGCCGCGCCCCTTGTCGCGGGTGATCACCCGATTGCACCCGCAGTAGAAGCAGGGGCTGGCGCAGAAGGGTACATGCACGTAGAGGGACAGCGGCCGCGCACGTCCGGCCTGGTTGCTGGCATCGGCGTGTTCGCGAAGCTGCTGCGCGCCGAATGTCGCGCTGAACTGCGGAGCGGTCGGGTAGGAGGTATAGCGCGGGCCCGGCGTGTCGTAGCGCCGCAGCAGGTCCGCATCGAACAGGGGGGAAGGAGAGACGGTGCCCATGTCGCACAGGCTAGGGCGGCACCCGGTCTGCCGCATTGATCGGGATCAATCCGGACGAAGGTGACCGGCACGCGATTCGGGCGCGTCCGGGATCTCCGGCAGCATCTCAAGCGCCACCGGGGTCGTGCGGACCATCGGGTGGAACCGTGCGGGGTGCAGCAGGTCGCGTGCCTTCAGCAGGCGCCGCCCGCCCGCCACCAGCGCCAACGACGCCAGGGTGATCGCGAAGAAGGCCGGCAGGGCCGCCGGCCCTCCGCGTTCCATCACCACACCCGCGGCAGCCGGACCGATCGCCGCGCCGATGCCGTTGAGCAGCAGGAGGGCGCTGCAGCCGGCGAGCAGGTGTTCGGCCGGAAGGCGGTCCAGCAGATGGGCCACCGCCAAGGGATAGAGCGCGAACGCCAGCCCGCCGAACAGGAAGAACACCGCATGCACGCCCGCATGCGCGTCCGCGTCGAAACGCAGCGCGAATCCGGCCGTCACCGCGCCCAGCGCCGCGACGGCCGCCAGCATGCTGCGGCGATCGCCCCGGTCCGAAAGCCGTCCGATGGGCAATTGCAACGCGGCACCGCCGAGGATGGTAGCCGCCATGAACAGGCCGATGCCCGCACGATCCAGTCCCAGCGATCCGGCATACACCGCGCCCATGCCCCAGAACGCACCAAGCGCCATCCCGGCCAGCAGCGCGCCTGCGGCCGCACTCGGCGCGGCGCGGCATATCTCCAGGATGCGGGCGCGAGGCGCGGCCGTGATCGGCGGAGGAGCCAAGCGGGTCAGGCTGACCGGCAGGATCGCGAGTGCGAACAGGATCGCCACGACGCTGAAAAGGACCGGACTGCGCGGCGGCTGAAGATCGAGCAGCAACTGCCCTGCCGCCAACGCGAGCAGCGACACCACCATGTAGACGCCGAACACCCGACTGCGATGCGCCGGTGCCGCCTGCGCGTTCAACCAACTCTCTATCACCGTGCAAAGGCCCACGAGCGCGATGCCGGTGACGATGCGCAGCGCCATCCACGCAACGGGATCCGTCCAGAGCGGAAACACGAGCACAGCTGCCGCGGCCAGCGCCGCATGGAACGCGAACGCGCGGATATGGCCCACGCGCCGTATCAGCGGTGGCGCTGTGAACGTACCGAGGAAGAACCCCACGAAGTATCCCGACATGACCAGGCCGGTCGTGCGCTCGCTCCAGCCTTCGGTCTGGCTGCGGACCGCGAGCAGCGTGCCGAGCAAGCCGTTGCCCCCGAGGAGAAGGGCGACACTGGCCAGTAACGCGGTGAGGGGAAGCAGCAGACGGAGCACGGAAGCGCGGCGCATCTCGCAAGAGGTCTGAAGGCATGCTAGCAACCCCATCCTGAGCGTGCGGTTCACACGCGGCGAAGCCGAGGTGGAGACCACGCTGCAGGGGGCATTGGAGTATCCTCGCGCGATATCAGAAACAAGATGCCGCAGGAGTTCCCCGATGGCTGAGCGCAAGGTTCCGGGCATCGATGAGTACGACGGCGCCGCAGGCGGATGGGGCGCGTTGGCCGCCGTCGCACGGGCCGTGAAGGGCCAGATGGCCGTCGGCCGCGAGACCGCCGCGCTGCGTCGCGTCAACCAGCCTGCGGGCTTCGATTGCCCCGGTTGCGCCTGGCCGGATCCGCGCCACACGTCCTCGTTCGAGTTCTGCGAAAACGGCGCCAAGGCGGTGTCGTGGGAAGCGACGGGAAAGCGGGCGACACCAGAATTCTTTTCCGACCACACGGTGTCTGAGCTGTGGGAGTGGAGCGACCACGCGCTGGAGGACGAGGGCCGGCTCACCCACCCGATGGCGTACGACGCGGTGTCGGATCGGTACGTTCCCATCAGCTGGGAGGACGCGTTCGCTCGCATCGGTGAAGCACTGCGTGCCTTGCCGGATCCGGACATGGCCGAGTTCTACACCTCGGGGCGTACGTCCAACGAAGCCGCGTTCCTCTACCAGCTGATGGTGCGCGAATACGGCACCAACAACTTCCCGGACTGCTCGAACATGTGCCACGAGGCGACGAGCGTCGGGCTGCCCGAGTCCATCGGGGTGGGGAAGGGCACCGTGACGCTCGAGGACTTCGAGCATTGCGACGCGCTCTTCAGTTTCGGCCACAATCCGGGCACCAATCATCCGCGCATGCTCGGCACGCTGCGCGAGGTGTCGCGCCGTGGTGTGCCGATCGTCGCGGTGAACCCGCTGCGCGAGCGCGGCCTGGAACGGTTCACGTCGCCGCAGGACCCGGCCGAGATGCTGACCAACCGCGCGACGCCGATCGCGCAGACCTACTATCAGGTCAGGATCGGCGGTGACATCGCGCTCCTCAAGGGCATGATGAAGTGGCTGGTCGACGCCGACGCCGACGATCTGGCGGCGGGCGGAACGGGCGTGCTCGACCACGCATTCATCGCCGAGCACACGCAGGGGCTGGAGGCGCTGCGCGAAGACCTCGCCCACACATCGTGGGACGACATCGTCGAGCAGTCCGGACTGTCGCGCGACGACATCACGGCGGCCGCGCAGCTTTACGCCCACGCCGAGCGCGTGATCATCTGCTACGGCATGGGCATGACCCAGCACCGGCGCGGCACCCAGAACGTCCAGCAGATGGCCAATCTGCTGCTGTTGCGCGGCAACATCGGACGCAAGGGCGCTGGCATCGCACCCATCCGCGGACATTCCAACGTGCAGGGCGACCGCACGGTGGGCATCACCGAGAAACCCACGCAGGCACTGGTCGACGCGATCAAGCGGCGGTTCGGCTTCGCGTTCCCGCTGACCCACGGCCATGATGCGGTGGAAGCGGTACGCGCGATCCGAGACGGTCGGTCGCGTGCGCTCGTCTGCATGGGCGGCAACCTGGCCGTGGCGATGCCCGACCCCGATACCACCCTCCCGGCCATGCGCAACCTCGACCTGGGCGTGCATATCGCCACCAAGTTGAATCGTTCGCACCTCATCACGGCGAAACAGATGTTCCTGCTGCCCTGCCTGGGCCGTACCGAGCGCGACGTGCAGGCGGGCGGCCTGCAGTCGGTGACGGTGGAGGATTCGATGTCGATGGTGCACGCCTCGCAGGGCGGGTTGGCACCCGCCTCCGAGCACCTGCTCTCCGAACCGGCCATCGTGGCCGGCATGGCGCGGGCGACGTTGCCGCAGACCAAGGTGGACTGGAACTGGCTGGTGGAGGATTACGATCGTATCCGCGACGCGATCGAAGCGGTGTTTCCCATGTTCGGGGACTACAACGCGCGCGTGCGCAGACCCGGTGGATTCAGGTTGTACATCGGCGCGTCGGAGCGCGACTGGGGCGCGGTGGGCAAGGCGCGTTTCCTGGTGGCGCCGGGGCTCGGCGAAGACCCGTCGACACGCGCGCACGACCTGCTGACCTTGACCACCGTCCGCTCGCACGATCAGTACAACACGACCATCTACGGCTTCGATGATCGCTACCGGGGCGTGAGCGGACGCCGGGACGTGGTGTTCATGAACGCAGAGGATCTGGAAGCGCGTGGCCTGCAGCATGGCGACCGCATCGATATCGTGTCGCATGTGCCGGGTGGCGATGGCACTGCACGGCACGTTCACGGCTTCACCGCAGTCAAGTACGACCTGCCGCGCGGATCGGCCGCGATGTATTACCCCGAAGGCAACCGGTTGGTACCACTGGATAGTCACGATCCCCGGTCGGGAACCCCCGCGTACAAGTCGATTCCCGTGCGGATCACGAAATCGCATGACGCGGGTGGCCATGTCGACTGACGACGGCGATCGCACGCCCGGCCTCGCGCGCCGCGATGTGCTGGAGATCCGCGACGGCGTGGCGTCACCCTTGCACGACCGGCTAGCGGAAGAGGTGCCGGTAGCCATCCGCTGCAACGGTGAAGAGGTCGCCGTGATGATGGCGAGCCCCGCCGATCTGGAGGATTTCGCCCACGGCTTCGCGCTGACCGAATTGGGCGTCGGGATCGGCGGGCTGGCTTCCGTCGACGTGCAGGCTTTGCTCGAAGGCATCCAGCTCGATATGCACACTCGGGAACCGTTGCCCACGCGCGCGCCGGACGACCGTGCGCGCGCGCTTCCTGGCCGTAGCGGTTGCGGCATCTGCGGCCATCGGCGACTCGAAGACGTCATCAGGCGGCCCACCGAGGTGGGGCAGGGCGCCGTCATCGAGGTGGGCGCGCTGGACGCGGCCTTGCGTGCCCTTGAGAAGCGGCAGCCTTTGAATGCGGCAACGGGCGCCATCCATGCCGCGGGCTGGGCGGACCGCACGGGTGGCATGCGCCTGGTGCGGGAAGACGTGGGGCGCCACAACGCGCTGGACAAACTGATCGGTGCCATGGGACGCGCGGGAATCGAAGCTGCGGACGGCTTTGTCCTCGTCACCAGCCGCGCCAGCTATGAGATGGTCGCCAAGACCGCGGTCGCCGGTATCCCCATGCTGGCCGCCATGTCCGCACCGACGGCGCTCGCCGTCGACCTGTCCCGGCGTTCGGGGATGACGCTGGTGGGTTTCACGCGGGTCGGGCGGCACGTCGTCTACAGCCATCCGCACCGGCTCGAGCACGCGATGACGGACCAGTCCTGAGTTGGTGATGTGTCCGCACGTCGGCAGCCCTGTTCAGGCTGCTTGCAAAATGACAATCATTCGCATTTAATAGGGGCATCAAGTGCCTCGCCACTTGCGCTGAAGACGCGACGCTTCCAAGTGACGCGGCTCCGGCGCGCGTGAGCGTGCGCCTTCCCCTCCCCACGTCTCCGAAACCCCATCCATGAGCCTTCCGCGTCCGTACCCGCTCCGTGCCCACCCGGCAACTTCTCCCCTGACTGCCCGCAACGCCCTGCGCGTCGCCATCTGCCTGGCGCTGGCCAGCGGGTCGGCCATCGCGCTGGCGGCGCCGCAGGACGCGGCAGGCGGACAGGGTGCCGACGTGACCGCAACGGATCTGGACACCGTCCTGGTCCGCGGTCAGCGCGCCAACCGCGTCAGCAACGGCGCGACCAACCTCGATCTCGCCATCAAGGAAACCCCGCAGTCCATCAGCGTGGTGAGCAATGAGCAGATGGTCCAGTTCGGCGCCGACAGCCTCAACGACGCGCTGCGGCTGGCTACCGGCATCCAGGTGGAGGAGTGGGAAACCAACCGCACCAACTATCTGGCCCGCGGCTTCGAGATCAAGAGCACCCAGATCGACGGCGTCGGCATGCCCAACGACTGGGGCATCGCCACAGGTGCGATGGACGCGTTCGGCTACGAGAAGCTGGAAGTGATCCGCGGTGCCAACGGCCTGCTCACCGGCGTCGGCAACTCGGCCGGCACGATCAACTATGTGCGCAAGCGTCCGAAGAACGATGCCGAAGGCAAGGTCGGGGTGAAGATCGGCTCCTGGGGCGAGCGCCGCGTGGAGTTCGACTACTCCATGCCGTTCAACGACGCCGGCACCTGGGCCGGCCGCGTGGTCGTGGCGCGCGAGGAAGGCGACTCCTACCTGCGCGACTTCGAAACCGAGCGCACCTTCGGCTACGCGGTCATCGACGGCCAGGTCGGCGAGAACGGCACGCTCGCATTCGGCTATTCGTGGCAGCAGGCCGATACCACCGGCAACATGTGGGGCGCGCTGCCGTTCGTGAACGCGGACGGCACGCAGCCGTCGTGGGACGTCGGCGCTTCCACCACGGTCGACTGGACCTACTGGGACACCAACACCCAGACCGCCTTCGTCGAGTACACCCACCAGCTCGGCGACAACTGGCAGCTGAAGGCGACCTACAACCATCGCAAGGGCGACAACGACGACGCGCTGTTCTTCGCCTACTCGATGACCGGCCTCGATCCGGCCACGGGCACCGGCCTGGTGGGCTGGGCCTACAAGGGCCAGGACGAACTGACGTCGGACCTCGTCGACCTGACCCTCAACGGCCGCTTCCAGCTGTTCGGACGCGAGCATGAGGCGATGTTCGGTATCAGCCAAGCGGAGAGCGAGCAAGGCTACTGGTTCAATCCGGCGCCGTCCGATTCGCCGGCGTTCGGCCTGCTTCCCGGTTTCCCGTACGCGGGTAACGCCGTGCCCGAGCCCGTGTGGGGCGCGCAGGTGCCGTCGAGCGAGTTCAACCAGCGCCTGAAGCGCGCATTCGGCGCCACCCGCATCGCGCTGACCGAGGACTTCAAGGCGATCGTCGGTGTCAACTTCGCCGAGTATCACCGCGATGGCAACAATGACGGCGTGCCGTTCGCCGAGTCCGAAAGCAACACCAGCCCGTACGCGGGCCTGACCTACGACTTCAACGAGAACATCCTCGGCTATGTCAGCTACTCGGACATCTACCAGCCGCAGGACCAGCGCGACTTCGACGGTTTCTATCTGGCGCCCTCGAAGGGCGTGAACTACGAAGCTGGCGTGAAGGCGGAATGGCTGGACGGTCGACTGCTGACCACGCTGGCGTACTTCACTGCCGAACAGGAAGGCTTGGCGACGTACCAGGGCTACAACCCCGATACCCTGATGAACTACTACGTCGCCAAGGACGTGGAGTCCAAGGGCTGGGAGTTCGAAGCCACCGGCAAGCTCACCGACCATCTCGACCTGGTGTTCGGCTATACGCACCTGAAGATGGATGGCGACGAAGGCACGCTGACCTACAACTGGGTGCCGCGCCGTACCGCCAACCTGATGCTGAGCGCACGCCTGCCGAGCTACGAGGCCTTCTCGTTCGGCGTCGGCGGCCGCTGGCAGAGCGACATCTCCAACGTCGAGAGCTACACGCAGCAGACCGTGCGCCAGGGCAGCTATACGGTGCTGAACGCGTTCGCAGCGTGGGATTTCCTGGAGAATGCGACCCTGCGCGCCAACGTCGGCAACCTGACCGACGAGAAGTACATCAACACGCTGTACCAGATCGGCTACTACGGCGCCCCGCGCCACTGGTCGCTGAGCCTGGAATACCGGTTCTGATCCGAACCGGCCCGTACGCAAGAGGGTAGCCGACGCCACCATGAGCACCACCACGATGCCATCCCGTTCGCAGCGCCCGCAGGTGGTCGCCCGCGTGGCGGCCGCCATGCTCGGCGGTTATGCCTTCGCCTGGGGCATCGTCGCCACCGGCGCCAGCCTGATGGTGGCCGCGGGCATGGATTTCCATGACGCCGAGTTCCTCGGCAGCATGATCGGCGTGCTGGCGTTCCTCGGCGTGTTCCTGTGGGCCATCGCCGCGCGTCGGCTGCGCTGGGTGTGGCTGGTGACGGTGGTCGGTGGTGGCGCGCTCGCGGCCACCGGCTCGTTCGTGCAATCGCTGCTGGTCTGAGGCGGGGAGAGCATCATGTTCCAGAGCTTCCGACAGGCCATGGCCTGGCTTCACACCTGGTTCGGCCTGGTGCTGGGTTTCGTACTGATGGCGGCATTCTTCTTCGGCGCGTTGTCGGTCTTCGACCGCGAGATCGATCGTTGGGCGATCCCCAGCACGCGCATCGAGCCGCAACCCATGCCGTCGTTCGAGAACGTGCTGCGGCCGGCGTTCGAACGCATGCATCCCACGCAGCAGGCCATCGATGCGATGGCGCCGCGCGTCAACGGCGCGATGCCGGAACGGTTCGACACGGTGGTGAGCTGGAGCGCGTACACCACCCACCGGGACCCGGTGCTGGCGCTGTTCGCCGGCTACCAGGTGCCGAACGCGAAGGATCCCGAAGAGGCGATCTGGGCGGACACGACCATCGACCCGCGCGACGGCACGCCGCTGCCGAACGACCGCCTCAAGATCGGTAGCGGTTTCTTCTATCCGATGCACTACAGCCTGACGCTGGACTGGAAGAACCTGGGCATCTTCATCGTCGGCCTGTCCGCGCTGGTGATGCTGGCCGCACTGGTGAGCGGCGTGGTCATGCACCGCAAGATCTTCCGCGAGTTCTTCACCTTCCGCCCGGGCAAGGCGCGCCTGCGCAGCGTGCTGGACCTGCACAACCTCACCGGCGTGGTGGCGTTGCCGTTCCATTTCTTCTTCGCGTTGACCGGCCTGCTGATCTTCGCGGCGACGTACTACTTCCCGCTGGGCCACACGCAGTTGCATGAACTGCACGATCTGCATGCCGAGGTGGAAGCACGCGAAACCGGCCTGCCGCACCAGCGCGCTGGCGTAGCCGCGGGCCTGGCGAATGTCGATGCGATGGTCGCCGATGCCCAGCGGCGATGGAAAGCGAACGACAAGGCGGGCGACGTGGGCTTCCTGGTGCTCCAGCATCTCGGCGACGAGAATGGGTATGTCAGCGTCTACCGCGCGGGCACCGACCGCATCGCCCTGGTCGGCGACGGCATCCACTACAAGGCCTCCACCGGCCAGCTGATCCGCGAAGATCCTGCTGCCACGCCCGTGGGCCGCATGGCCGAATTCCTCACCGGCCTGCACCTGCAGCATTTCCGCCACTGGCTGCTGCGCTGGCTGTACGTGCTGGGCGGGCTCGCGGGCGCGGTGTGCATCGCGACCGGCTTCGTCTTCTTCGTCGAGAAGCGCAAGCGCCAGCACGCCCAGATGGGCAGCCAGGGGGCACGGATCGTCGACGCGCTGGCGGTCACCACGGTGACCGGCATGGTGCTGGCGACGCTGGGCATCCTCGTCGCCAACCGTCTGTTGCCGGAAGACCTGCCGGCGCGCGGCGACTGGGAGCGCTATGCGTTCTGGGGCACGTGGGCGCTGGCGTTCCTGCATGCCGGCCTGCGTAGCGCCCCCGTGGCGCGGGGACTCGCGAATCCCGCCTGGCGCGAGCAGTGCTGGGCCATCGCGGTGCTCGCGGTTTCCGTCGTTGCCTTGAACTGGGCGACCACCGGCGACCACCTGCTTGCCACGCTCTCGCGCGGCTACTGGCCGGTTGCGGGCGTCGATCTCTTCATTCTCGCGGGCGGCACGATCGCCGTGCTCGCGGCCGTCCGGTTGCGTCGGCGTGCGCAGCAGGCGGGGCAGGAACGTGCGGCTTCGCAGGAGGCGGCGCGTGCCTGATCCCGCCTCCCACGACAGCCTGCTGTCGTTGGCCCTGATCGCCAGCGTGGCCGGCATGGGCTGGCTGGCACTTTCGATGCAGGTGCACGCGCAGCAGGCCTGGAACCGCGCGCCTTCGCCGACGGCACTGAAGGTCCTGCGGTGGATGGGCAGCGCCGCGCTGCTCGCCGCCTTCGTGCTGTGCCTCTGCGCCGACCACGCCACGATGGCGGTACTGGTCTGGTTCATGGCGCTCGCCGGCGCGGCGCTCACCGTCGCGTTCACCTTGAGTTGGCGCCCGCGGTGGCTGCGCGTCCTCGCGCCGTGGATCAGGGTATAGGCGCGCGGCGCTATCGCTTGCGGGTCAGCTCGTCCAGCAGCTTGCAGATCACGGTCTGCTTGCGCGCCGGTACTCTGCGCAGCGCGTCGAGGCACCCGGCTTCGAGTTCATTGGCGGCGTAGACCCTGGCGTCGTGCGCCGGCTGCGCGGGTGCGTGCTCCGCGCCCCGGCCGGTAGCGAGCCACTCGAAAGCGACCTTCGTGGCCACGGCGATCTGGGACAAGTGACCGACACTGGGGTGCGTACCGCCGGGCTCGCGCTCCCACTGGGGGACGGCACTCCGGTGCACGTCGAGTTGATCGGCCAGCTGTGTCTGCGTCAACGAAGCACCGACGCGTGCGCGTCTGATGCGTATTGCCATGGTGGCTTTCATGCGGTCTTCACCAGGCGAGGGGCTCCGACGCTACTCCTCCTGTCCGTGGCACGATGTGACGAGGTGCGGGGCGCTACGGAAGCGTTCATCTCCATCAGGATGGGCCAGCCGGCCTAGTAGTAACCGGCGACATTGAGGAACCACCCCTGGTAGTCGTAGTCGAGCTGGGTCAGGTCGCCGCTGAAGTCGGTGAAGTTGTAGCCCGCGCCGACCTTGAAGTGCTCGCTGATCTGGCGGTCCACGCCCACCAGCCAACCGCTGCGGTCGCCACCGTCGCGTACCCGCAGCCAACGATGTTCGGCCAGCGCGTCCCAACGGCGTATCAGGTGGTAGCGCACCTGCAGGGCCGCGAAGTCGGTGCGGCTGTCCAACCATGCGCCTTCGCCCCGGCCCAATCGGTACTCACCCCAGCGACCCGCGAGTTTGCCCGCCATCTGCCAGCGATCCGCGATCTGCCAGGTGCCCTCCAACGAAAGCACATGCGAGCGCTGGTCGTGTTGGTCCGCGTCGACCTGTCCTGCGGAAACCCGATCGTAGAGGTAGGTGTATTTCCCGAACGCGGCCCAGCGCGTGCTGTCGTGCGGACGCCAGGCGAAGCCCAGGCTGGCTTCCGCGAGGCGCGCGCCCGCCGCGGGATTCAGATCGTCCTGGGTGTCGGCGTAGTTCGCCCGCAGTGCGATGCGCCAGTCTTCGTCGAGACGGTGCAGCAGTCGGTGCGTCGTGACCCACTGTTCGCGCTGCTCGGCGCCCGTGTCGCGACGATACTCCAGCTTGCTCGACCAGTCCGTGCGCGCATCGGTTCGACCACCCGTGACACTGTAGGCACGTCGGTCCACGCGACCGGTGATGGCGTCCAGCGTACCGTCCATGACGGTGAAGCCGAGATTCCACGAAGGGGCAGGGCGGAAGTCCATGCCCAACGTATGCACCAGCCCCTCGGTCTCACGCTGGCGCTCCTGGATGAACTGGCTCTCGTTGTAGACGTTGACCTGCGAGTTGAGCTGCCAGCGCTGACCCAGCGTCCAGCCGGTCTGCAGGCTGCGGTCGAACAGTGCATCGCGCGTGGTGCGGTCCGTGCTGTAGCTGTAGGCGCCGTACACGGTGTGGTCCGGGCCGAAGCGGTACTCCGCATCCATCTTCGCGCCCTGGCCGCGACTGCCGCTGCTGGCCTCGAGCCCTACGCTGGAACGGTCGCCGAACAGATACTTGCCGCCCAGTGTCAGCAGATCGTTGCGCGGATAGCGGCCGCCATCGTCGTCCAGGGTGTACTGGCCGACCCCGTAGAGCTCCCAGGTCGCCCCGATCCGTTGCCGGTAGCTCAGTGCGAGCAAGGTGGCGTCGGTTCCGATACCCGCGGATGTTTCGGACAGCTGCCGTACTTCGCCGCCGAGACGGCCATTCGGCGTGATCTGCCAGTCCGCCGTGAGCTGGGTCTGCTCCAGGCGTGCGCTGCCACGTTCGGCGCGCGTGTAGCGGCCGTACAGGCTGAAGTCGTCGCTCAGGTAGCCCAGGAACTCGGCGCCGTGCTCCTCGATCGCTTCGCCCGAATC
Organism: Pseudoxanthomonas sp. CF385; assembly: GCF_900104255.1. Lineage (NCBI taxonomy): Bacteria > Pseudomonadati > Pseudomonadota > Gammaproteobacteria > Lysobacterales > Lysobacteraceae > Pseudoxanthomonas > Pseudoxanthomonas sp. CF385. Next base: position 2,163,548 of record NZ_FNKZ01000001.1, read on the forward strand.
CTGCCGGCTGATGGAGAAGCCCGCATCCACGTCTCGCCGCCATGCGCCCATCGACCATTCGCGCTCGGTCCATCCCAATTCCTGCAGGTTGGCGCGTGCCTCGATCAGGCGTGCACTGCCGGACCGCGCATCCGTCGCCGGATTGCGCTGGACGAAGCTCAAGCCGCCATTGTCGGAATAGAAGACCGGCGCCACGGTCGCTTCCGTGCGGCTGTGCTCCACACGCACGTAGGTACCGCGACCGGCCTGGAGGGTCACGTCCGCACCGCGCAGCGAATAGTCGTCGCCTCCGCGGTCCTCGTCGACATAGGTCCCACCCACCGCCACGTGGTCGCCGAACCAGTGGCGTCCGCGCAGGCCGACCGTGGTGTCGTCGCCGTCGAATCCCGCCGGGACGTACTCGTAGTCGACGAGCAGCAGATTCCGCCAGCCGTCGAGCGGCGCGTCGCGGGTCAGCGTGCGGATGTTCTCGCGGGTGATCTGGCCCAGCGGACGCGTCAGGATCAGGCGGCCCTGGAGATCGTCCAGTTCGTAGTCGACGCCCGGCTGCAGGTTCACCCGCGTTTCCACGCGACCCGTGGTGGGATCGCGCACTTCCAGCACCACCTGCTCGGAGCCGGGCAGCACGTCCGTATGGCGCAGGTAGTAGAGACTGCCGCCGGTCCCCAGGAACTCGGTATGCCCCATCGCGGTCTGCGCTTCCGAACCGAACACCTTCAGCAGGCTGCGCGGATCGCCCAGCGGCGTCGCCGCGCGCGAGCGCCAATCCAGCGCGGCGCCATACAACGCACGGGGATACTGTGCGTACTCCGTACCGTCGAAGCCGGTGAGGAAATTGCCCCAGACCGCGCGATTCTGGTCCCACTCCGCGCGCACGTACAGCTTTCCCTGGCTATCCACGTCGCGGTACGTGCGCGAGTCGTCGCCGTAGACAGGGTAGTACTGGTCGGGATCCAGGCGGCGGAAGATGTCGTACGGCTGCGCATCGAAGAAGCCGTCGAACAGGTTGCCCAGCTCGCTCTCGTAGGTATCTGCCTGGGCGGTGATCAGGTACTTGCCGCGCCATTTCCCTTTCGCATAGAAGGCCAGGCGCCCCTCGCTGAGGAAGCCGTCGTCGCGCTGGATGTCGTCGGCGAGCGCATCGGTGGAACCGCTGGCCTCGCTGCGGGACAGGGTGAGGTCGGCCAGCGCGGTGACGAAGACGTATCGCCCGGTGACGTCGACATCGAGCGCGGTTTCGGTGACGACGTCCTTGCCGGCCGTGACTCTCACGTCATAGCGATGCGGGCCCACCGGCTGCAGGAACTCGGCGACGAACTCGCGCTCCTGGTCGATCGGGAAGATCTGTCCATCGATGGTGACCTGCATGGACGCGGGAATCTGCTGGCCCAGGATGCGGACCCGCGATCCGTAGACCGGGATGTTGCGCAGACGCAGGTTGCTGGTGCCGTAGATGGCATCGCTCACCTGCACGGATTCTGCACCCATCGTGTCGATCCGCTCGGGACGTTCGCGCTGCAGTTGGTCGCGCAGGACCTGTACGCCGCGCGCATGGTCGGCCGGCGTCACCAGTTGGATCGACTGCGCGGCGGTTTCGTCGAAGCTGCCGTCCGCGGCATAGGCGCGCGCGACGTACTGCAGCGTATCGCCGACCTGCGCGCGCACCTCGTCCGGCAGCAGGCCATCCCACTTCGCCTGCGTCACCGCGCCGACCGGCAGCTCGAACGTCGCGATCGGGCGCACGCGATCCGCATCGTTCCCGCGGTAGACGCGCACTTCCAGGCGCTCGTAGAACGCAGCGTAGTTGCTGTACCCATGGAAGCGCACCGGCTGGGTGATGCGCCCGTCTTCGAAAGGCACCATCGACGCGGCCTGCACGTTGAGCACGGGCTCGCCGAGCGTAGGGTCTTCGATCGCCCACAGCGTTCCGCCTTGCGGCAGGTCCACGACGAAACGTCCCAGACTGCCGGAAGGTCCCTGGAATGCCGGATCGCCTGCACTCGGCGCGTCCGCGGGCGGTTCGACCGGCTGCGCGCGCGCCATGCCGGTGTTCAGCAGCAAGACCAGGCCGATGGCCGTCATCAGGGGAGAGGCTCGCATCATCAGGGCTCTCCACAGGGGCTGTCAGGGCAGGCGGCGGCGGGCGCCTCTTGCGGGGGTGGCAAGGGCGCCTGCACCCCGAAGTCGAACCTCGCCGGCACGCCGGGCGTGATGCGCAGGACGCGCGGGTTCTCGGTGGTAAAGCGACTGCCAGGCGGCAGCGTGGCGACGTCGACCTTCAGCAGGAAGTTGCGCCCCCGCGCCCAGCGACCGCCGCCGATACCGGTGATATGGAAGCGCCCGTACGGGTCGGTTTCGGTGATCAGGCCTTCGACCGACACCACGCGCACGCCGGCCAGGCCGCGTTCGCCCGGATCCTGGAGGCCGTCGCCATCGACGTCGTGGAAGACCGTGCCGATGATCAGGCTGTCCTCGAGCAACGGATCGCCCATTACCTGGACATCGGCAGTGGCTTCGTTGCTGATCGTCGCTCCGTCGGCGTCACGCATCACCGCACGGTTGGTGTGCACGCCTGGGCCGACGCCGGCCCCCACGCGCAGGGCATAAGTCACCGTCGCCCGCTCACCGATCGGGATGTCGAGCGCGTCGATGCGGAACGGCCGCGCGATCGCCGGTGCGCCGGTGGCGTCGGCATCGCCGACCTGGATCGAGCCCGCCACTACGGCGAAACCCGGCGGCAGGCTGTCGATCAGCGTCACCTGCATCGCATCGACGTCGCCGACATTGTCGATGACGATGGTGTAGCGGACGATGTCGCCGATGCGCGCCGTGCGCTGCGCCGCGGTCTTGGCCACGCGCAACACCGCGGGCGCGGCTTCCACGTCGATCACCACGTCGGCTTCGGCGCAGACGGCGTTCGGCACCGACACATCGCAGACGCGATAGCCGAATCGGTCCTGGCCGGCGAAGCCGTCCGCGGCGACGTAGGTGCACGTACCCTCGGCGCAGGTCGCCTCGCCGTGTGCGGGCGGACGGACGACCGAGAGCGACGCCGGATCGAGGGGCGCATGGCTGACGGTGTCGTTCGCCAATACGGGGATGACGGTGATGCGCGTGCGCGTGCGCATCTGGTCGTCCGTCGCGGTCACCGTGTTCGGCAGCACGGTGACGGTCACCGTCGCGGTGGCGCAGTTGTCGGGGGCCGCCAGTTCGCACACCGTGTACTGGAAGCCGTCCTGGCCGCTGAAATACTGGGCCGGCGTGTAGAGCAGGCTGCCGTCCGGCTGCACGACCACGGTGCCGTTGGCGGGCGGCTGCGAGACCGCCACGACGACCCGTGCCGGATCGGGCGCGGTCCCGGCGAACGTATCGTTGGCGAGCACCGCGAGCGACAGGGATTCACCCTGCGGCGTCTGCGCCGTGTCGTCCGCCACCGCGAGGGTCGTGGCGAGAACGACGACCGTGACGGTCGCGGTGTCGCAGTGACCGGGAGTCAGGGCATCGCAGAGGCTGTAGACCAGCGTGTAGGTACCGCCCGGTGTTCCCGCCGCGACGTCGACGGTACCGTCCGCCTGCAGGCTCAGCGGCCCCGCCGTGACCGGCGCCAGCACGATGCGCTCCGGCACGACCGGCGCGCCGTCGTAGAGATCGTTGGCGAGCACGTTGACGACGTCCGGCACGCCCACTCCGCCCGGCAGGGGAGCCGGGGCATCGTCGACGGCATCCAGGCTCGGCAGGGCGACCGTGACCGTGGCGTTGGCGTCATCGCAGTTGCCGCTGTTGAGCCGTTCGCACAGGCGATAGACCAGCGTGTAGGTGCCGCCGGGCGTATTCGGTGCGACGTTGACGGCACCGCTGGCTGGATCGAGCTGCACATTCGCATGCGTACTCGATACCTGGCTCAGCACGATCTGGCCCGGCTGCACCGCGGCACCCGCCAACGTGTCGTTGGCAGCGACGTTGGCGATGGCCTGGCCGCCCGACGCGGTGCCCACCGGTGCGGACGCGGTATCGTCGACGGCATCGATCGCCGCCGCAGCGACGGTGACGGTGACCGTCGCCTGATCGCAGTTGGCAGGATTCAATGCTTCGCAGATGCGATAGGTCGCGCTGTACGTCCCGGCCATGGTCCCGGCCACCACGTCCACGCGACCGTCGGCGTGCACGATCAGGACCGGGGAGGCGTTGACCACGGACAGTGTCACCTGGCCTGCACTCGGCGCCAGGCCGGCCAGCGTGTCGTTGTCCAGCACGTTCACCACCGACGGCGCGCCGGTGATGCCATCGACGGGGCCGGCCGTGTCGTCCATCGCATCGATGGCCGCCGCCGTGATCGCGACGATCGCCAGCGCTTCCACGCAGTTCGCCGGCTCCGCCTGTTCGCAAGCCCGGTAGCGCAGCGAATAGTTGTTGGCCGCCGTGCCGGGCGCCACGTTCACCGCGCCCGAGCCGAGATCGAGCACCACACCGGCGCTCGCCGACGGCGTGACCACGGACAGCGAGACCTGCGCCGTGGTGGGGGGAGCCCCCGCAAGGGTGTCGTTGGCCAGCACGCTGGCGATGGCGACGCCGCCGCTGCGCCCATCCGCGCTGCCGGTATCGTTGGCCGCAGCGAGGGGACTGGGACCGCTCGCCACGGCGACCGTCACCGAGGCGGTGTCGCAGATCGACGGCGCGGCGCGCGCGCAGACCGTGTAGTTGCCCGTGTACGTACCGGCAGGCGTGCCGGCGAGTACGCGCAGGTCGCCATTCGGTTCGAGCGCCAGATGGCTGTCGAACACGCCGCCCCAGAAGGCGGTGACGACATTCGGCGCGCCGCCATTGAGCGTGTCGTTGCCGAGCACATTGCCGACCAGGGCGCCTGCCATGCCGCTGGCCAGGCTGAAGGTGTCGTCCTGGGCGTCCACGCGCACGACCTGCACGGCGACGGTGGCCGTATCGCAGTTGCCCGGATCGCCGGCGTCGCACAGCGTGTAGGTGGCGGAGTAGGTACCGGCGGACGCATTGGGGGCGATCGACACCACGCCGGCGGGGGAGATCGAAAGCGGGGCGGCCGCCGTGCTCGCCAGGGTGAAGGCCGCGGCGTTGATCGGTGCACCGTTCACCGTATCGTTGCCGAGCACGTTACCGAGGTTGGCATTGCCGGCGGCGCCATCGACCGGACCGAAGGCATCGTCCACCGCATTCAATGCCGCGGTGACGGTGACGCTGACCGAGATGCCGGCCCCGTCGCAGGAGGAAGGCAGCGACACCTGGCAGATCTGGTAGCTGGCGGTGTAGGTACCTGCAGGCGTGCCCGCCGCGACGGTGACCGTGCCGTCCGTACCGATGCTCAACGGTCCGCTGCTGGTCGGCGTCAGCGTCACCGCACCGGCGGCGAACGGCGCACCGTCCAGGCGATCGTTGGTGAGCACGTTGCCGGCCACGCCCCCCAGACCGCCGTTGACCGGGCCGAGTGCGTCGTCATCGGCGACCAGCGTGGTGACCGCGATGACGACCTGGGCGCTGTCGCAATTCGCGGGGTTCAACACTTCGCACAGCTGGTAGCCGGCGACGTAGGAACCGGCCGCGGTGCCTGCCGCCACGCTGACACTGCCGTCGGCCGCGATGGTGACCGGTCCGGCATTGGCCGGCGTCAGCACGACCTGGCCGGCGGTGACCGCTGCCCCGTTGAGGGTGTCGTTGGCGAGCACGTTGCCGGAGGCGGTGCCACCGGCGGCGCCGTCGACCGGGCCGAGCGCATCGTCGTTGGCGGCCAGTGCGCCTGCGCCGACGGTGATGCTGACGGTGGCGGTATCGCAGATCGTCGGCTGTGCGACCTGGCAGGCCTGGTAGCCGCCGGTGAGCGTGCCGGCCGGCGTACCGGGCGCGATGCTGATGCTGCCGTCGGGCGCGATGACGAAGCCGGGCGCACCGCCGGTCTGGGTGACCGTGACCGTGGTGGCCGTCGCCGGCGAACCATCGACGACGTCGTTCGCCAGCACATTGCCTGCCAGGCCGCCCGGTGCGGACGGGCCCAAGGTGTCGTCGCTGGCCAGCATCGACGCCACCACGACGGTCAAGGTGGCGCTGTCGCAGTTGCCCGGGTTAGCTGTTTCGCAGAGTTGATAGCTGCCGCCGTAGACGCCGGCTGCCGTGCCCGCAGGTACCGACACGGTGCCATCGGCCGCGATGACGAGCGGCGCACCGGCCGTGCTGGTGAGCGTCACGCTGCCGGGCACGACGGCCACGCCATCGAGCGTATCGTTGCCGAGCACGTTACCGAGATTGGCGTTGCCGGCGGCGCCATCGACCGGACCGAAGGCGTCGTCCACCGCATTCAGTGCCGCGGTGACGGTGACGCTGACCGAGATGCCGGCCCCGTCGCAAGAGGAAGGCAGCGACACCTGGCAGATCTGGTAGCTGGCGGTGTAGGTACCTGCAGGCGTGCCCGCCGCGACGGTGACCGTGCCGTCAGCACCGATGCTCAACGGTCCGCTGCTGGTCGGCGTCAGCGTCACCGTACCGGCGGCGAAGGGCGCACCGTCCAGACGATCGTTGGTGAGCACGTTGCCGGCCACGCCCCCCAGACCGCCGTTGACCGGGCCGAGTGCGTCGTCATCGGCGACCAGCGTGGTGACCGCGATGACGACCTGGGCGCTGTCGCAATTCGCGGGGTTCAACACTTCGCACAGCTGGTAGCCGGCGACGTAGGAACCGGCCGCGGTGCCTGCCGCCACGCTGACACTGCCGTCGGCCGCGATGGTGACCGGTCCGGCATTGGCCGGCGTCAGCACGACCTGGCCGGCGGTGACCGCTGCCCCGTTGAGGGTGTCGTTGGCGAGCACGTTGCCGGAGGCGGTGCCACCGGCGGCGCCGTCGACCGGGCCGAGCGCATCGTCGTTGGCGGCCAGTGCGCCTGCGCCGACGGTGATGCTGACGGTGGCGGTATCGCAGATCGTCGGCTGTGCGACCTGACAGGCCTGATAACCGCCGGTGAGCGTGCCGGCCGGCGTACCAGGCGCGATGCTGATGCTGCCGTCGGGCGCGATGACGAAGCCGGGCGCCCCGCCGGTCTGGGTGACCGTGACCGTGGTGGCCGTCGCCGGCGAACCATCGACGACGTCGTTCGCCAGCACATTGCCTGCCGGGCCGCCCGGTGCGGACGGGCCCAAGGTGTCGTCGATCGCACCCATCGTCGCCACGCGCACATTGACCACGGCGGCATCGCAGTTGTCCGGTGCTGCGGTTTCGCAGATCTGGTAGCCCGCGAGATACGTCCCGGGCACGGCATTGGCCGCGATGCCGATCGTGCCGTCGGCCGCGATCGTCACCGGTGCGGTCGCCGCGCTGAGGACGATCACGCTGCCAGGCGCGACCGCCGCACCATTGAACGTATCGTTGGTCAGCGCGTTGCCCGCATTGGCGCTCCCCGCCGTGCCGTCGACGAGAAGGGGACCATCGTCGTTCGCCGCCAGTGTGGCCGCGACGCGGACGTTGACCGTCAGGGTCGCGACATCGCAGTTCGCCGGGTTGGCGGTTTCGCAGATCTGGTAGCTGCCGCCGTAGATGCCGGCGGGCGTGCCGGCCGGTATCGAGAGCGTGCCATCGGCCGCCAGCGCGATCGGTGCGGCGGACTGGTTGATCAGGGTGACGCTGCCGGCGGCGACGGCCATGCCGTCCATCGTGTCGTTGCTCAGGACGTTGCCGACGTTCGTGCTGCCGGCGGCACCGTCGATGGGGCCGAAGGTGTCGTCCACCGCATTGAGCGCCGCGTTGACGATGACGATCACCGACACGCTCGCGCCGTTGCAGACGGTCGGCGACGCCGTCTGGCAGATCTGGTAGGTGGCGGTGTAGGTGCCGGCGGGGGTACCTGCCGCGACATGCACGTTGCCATCGGCGCCGATGGTCAGCGGCCCGGTGTTGGCCGCCGACAGCACCACCTCCGTCGAGGAGGGCGGCGCGCCGTCGAGACGGTCGTTGGCGAGGACATTGCCCGCCACGCCGCCGGTGTCGCCATTGACCGGCCCGAGGTTGTCGTCGGCCGCCGTCAGCGTGGTCACTTCCACCGTGACCTGGGCGGCGTCGCAGTTGGCCGGGTTCAGGGCTTCGCAGACCTGATAACCCGCCACATAGGTGCCGGCGGGCGTAGTCGCGGCAACGGCCACACTGCCATCGGTGGCGATGGAGATCGGGCCCGCGTTGGCGGGCACCAGCACGACATCGCCACCGGCGACAGCCGCACCGTTGAGCGTGTCATTGGCCAGCACGTTGCCCGTGGCGGTACCGCCGCTGACGCCATTCACCGGGCCGAGCGCGTCGTCCGCGGCGATCAGCGTGCCCGCGGCGACCGTGATGCTGACGGTGGCGGTATCGCAGATCGTCGGCTGTGCGATCTGGCAGGCCTGGTAACTGCCGGTGAGCGTGCCCGCGGCCGTGCCGGCGGCGATGCTCACGCTGCCATCCACGGCGATCACGAAGCCGGGGGTGCCTGCGGTCTGGGTGACGACCGTGGTGCCCGCGGTCGCCGGCGCGCCGTCGACGAAGTCGTTCGCCAGCACATTGCCCCCGACCGTGCCGGGCAGGGCAGGGCCCAGCGTATCCGCGGAGGCGGCGAGCGTGGCCACGGCGACCGTCACGGTGGCCGTCGCGCAGTTGTCCGGCATGGCGGTTTCGCATATCCGGTAGGCCGGCGTATAGCTGCCGGCGGGCGTGCCCGCCGCGACCGCCACCGTGCCATCGGTGCCGATCGTCACCGGCCCCGCATTGGTCGGCGTCAGGATGACCTGTCCCGCGGTGATGCCGCCGCCATTGAGCGTGTCGTTGCCGAGTACGTTGCCGATGTTGGCCGCGCCGGTGGCGCCGTTCACTCCACCGTAGGCGTCATCGTTGGCGGCGAGCGCGCCGGGCGCCACCACGGTGACCTGCACCGTCGCGCTGTCGCAGACCGTGGGCGCATCGGCATAGCACAGCGTGTAGGACGCGCTGTGCACGCCGGCCGCGGTGGCGGGCGGCACGGTGACGCTGCCATCGGCGGCGAACACGACCTGCGCGGTGCTGCCACCCGTGAACGTCACCACGCCGGGCGCGGGCGGCGAACCACCGCCTGCGTCATCGTTGTCCAGCACATTGATCACGGCGACCGCGCCGGTACTGCCGTTGACCGGCCCGGCGCTATCGTCGTTGGCCAGGAGCGCGGGCAACACGCGCACGCTGGCGCTGGCCGTATCGCAGTTCGTCGGTTGTGCGGTTTCGCAGATCTGGTAACCCGCGCTGTACACCCCGGCGGGCGTGCCCGGTGCCAGCGTGGCGCTGCCGTCGGCGGCGATCTGCAGCGGCCCCGTGTTGGCAGCGGTCAAGGTGACCGTTCCCACGGCAGGCGCGCCATTGAGGCTGTCGTTCGCCAATACGTTAAAACCGGGCGAAGCGGCACCGCTGGCGCGGGGCGGCAATACGTCGTCGAGAGCATCGACGGTAGCGGACGCGTTGACGGATACGGTCACCTGCGCCGTCGCGCAGTTGGCGGGATCGGCGCTCTCGCAAATCTGGTAACTGGCGGTGTAGGTGCCGGTCGGCGTGCCGGCGGCGACATCGACGGCGCCGTTGGGCTGGATGATCAACGGCAAGGCCGGCGGTGCCGTCAGGACGACCTGGGCCGGCGTCACCGCGACGCCGGCCAGCGTGTCGTTGCTGAGCACATTGACGACGTCGGCCTGGCCGGGGGTGCCGTCGATGGGGCCGGCAGTGTCGTCGAACGCGACGAGGGCACGCGGAACCACGGGGATGCCGGGCGTGGTCGCGCTGTTGTCGCCAGGCGTGGGATCGCTCGTCCCCGCGGGTGGCGTGATCGTCGCGGTATTGGCACCGATGGTCGCAGGCGTGAGTGAGGGTGCCACGGCCGTGATCTGCACCACGAGCGATCCGCCCGCGGCGATGTTCGCGTTCAACGCGACATTGCCGCTGCCGCTTGCGACACCGCAGGAAGATCCTGCGCTGGCCGTACATGTCCAGCTCGCGCCCGTCAGTTGGGCCGGGACGATATCGGCGATCGTGGCACCGAGCGCAGCGGATGGCCCCGCGTTCGCGACATCGATGCGGTAGCTCACGGTGCCGCCCGCAGTCACCGGCGACGCGCCGGTCACGGACTTCTGCACGCTCAACGCCGCGACGGCGGCGAGCGTGTTGGTATCCGTACCGCTGTTGTTGCCGGTATCCGGATCCGTCACGCCACTGGCGGGCGTCGCGGTCGCCGTGTTGCCGAGGCTGCCGGGATAGCTCTGCGACCATGCGGGCACGGCCCCGGCCAGCAGCACCATCATCCCCACACCCCGGAGGAGGTGATGGAGGGATGTACGTGCGGCAGTCGCGGCGGTGTCGTCCATGCAGAGCCTCGCGATGACGGGAAAGTCGATCAGTACGCAGCGGGATCGGCGCTGTACACGACGGGGAGAGTGATCGTGGCGCTACCTGCGGCGTCGACATTGACGCTGAGGCTGACGGTCGAATCGCCCGCTGCGCCGCCGCCTGCCGGGCAACTTCCCCCGCCGCTGGCGACGCAGGTCCATGCGCCGGACAGGCGCATGCCCGGCGGCAGGGTGTCGGTGACCGCGACGCCACTGGCGGCATCGGGCCCCGCGTTCGATACGGTGATGACATAGGTGCCGGTGGCGCCCGGTGTGTAGTTCGCCGCACTGTCGGTCTTGGCGATCGACACGTCCGAACGCAGCGCACGCGTGTTGGTCACGCTGCAGGTGATCGCCACGGCATTGGCGCCGGCGGCGGGTGCGGTGAGCGAAAAACTGGTGCCGGTGCCCGAACTGACGGCAGTGCCATCCTGGTCCACGCAGGCCCAGGCGGTGGTGTAGCGGTCGAGCTGGGTGCCGGTGCCCGCGGTTTCACCGAGGGTGTAGCTGAGCCCCGGCGTGGTGACCGCGGGTGCCGTGGCGCCACCGTTGCCGACGTTGTTCGCGCTCGCCACGGGCGTGGCGCCCTGGGTGATCGCCAGGGTGAAGCGTCCCGGATCGGCGGCCGGCTGCAGGACCTTGGCCAGCGTGAGGGTCGCGGCGCAAGAACGGGCGACGCCTTCGACCGTGAACACGGCATTGCCGATGCGGATGCCCAACAACCCCAGCAGGTTGTCGGTCAGGTCGCGCAGCAGCAGGTTGAACACCGGTTGCAGCACGGCATTGGACACGCCGCGCAGCGTCGTTTCGACGAGGTTGAGTACGCTGTTGAGAAGCGGCGTGAGCGCATCGGGCGCCAGGATGATCAGCCCCAACAGCGTCACCTCCGGCGACCCGCTGACGACGTGCAGATCCAGGTTGCCCAGCAGGCTGGTCACCAGGTTGCCGGCGCTGACGGTGCCGCTGCTGGCGGTGCGCGTTTGCGGGAAGGGCACATTGACGCTGAAGTTCTGCAGCGCAGGCGAACCCGTCGCGGCCGCGCGCGCGGTCAGTTGCAGAGGAACGCGGACATTGATCAGCCCGATCCCCAACAGACCGACGTTGAAACGCAGGTCGAGGTTGTTGATCGTCACGGGCGTGACATCGGCTGGCGTCAGCACGCGCGAGCGATTGAAGAACAGGCTGTCGGACACGGTGCCGACATACAGGTTCACCAGGCCGGGACGGGCCTGGAAACCCACTGCGCCGGCCACGTAGTCCACGGCGGTGATCGTGCCTTCCGCTCGCGCGACATCGGCGTACACCTGCAGCTTCAGCACATCGGCGGTCAGGGAGAGATTGACCAGGCCCAGGCCTGCGGCATTCAGCGCATTGATCACGGCCTGGAGGTTGAGGCCTTGCACGACGTCCAGATTGAGCTTCAGCCGGATGGCGCCGGTATGGAACGACGTGCCCTGTCCGCCGCAGGCATACACCGGCGGTTCCACCACCTGCAGCCACGCCTGCACGTTCGCGACACCGCTCAGGCCGAGCGCCGCGGTGTTCAGCGTGATGGGCGTCGGCGTGGTCAGCACGTTGCGGAAGTTGTAGAGCTGCGCTGACCCCGTCACCAGGTCGAGCAGGTCCAGCCGCACGCTGGTCAGCGCGCCGGGCGGCAGATCGATGCGCAGCAGCTGCGAGAGCCGGATCGAGCCGGTGAGCCCGGCGGCATTCAACGGCAGGATGTTGAGCGCGTTGGCGGCGAGGGTCTGCCCGTCCGCCTGCAGCACCTGCACCATCGCCAGGCGCAACTGGGCGAGGGTGATGTCGGTGTTGAGGACCTGCGAGGTATCGCTGATGCCCAAGTTCGCGCCGAGGCGAACGATCAGCGCATTGAGGTTGATGTCGGAGCCTGCCAGCGCATTCCAGTCGAGGACGCTGAGGTTGACGGTGGTGCCCGGCAACAAGGCCTGGAAAAGCAGATTGAGGACCGGCCCCTGGGTACTGTCGATGGAGACCAAGCGCGGCCCCGCGGATACGCAGGCGCCCGTGGTGCATCCGCTCTGCGCTCGCGAGGGCAATCCCCACGACAGCGCGATCATCGCGAGTACCGCGAGCAATGCCGCACGCAGCCGTGCCATGTTCCTTGCTTGCCAGTGCATCCACATACCCCTGAGTAGTCGATGTACGAAAACCGATACCGCTCCTGAGCGTCGGACGATCCCAAGTAAATCCAGTTACCAAACGAGGGACTTGCGTGACGCTGGTTGCGTTACTAATGTGATTCGAGAGGGGCCGCAATGACGCGACGCAACGAATCTGCTTAGCCGTCCTCAACATCACGTCGTGATCACACGGTTTTTCTGGGGAAAAAAGCGGGACCGTTAGAGCCTGCGGACAAGTTGGCGTTAGAAATGCTTCCGCGTGAGAAGCGCTTACTCCAAGGACTGAAGAAACGCCGATGACGACCATTGCCATGCGTATCCGTCGTGCCCGTGCACTGGCCCGACTCTCGCAAAGCCAGCTGGCGCACTTCGTGGGGGTCAACCGAAGCGCGGTCGCCCAGTGGGAACGGGAAGCCGGCACGCGGCCGAGCGTCGAGCACCTCGCCGCGGTTGCGATCGCCACCAAGACGCCCTTCGAGTGGCTGGCGACCGGACGCGGTGGCCCGGCGACCCTGATGGATGCCGCATCCCCGTCGGTCGAGTACGCGATGGACGATGTGGAAGCGAGGGTGCTCGAAGCCGTGCGTCACTTGCCCGCCAGAAAGCGGGTCGCCATCTGCAAGCTGCTGGAGGAACTTGCCTCGCAGCCGTGAGAGCCTCCTGCGGCACTCACATGCACTTCACCCGCGCGTCCTCTATGTTCCCGCCAACGCAACGACGGAACGGAATATGCGATCGTCCATGGCAGTGCGCATACGACAGGCGAGGGCGAACGCAGCGCTCACCCAACTGCAGCTGGCCGCCTGTCTCGGCGTCAACAGGAGCGCGATCGCACAATGGGAGCGGGAGTGCGGCGGTACGCATCCCAGCATGGGGCGCCTGACCGCCATCGCACTGGCGACCGGCGTGACCTTCGAATGGCTGGCCACGGGACGGGGCGCCATGCGGGAGGCGCCGGACATCGCCACCCCCATGCCCACGCTTGCCTATACGGAGGACGCCCTGGAGATGCGCTGCCTGAAAGCGGTGCGGAAGCTGCCGCAGCAGAAGAGGGCGTCCATCAGCCTGCTGCTGGCGCAACTCGCGCTTTAGTCCTGCTCGCCGGAGGGGTCCGAGCGGACCCGGGCACGCGTCAGACGACGCGATTGTCCCAGGCGGAATAGCCGGCGAGCATGATGCCCGCGACCTGCTCGTCCATCAGTACCGCACCGTTCGTGCGCATGTGGTCCTCGATGAACTTTCGGCCCGCGGTGTCGCGCGACAGGAAGACCATGTCGGGGCCGCGGCCTTCCAGTTCCGACGCGTGCGAGTCAGGTATGTCCACGCCGGCGGGACAGACGAAGTAGCCTCCGTCCACGCGATAGAGATGCAGTTTCATGGTCGGATCCGTGCGGTTCCGACCGCGTCAGGGCTGCAGGCAGCAGCAGAGTCCCGACACTAGCACGCGGCTGATCCGTGCTGTCTGAATCGTTCAGCTGGCTCCCCAACCATTCCTTCGGGCCAGCGCAACGGCGGCGCTTTCGGCGTTCTCCCGACTGCCATGACGCGCCATGGTGACCACGTCGGCGCGCGCGCGACCTTCCGCGATACGGAACATGGCGCGCCCCTGCCAATACGTCGCGCCCAGTGCATCGGTTTTCTCGACCGTCTGGACCGTCAACTGGTATCCACCTTCCGTTATCGTCCTTACGCTCATCCGCCCGCCGCCTTGTCGTCAGCGGAGCGTACTCCTTACAACGGGTACGTGCAGAACGGCTCAGGATGGATCGCGCGCCGTCGAAGCCTGCAATGCGGCCGCCAACCCTGCATCGCCCGACACGATGTCCTTCCATTGGAGCTCGACCCCATTGCGCCGTCCTTTCTCGACCAGTTTGAGGCCCAGCGGATCGAGGGTAAGGGTGTACGCCTTGCCGTCGATGTCGACTTCGCGGCGAAGTGGCTTGTCGAGTGGCGTCATGCGTTCTTCCTCAGATCTGCGCGGGATGATCACGGGGCTGCCCGTCGGCGGCGCCGGGCTCACGTTCGGGATCGTTCCGCTCGTCATTGGTGCGCTTCCCCGGATCCTCGCCCGGCACCGCAGGCCCGTCCGGGCGCCGCCGCTGTTCGAATGCGTTGGGGAGGGGTGATGCGTGCGGCTCATGCTTGTTCATGGGGTGCGCTCTCTGCGGGTTCGCTGCACCATCGTCCCGGGTGCGTAAATGCACGGTGACGCATGCGTAAAGCGACGCGAAGCGGAACCGCGTCCCGGGCATGCGACCCGGACGTGGCTGATACGCGCTGCACAACGCAATCGCAACGTCCGCTTCGCATGGCGTTGATCCACCGGGTGAGACGATCAATCGGCTATACCTTGGAGAACGACCATGAAAGTCGGCGAAATGATGAGTGGAAATGTATGTCTGGTCGCGCCCGACGACACGTTGGCGCGCGCCGCCATGCTGATGGCCGAGCACGATGTCGGTAGCCTGCCGGTCGGCCAGGATGATCGCCTCGTCGGGTTCCTCACCGACCGGGACATCGCGATCCGCGCGGTCGCCCAGGGGCTCGGATCCGAAGCGCGTGTCCGCCAGGTCATGTCCAGCGAAGTGAAGTACTGCTTCGACGACGATGATGTGGAGGCCGTGGCCCTGAACATGGCCGACCTCGAGCTGCGTCGCATGCCGGTGGTGAATCGGGACAAGCGGCTCGTCGGCATCGTGTCGCTGGGCAACTTCGCCCAATGCGGGGCGCCGCGTGCTTCGCGCGAGTTGCTTGAAGGTGTTGCGGCCCGCCATTGACCCGCGCGCCCTGCGGGACATCACTGATCGTGTGTTCGTGCGACGACGCGGACGGCGACGCCTAGGCCGCGCGAAGACGTATCCATGCGCCCGCATCACGCCGGGACGACATGCCGCGGCGTAAACAGGCCTCCGATTGCCGCGATCGTCGCGCGACCCAAGGGCTGGGGAAAACGCATGTCGTCACTGCTCCATCCCGTGCTGCTGGGCAGTGTCCTCTACGGGTTCGTGCTGGCCACGGTCACCTATCTGGCGGGGGCGGGAACGCGTACGCGCGTGCGGTGGCTGGCTACGATCGGCGCGTTCTCGGTCGCCATCGGGGCCGGCGCCCAGTTCATGTGAGGGCTGCGACTGGGTATCCGTCGTCAGGCGAACGGACGGGGATGGGCCGTAATCGCGCTTTCACGAAACCTGAACGCCACGCATCGGACTTTTGACGCAATCGACCTGGAGACCGGCATGGCTGCCGTACCTGCATTCCCGCCGGAGGACCCGGCGGCGCGTACCCGATTGTATGAGGCCGTGTTGCAGGCGACGCCGGACCTGGTTTACGTCTTCGATCTCCAGCATCGCTTCATCTACGCCAACCACGCCTTGCTGTCGATGTGGGGCCGCAGCTGGGACGACGCGATCGGCAAGACATGCCTGGAGCTCGGCTACGAGCCGTGGCATGCGGCCATGCACGACGAGGAGATCGAACGGGTCATCGCCACCGGCGGACCGGTGCGCGGCGACGTTCCGTTCCCGCACGTCACGCAGGGCGTGCGCATCTACGACTACATCTTCACCCCCGTGTTCGGGCCCGACGGCAAGGTGGAAGCCATCGCCGGCAGCACGCGCGACGTGACCGAGCGCAGGCAGCACGAGCAGCACATGCGCCTGCTGGTCAACGAGCTGAACCATCGGGTCAAGAACACCCTGTCGCTGGTGCAGTCCATGACCGCGCAGACGCTGCGGGGGTGTACGGACACCGGCGAAGCGCAGGACCGGATCGAGCAGCGCCTGATGGCGTTGTCGGAAGCGCACGACATCCTGACCCGCAAGCACTGGCGCGGCGCTCCGATGGACGAGATCGTCCGCGCGGCGGTCGCCCATTGCCAGACCAGCGAAGGCGAGCGTTTCGACGTCGAGGGACCGATCGTCATCCTCGATCCGCGCCGCGCGGTCGCGCTGGCCATGGCGCTGCACGAGCTGTGCACCAACGCCATCAAGTACGGGGCGCTCTCGGTGCCCGATGGCCGCGTCGGCATTCGATGGCAAGTGGAGGCCGGCGACGCGCATCCGACATTGAGCCTGCGCTGGCAGGAGCAGGGCGGGCCACCCATCGTCCAGGCGCCCGAGCGTCGTGGATTCGGGACGCGCCTGGTGGAACGCGGTCTCCGCCACGACCTGGGCGGCGACTCGCGCCTGTCCTTTGCGCCGGAAGGCGTGAGCTGCATCATCGACATTCCCCTGACCAACGCCGAACCGGTGGCCGCATGACCCGACGCATCCTCATCGTGGAAGACGAATCGCTGATCGCCATGCTGCTGGAGGACCTGCTGGCCGACATCGGCTACACGGTCGTGGCGGCCGTCCCGAACGTCGACCAGGCGCTGACGATGCTCGCTGCCGAAGACGTGGACCTGGCGATCGTCGACGTCAATCTCGGCGGCACGCCTTCGTTTCCCGTGGCCGAAGCGCTGGCGAAGCGGGGCATCCCGTTCCTGTTCACCACCGGCTACGGGCAACGCGGCTTGCCCGAGCACTTCGCGACGCGGCCCGTGCTGCAGAAGCCTTTCCGGCGGGTCGACCTGGAGGCGGCGCTCGCACCCCTCGCCGCGGATCTGCCCAACGACTGAGCGGGAGGGAGCGAACACGGTATCTGCACACACGGCGAACGATCCTGTCCAGGAGAGGGATCCGGAGCCGCTGATGAAATCGAGACACCTGCGCATGGGTCTGGGCTTCCTGCCGCTGTTCGAGTGCAATGGCGTGCAGGCGGCGCAGATGGTCATCAAACCCGGCGGAAGCGAGGGTGGGCCCGATAATCGCCACCAGGGCGCGGATCAATGGCTGTTCGTGGCGGCGGGCACCGGCGTGGCGATCGTGGAGGGCGTTCGGCGTGTCCTGCGACCCGGAAGCCTCCTATTGATCGAGCGTGGCGAGCGTCACGAGATCCGCGCGTCGGGCCGCCAACCGCTGAAGACGATCAACTTCTATTCACCGCCAGCGTATACCGCCGACGGCGACGAACGACGCGCGGGCAAGGCGTCGTAGACGATGCAAGAAAAAGCCCGGGCAGGCGCCCGGGCTCTCGTTCCACCGATCCTGACGGATCAGTGCTTGTTGCGACCCAGCATCTCCTCGCGGCTCTGCTCGGCGCGGGACGCGCCGATGGCGGTCTCGACCTGCTTGACCTCTTCCGGCGGGGGCAGCACCGCCGGCATGCCCAGCGACTGGATCCAGAGTTCGCGGCACCAGCCCATGGTGTGATAGAGGTGATGATCCTCATCGCTCTCGACCGCCTTGTAGGCCGGCTCGAGCACCTTGGCGAGCGGGCCACCCTGTTCGACGACCTTGCCGATCAGCTCCCAGTTCTGGTGGTCCTTGGTTTCCGCCAGTACGACGCACTCGGCGGCCACCAGCTCGGCGGCGGCCGGCTCGCCGTCCTTCATCGCCATGTCGATCGCCTTGACCAGCGACGCGCCGAGGTGGGCCACCACGGCGCGACCCGGTGAGGCTTCTTCCGTATCCAGACCCAGTTGTTCGAACACGCGCGTCAGGATCTGCTCGTGCGTGCGTGTCTCATCGAGATACTCGCCCCATTCCTTCTTCAGGTCCTTGTTCACCGCCGCCTTGATGGCCGCGGTGTACACCTGGATGCCGCCGCGCTCGGTTTCCAGCGCCTGCAGCAGCAGCTCATGCACTTGTTCGGTATCGATCTTTGCGGAACGCGCCATGGCGACCTCCGTGGGTGGGTGATGCGCTGCATTACAGGTGCGCCCGCGCGAATCCGGCGTGATGGATCCGTATGCATGGATTTCACGCGAGCGTCGACATCCGCGTCCGTCCCCGATCGCGTCGAACGCCAATACCTGTTGCATCTTCATCGACGACATTGTGTTCACCAACATGACCTGCGGTGCACGTGATGGTCACGCCGCGTGTGGAACAACAGAGCCACGTACCGGATGTGCGAATGGCGCGCATCGGACGACTGACGAGGACTTTGCACATGACACGCGACACTTCGCATCGAGACGCAAACAAGGATCCCATCACCGGCGCACCGGGCTCGCACCCGGTCGGTGTGGGCGTAGGAGGCGTAGCGGGCGGCGTGGCCGCAGGCGCGTTGGCCGGCACGGTGTTCGGGCCCATCGGCACGCTCATCGGCGCTGCGGCGGGCACGATCGCGGGCGCCGCTGCCGGGAAGGGCGTGGCGGAGCGTATCGACCCCACCGGTGAAGTCGACTACTGGCGCGATAACGCGCCGACGCGTCCGTACTACTCCGGCGAGCACGACTTCCAGCGCGACTACGCCGGTGTCTACCAGGCGGGCGCGGTCGCCCGTGGCGAGTATCCCGACGAATCTTGGGACGCCGCCGAACGCCGCCTGCAGGCGAGCTGGGATTCGCAGCGTGGCGACTCGCGCCTGGATTGGGAACGCGCGCGGCCCGCCGCCCAGGATGCCTGGGAACGCGCCGACCGGACCTACAGCGCGTACGCCTGGAGCGACGACACCTACGCACGCCGCTTCGAGAACGCCGAGTACAAGGAAGACGGCGATGCGTTCGACGACTACCGTCCCGCTTACCGCTACGGCACGTATGCACGCAGCGAGTATGCGGATCGCGAATGGGACGACAGCCTGGCGTCCGACCTGGAGCAGGGCTGGGACCGCTTCAAGGGTGCGTCGCGCCTGGGCTGGGAACGCGCCAAGCACGCGGTCGCGGACGCGTTCACGCTGGACCGCCAGCGTCCGCACTGATTCGCCAGGACGCGTGCCGCCTTCGGAGGGTGGCACGCGCCGGACAAGGAGGAAACCATGACAGCACTGCCCGAAGATGCCCTGGTCGTCGTTGCCGATGGCGAAGGGGCGCGCGTTTTCCGCAATCGCGGGGAGAAGGGGGCCATCTCCCTTCACCAGTACGAGTTGCTCGAACTTGTGAACCTCAACGACGATGGCCCCGCGGGCAGCATGCCCGGGGAGTCCACCAGCCGACAGCTGGATGAAGCGACGTTCGCGAAGCAACTGGCGAAAGGGCTCAATGACGCGGCGCTCAAGCAGCAGTACGCACACCTGATTCTCGTTGCCGATCCGAAGACGCTCGGACGCGTGCGTCCGTTGCTGCACAAGGAAGCCACGCAGCGCATCGTCGCGGAAGTCGGCAAGGATCTCACCAACGTGCCGCTGGAAGACATCGAGCGCACCTTGGCCGCGGCATGAGCTACCAGGCGCGCTACGCCGTCACGGATCCCCTGCGTTCCAACGTGGACCGTATGGGCGGTGTCGTCGTGCTCGAGTTCGGCGCGCCATGGTGCGGGCACTGCCAGGCGGCGCAGCCCGCGTTGCGCGACGCGCTGCAGGCGCATCCCGACATCACCCACATCAAGATCGAAGACGGCAAGGGCAAACCACTGGGCCGCTCCTTCGGCGTCCGGCTCTGGCCGACGGTCATCGTCCTGGAGCAGGGCACCGAGATCGCACGCGCGGTGCGCCCGGTGGGCGAGCAGGACCTCTCGCCGGTGACCCGCGCGCTTTCGGCGCAGGCCGGCATCGCGCCGGTCTGACGCCTCCCCTCCGTCCGCGCGGCTTGCGCGCGGGCACCCGAACACCTGAGCACAGGGATGCACGATGGCCACACAGAAGAAGCCCGCCAAACCCTCGAAGAAGCCCGGCGCGCCGACATCGCCGCGGGGGGCTGGAGACGAGCGCCATGACATGGCCGGAGGCAGCCACCCGCCACTGACCACCAACCAGGGCATCCCGGTTGCGGACAATCAGAATTCCCTGCGTGCGGCCGCAGGTGGCCCGACGTTGCTCGAGGACTTCATCCTCCGGGAAAAGATCACCCACTTCGACCATGAGCGCATCCCGGAGCGGATCGTCCATGCCCGCGGCACCGCGGCGCACGGATACTTCGAGCTGAAGAAATCGCTAGGCAAGTACACCACCGCCAAGGTGCTCACCGAGGTGGGTGTACGCACGCCGGTGTTCACCCGGTTCTCGACCGTCGCCGGCGGCGCCGGATCGGTGGACACGCCGCGCGACGTGCGCGGCTTCGCGGTCAAGTTCTACACCAGCGAGGGGAACTGGGACCTGGTCGGCAACAACATCCCCGTGTTCTTCATCCAGGACGCGATGAAGTTCCCCGACGTCGTCCACTCGGTGAAGATGGAGCCCGACCGCGCGTTTCCGCAGGCCGCGAGCGCGCACGACACGTTCTGGGACTTCGTGTCGCTGACGCCGGAAACGATGCACATGATCATGTGGGCGATGAGCGATCGCACGCTGCCGCGGTCGCTGCGGACCATCGAAGGCTTCGGTGTGCACAGCTTCCGTCTGCTGGACGGGGCAGGGCGGTCGACATTCGTCAAGTTCCATTGGCGTCCCGTGCTCGGCATCCAATCGACGGTATGGGACGAGGCGCTGAAGCTCCAGGCCGCCGACAACGATTTCCACCGCCGGGATCTGTTCGAAGCCATCGAAGCCGGCGCGTTCCCGGCCTGGGACCTCGGCGTGCAGGTGTTCACGGAAGAACAGGCCGCGGAGTTCCCGTTCGATCACCTCGACCCGACCAAACTGATCCCCGAAGAGACGATCCCGCTGACGATCATCGGCCGCATGGTGCTGGATCGCTGGCCGGACAATTTCTTCGCCGAGACCGAACAGGTCGCGTACTGTCCCGCCAACATCGTGCCCGGCATCGACTTCAGCGACGATCCGCTGCTGCAGGGCAGGCTGTTCTCCTATCTGGACACGCAGCTCTCGCGACTGGGCGGGCCCAACTTCCACCAGATTCCGATCAACGCGCCGAAGTGCCCGTTCGCCAACCTCCAGCGCGACGGACACATGCAGATGGCCGTACCGAAGGGCCGGGTGAACTACGAACCCAGTTCGCTGCAGGCGGATTCCCCCCGCGAGACGCCACGCGGCTTCAGGAGCCATGCCACACCGGTGGACGCCGGCGGCAAACAGCGGATCCGGCCCGAATCCTTCGCCGATCACTACAGCCAGGCACGCCTGTTCTTCCGCAGCCAGAGCAAGCACGAGCAGGCGCATATCGCCTCCGCGCTGGTGTTCGAGCTGTCCAAGGTGCAGACGCCCCATGTGCGCGACGCGATCGTGGGTCACCTCCGTCACGTGGACATGGCGCTGGCGGAGCGGGTGGCCAACGGACTCGGCATGGCGCAGCTGCCCGAGGCGCCGCCCGCGTCCGTCGCACCGAAGGACATGCCCCCTTCACCCGCGTTGCGCATCATCGACCGGATGCGCGACACCCTCGAGGGTCGCGTCGTCGGCCTCCTGGTCGATGAAGATTCCGACGCGGCCGTCATCAAGGCGTTGCGCAAGGCCATCGAACGCGAAGGGGCCACGGCCAAGATCGTAGCGCCGCGCGTCGGCGGGGCCACGCTCGACGATGGCACGTTGCTGCCGGCCGATGGCCAGCTGGCCGGAACGCCATCGGTGGTGTTCGACGCCATCGCCCTCCTGCTGGCCGACGATGCCGGCAAGCGCCTGGCGAAGGAGGCCGCCGCGGTCGACTTCGTACGCGATGCGTTCGGTCACCTCAAGGCGATCGCGGCCGACACCGGCGCGCAGGCCGTGCTCAAGGCGGCCGGCATCGGGCGCGATGCCGGCGTGATCGACGCCGACCTGACCGAGGCCTTCCTCACGGCGGCACGGACCCGCCAGTGGGACCGGGAGAAAAAGATCCGGACGCTCGCCTGACGGGCACAGCACAGCGAACACCCCCTTCGACATCGTGAGGACCGCATGGACAATCTGACCGCCGGCTACACCTTCCTCGGCTTCTTCCTGTTCGCCCTGGGCCTCGTGCTCTCCGTCCTCTGGATCCTGGTGCCGTTCGCGGTGTTCGGGATCAAGGGTCTGCTGCGGCGGCAGATCGAGGAGCAGCGCAGGACCAACGAGCTGCTGGCCACCGTGGCGCAGCGGCAGCAGATCGTGGCCGACCACTATGCCGCCGCGCCCGCGACGGTGATCCGCGAACGGCCCGTGGTGCCGCCGCTCTGAGTCTGGTTCCTGTTGAAGGACGCTTTACTTCGGCACGCTTTCGCGCGCGCCCGGATAGTCCTTCTCGGGATCCGGCCGATCGGTCCGGGGTTCATCGGGCTGGTCGTGATCCTTCCATTGCGCCTTGTCGTTGCGGTGCTTGTCCGGCGTGTGCGCCTTCTGGCCGTCGCTATGCGGGTTGGGCTTGTGGGTGAGAGGCTGGCTCATGGTGATCACCTGTGCGTGTCGACGCCTCGATTGCAGCGCCGGACCGGTGATCAGGGCGTGAGGCGAGGCGCGTTCCATTCACTCCGTGCTCACCCGCTGCGCGCGAAAACCATCGCCATCGAAGCGAGGATGCATGCATGACGACGACGTCTCCAGGCGCGGGGGAGGGCAAGCTGCCACGCCGTGCGGCGATCCTGCGGTTCCTGTTCCGCTACCGGAAATCCGGGGTGTTCAACGGCCTGTCGCTGGAACCGACGATGCTGGACGAGGACGTGGTCGAAGAGGGGAGCCCCGAAAAGTTCGCCGACGAACTGGAAGCGCTCGGCCCGACCTTCGTGAAGCTGGGCCAGATGCTGTCCACGCGCCCCGACCTCGTACCCGGCCCCTATGCGGTAGCGCTGGAGCGCATGCAGGAAGACGTCACGCCGGTCCCGTTCGAGGTGATCCGCGAGCAGGTCGAAGACGCGCTGGGGGTCCGCATCAGCAAGGCGTACGCAAGTTTCGATGAAACGCCGCTCGGATCGGCGTCGCTCGCGCAGGTCCATCGCGCGACCTTGCGGGATGGTCGTGAGGTCGCGGTCAAGGTGCAACGCCCCGGCGTGGCCCAGCAGCTGATGGCGGACCTCGAGTTGCTGCGGGGCATCACCGGCACGGCGGATCGGTTCACCGACGTCGGCCGGCATGTGCGGTTCTCGGAATGGCTGAGCGAGTTCTCGCGCTCGCTCACCGCGGAGCTGGACTACGTCGCCGAGGCGGAGAACCTGGAGCGCTTCAGGACACATCTGGCGCCGTTCCGCCAGCTGTGGGTCCCGTCGCCCGTCTGGGATTACACGGGCAAGCGCGTATTGACGATGGAATTGGCCAACGGGCGGCGCGTCGACCAGATCTCCGGCCTGCGCCGGACGGAGCAGGGCATGACGCCGCTGGCGGAGGACCTGCTGCGCGGCTACCTGGATCAGGTATTCGTGCACGGCGAAATCCACGCCGACCCGCACCCCGGCAACCTGCGGGTGACCGAGGACGGGCGCCTGGCCATCTTCGACCTGGGCATGGTGGCCAACGTGCCACCGCGCCAGCGCGACCGCTTGCTCAAGCTGCTGTTCGCCGCCGTCGATGGCCGCGGCGAGCAGGTCGCCGAGGAGTGCATCGCGCTGGGCATCCGGCTGGAGGATTACGACGAGCCGCGGTTCCTGCGCGAAGTCGGCCAGCTGATCGCCCGCTACGGCGCCCATCAGGCCTCGATGTCGGAGGGCAGGGTAGTGCTGGACCTGGTCCGGATCGCCACCCAATGCGGGCTGCGTCCGCCGCCGGAGCTCAGCCTGCTGGGCAAGACGTTGCTCAACCTGGATTCGGCCTGCCAGTTGCTGGCACCGGACCTCGACACGCAGCGCGTGGTCGAAGACCAGTTGCAGCATGTGATGCGCGCACGCCTGCGCAAGTCGCTGTCCTCGCCGAGCCTCGCCAGCGAACTGATGGAGGTGCAGGCGCTGTTGCGCGATGGACCCCGCAAACTGTCCGACATCCTGTCGCTGGTGGCCGAGAACCGCTTCCAGATGCGCGTCACCGGGCTGGAGGAATCCCGGCTGATGGAGAATCTGCAGAAGATCGCCAACCGCATTTCGGTGGGCGTGATCACGGCGTCGCTGATCCTCGCGTCGGCAATGATGATGCGGGTGCCGTCTTCCCATACGGTCTGGGGTTACCCGGTCGTGGCCCTGGTGCTGTTCCTGCTGGGCGTGGCCCTGGGCGCCAGCATCATCGTCAGCTCGCTGCTCAGCGACCACCGGGCAAGAGCCCGCGAGGAGCGGGGCCCGCGCTGACGCCGGCCCTATTCGTTCCCCACAAGTGTAGGCGCCGTTTCACGCGGCCGTGACGCGTCGTGCGGCAGTTTCCCCTCATGACTTGCATGCAGGGGCCGGTGATGTCCGTTTCAGCGATTATCCTGATCATCGAAGACAACCGAGGCCTGGCCGAGACGGTCGGCACCTATCTCGAGACGCGCGGCATGGAGGTCGACTACGCCGCAGACGGCGAAGAAGGCTACCGGCTGGCCGCCGAAAACCGCTACGACGCGATCGTCCTCGATGGCCACTTGCCGCGCATGGATGGACTGGACGTGGTGCGCACGCTGCGCAACGTGGCGCGCGTGGCGACGCCGATCATCATGGTCACCGGGCGGGACACGCTGGAGGACAAGCTGGCCGGGCTGGACCAGGGCGTGGACGACTACCTGACCAAGCCGTTCGCCACGCAGGAGCTCGAGGCCCGCTTGACCGCCGTGATCCGGCGCAACAGGAAAGAACTGGGGCGCGAGGTGTTGAAGGTCGGCGACCTGTCGTTCGATCCGTCATGCCACCGCATGCGCCGTGGCGACCGGGAACTCGAACTCTCGCCGGTAGCGACGAAGCTGCTGAACATCCTCATGCGGGAATCGCCCCGTGTGGTCACCCGGCGCGAGATCGAGCGCGAGATCTGGGGCGACGATCTTCCCGATTCCGACACGCTGCGCAGCCATCTCTACAACCTGCGCAAGGCCATCGACCGCGGATTCGACGAGCCGCTGCTGCACACCGTGCAGAGTGCGGGCTACCGGCTCGCGGAAATCGGCCCGTCCCGCAAGGCGGGGCATGCGGGCGAGTCAGTGGAATCCGCGGCGGCTTGAGGGCGGATTTGAAGCAGGTTTGGAGAGAGAAGAGCTGGGCCTGAGGCCTGGCTCTTCCTATATTCAATTTCGCATAATGCCTATTATGTCAAAGCTCATCCCGGGGGACTGGGGCTGGTGGGCCCAATTGGCCCGTTGGCGGCTTGCATGGCGATTGAAAGGTTCCCGGTTCATGACATGTAGTCCCACCGCATGCAGCGCCGCCTGAAGCCGGACACCCCGGCCATCATCGAAATCCGTACAGATGTTCCGCCGTCCTGGGCGGGCTGGTCGTTCTCGGCCAACGGTCGCCATCTCGTCAGCCCAGATCGGGATCGAATTACGCCAGAACGCCTGGCCGGACTTCTATGGCGCAACAGCATGGAACTGCGCCGCGCTGGACTGCGCTCGCGACGCGAAGCGGAGAAGCTGGTTCGACGTGGAACGGTCAAAGTAGTGATCGTTGACCTGGCCGACTGGCATCTGCGCCACTTCGGAAAAAGGCTGGCTAGAGAACGTTACTCAATCTCTTGAGCCTTGCGCCAAGCCAAGATGTAGCTCAACTGATCTTGCCTCAGATACCTTGGCTTGGCATTCAACTCGTAAGCGCCATCGGCTAGCGCCGCCTCAAATGAAGGTCTTGCCTGCTCATAGCCTGGCACGTGGAGACGCTTGATAAGCTCAAGCACTTCCTCCGGCTCAACGAAGCGCTTGTCCGAAAGAAACTCCAGTAGCAGCACCAAACCGTCAGGCCCGATGAAACTGTCTAACGGAAGATCTGCCACCGTCGCTTCGTACTTAGCAAAGTAAGCATCTTCATCGTGATAACAAGCATTCTTGGTGCTGGCCCTCGGAGACGCCTGTCGATGATGTACAAGCCTCAAATTGCTATAAGAACCCTCGACTCTACGAGTAACGGGATCGAGTCGATTGAGCCATTCAACCCAACCATCCTCCACGGATGCAATATCTTTGCCACAGGCATCGCATATCCAAGGCGCAATTACTTCCATTGTTTACTCCAATGTAGAAAGAGACTGACTAACCACCACGACAGCGCTGCCAACCATCGGAGCCCCAAATCTGCTCCCAACCATTCGGAATCTTCCGCATCGCCTGACCACCAATGCATACGATGCCCAAGCGCTTACCCTCGGCGGACCCTAGTGGCGGAAGATCAATAACCCTTGTAGACGGCCCAGGCCTGCCGGCAAGGCGAGCTTCGGATCGAATGTGATCGCTTTCGATCTGGTCGCACAACGACTTCATCGCCGGATAAGGGTGATTACGAAGCGTCTCGCACTGAAAAGGCGTTGTGTCTTTAGCTGTCGAGTTGAAGTGTGCCTTCGGGGCAGGTCCAACTCTAGGCGCGCCCTTCCCTTGTGCAGCTCGCGTTTGCGCGAAGCTCGGCGCCATAACGGCAACCAATATCAATACTGCTATCCCCTTCCCCATTGCCATCCCTCCATGACGACGGGGCGAGGCTAGCACAGCCCTTTGGCAAGGTGGCAACCATCCTTCGGATCGGCACCCAAAGTGAGCATGACCCTCCGAAGCTCGCTTTCAACCAGAAAGCGCACGAAGCGTTTCGCGTAGGAGCTATACCTCTACTGGCGTGGACGCATCGGGTGCTACGTCACCAAGCCCCACGCCAGGTCGAACGTCAGGTCCAATCGCTGGCCAGGCGCCAGGACGTGGGGCGCGAGGTTGAAGGCGTCCGGCGGGCCGGTCTGCGGCTCCACGCATGTCGCGACCGGTGCGCCGTCGTAGACCACCCAATGCGACGTGTCGGCGCGGAGATGCAGGCGTTGGTGCTCGCGTTCGAGCACGATGTCATCGTGGGAGATGAAGCAGTCGTCCCAGGGCCCCGGCCCGGGCGGTACGAGCGGCAGCGTCGCCATTTCCGCGTCGTCGCGCGGATACATCGCCTCCGGCGTGAATAGCACCTGCTCGGGTTTGCGGAACCAGGGATGCCAACCCAAGACGGCCGGCATCGCGGCATCGTCCGCCTCCACCGACAGCACCAGGCGCAGCGTATCCGTGCCGAGAGTCGCCGACTGCCGCGCGACGCCACCGAACGGCCAGTATCCGTCACGCGGCAAGGCCAGCGACAACGTGGCGTGCGATGGCCCGAGCGTATCGACATTCCACCGCCGGGAAAAACCGACTCCATGAATCGCATGCGCACCGAAGTTGCGTGGCAGCCGGTACGTACGTCCATCCACATCGAAGCGCCCTGCCCTCACCCGGCCTGCCCACGGCACCATGGGATAGCAACCCCACGCGATGGTGGCGGGTTCCTCCTCGTGACCGAGCAACCACTCCACGCCGGCGAATCTGATCTGCGCCAGACGGCCGCCTGCTTCGGGCGCCAATGCCACTTCCAAGGCGCCCTGCCGCAACCAGTGCAACGGACCCGGAGGCATCGGCGCCAGCGCATCGTCCCAGGTGGCGCGAAGCGGATCAGCCGCCATAGGGATCGATCGTGCGAATGCGGCCGTCCGCTTCGTGGTGAAGCACCGTGCACTTCGCCGTGCGCAGATGCGTCACGCCCCCGGAATGCAATGCGTCATGGTAGAAGAGGTACCACTGCCCCCCGAACGCGCAGATCGAATGGTGGGTGGTCCAGCCCACGACCGGCCTGAGGACGACGCCCGAATAGGTGAAGGGCCCATAGGGATTGTCGCTCACGGCATAGCACAGCAGATGCGTATTGCCGGTGGAGTACGACAGGTAGTACCTGCCTTCGTACTTGTGCAGCCACGGGCCTTCGAAGAATCGACGCGCATGATCATCGGCGCGCAAGGGGATTCCCTGTTCGTCGACGATCAGGATCTCGCGTGTCGGCTCCGCCAGCGCCGTCATGCCGGCGTCCAGCCGTGCGACACGCGGCCCCAGCGCGGGCGTGCCGCCGACAGGTTCCTCGTGGGCGGGGTCATGACGGTTGTCCCGGTAGTTCTGCAGCTGGCCGCCCCAGATGCCACCGAAATAGAGATAGTGAGTGCCGTCGTCATCCTCGAACACGGCCGGATCGATCGAATAGGTGCCTTCCATCGGCCGCGGCTCGGCACGGAACGGCCCCTCGGGGCGCTCCGCGATGGCCACGCCGATCCGGAACAGGCCCTGGGCATCCTTCGCGGGGAAGTACAGGTAGTAGCGTCCGTCGCGGCACGCGGCATCGGGCGCCCACATCTGCCGGTCCGCCCACGGCACATCGCGCACGTGAAGCGCGACGCCGCAATCGGTCACCTCGCCCTCCGGCGAATCCATCCGCAGCACATGGTAGTCCTCCATGCCGAAATGGCCGCCCTCGTCGTCGAACGGCGCGCCGGCATCGATGTCATGGGAGGGATAGATGTAGAGGCGCCCCTCGAACACATGCGCCGAGGGATCGGCCGTGTAGATGTGGGTGACCAGTGGCCTGGATATCGCGCGTTCGGTGAGATGTGCCAGATCGGCATCGTGTGCCGGGGTTTTGTCGTCGGTCTTGAGGTCTGTCATGTGCGGAATGCTTGTTTTCACGCGTGGGCGCCGCCGGCGCGTCGACGCTGCTCGAGGTCATGTTCGATCCGGGTCTCCATCCGCTTGTCGATCTCGTAGATGAAGAGCAGCGCCACCGCGATCAGGAACGGAATGGCGCAATAGAGGCTGATGGTGAGGCGGATGCCGTCCACCACGGCCGCGGGCTGATGCTCGGCGCCGGGCTGGTAGCCGTAGTGCGCCAGGATGCCGGCGACCAGGGCGCCGCCCACGCTGAGCCCGATCTTCAGCCCGCACAGCATCGCGGAGAAGATGATGGCGGTGGCGCGGCGATCGTTCTTCCACTCGGAATAGTCCGCGACGTCGGCGATCATCGCCCAGAGCAACGGAATCGTGATTCCGTAGCAGAACCCGTGCAGCATGAAGGCGCCGAACACCATCGGCACCGCCGTCGGCGGGAACAGGTAGAACGCGAGCAGGAAGAGCGTGGACACCAACAAAGCCACGCCGAATACGTCGCGCTTTCCGTAGCGATCCGCCAGCCGGCGCGACACGCCGATGCCGAGGATCATGCAGAGGATGCCGCTGCCGTTGAACAGGCTGAAGGCCGAGGTGGCCGGGTCCTCGGGCCATTGGAAACCCGCCAGGCCCGCGCCCGTCAGCGCGGCATTGAGGCCGGCGATGAACGTATTGAAGCCCGACGCCTTGAGGAACGACGCCAGCGCCGTCTCGCTCATGTAGTACTGGAAATAGTAGATGTAGGTGCCGCCCTTCAATGCCAGGTTCACGAAGACCAGCACGGTCAGCAGCAGCATCACCTGCCATGGCCGGTTGCGCACCAGGTCGGCCAGGTCCCGCAGGACGCCGGAGGACTGTTCCCTGGTCGGCACCACGCGCTCGCGCGTCGTCAGGAAGGTGATCAGGAAGAACACCGTGCCGACGATCGCGAAGACGGTCATCACCCGCTCGAATCCCTGGACGCGGTCGCCGTCGCCCAGGATCAGCACCAGCGGCATCAGCAGCACCTGGATGATGAACTGCGCGATCATCACCGCGACGAACCGGTACGCCGACAGGCTGTTGCGCTGGGCCATGCTGCCGGTGAGCACGCCGCTCA
Organism: Pseudoxanthomonas sp. CF385; assembly: GCF_900104255.1. Classification (NCBI taxonomy): domain Bacteria; kingdom Pseudomonadati; phylum Pseudomonadota; class Gammaproteobacteria; order Lysobacterales; family Lysobacteraceae; genus Pseudoxanthomonas; species Pseudoxanthomonas sp. CF385. The sequence goes on from NZ_FNKZ01000001.1 coordinate 2,193,536, forward strand.
GCGCGGAGTACGGCAGGTTGTTGGCCGCGTACACGAGCACCAGCAGGCTGTACGTGGCCAACGCATAGACGATCTTGCCCCGTTCGCTGAAGTCCGGCGTACTGAACGCCAGCAGCGACAGCACGCCGAACGGGATCGCCGTCCACAGGATCCAGGGCCGGAACTTGCCCCAGCGCGTCGCGGTGCGGTCGGCGGCGATGCCAATCAACGGCGTGAACAGGAACGCCCCCAGCAGCCCGACCACGAAGATGATCGTTGCCGCTGTCGCCGGTGGCAGCCGGTAGACATCGGTGTAAAAGAAGGCCAGGTAGGTGATCAGCGTCTGGAAGATCAGGTTCGCAGCCAGGTCGCCCAGGCTGTAACCGAGTTTTTCGCGGATCGAGAGGCGGTGTTCAGCGCTGGCCATGCGGCGGTGTTCCCGGGGTTGGAGAAGGCGGCGGATCAAGCTTACGGAGGCATGGCGGATTACTCACGGCGCGCCTCCACGTCGAAGGTGGCGCGGGCCCGCACGTCCGCGCTCGAGGCCCCCACGCGCAATTCATAACGCCCGGGCTTCACGACATAGCCCTCGGCCGCGTCGTCATACCGGCGCAACGCGCTCGCGGGCGCGAGGTCGAACGACACCGTGCGCTTTTCGCCGGGCGAGAGCTGGATGCGCTGGAACCCGCGCAGGTCCTGCTGCGCGTCGCCAGGGCCGGCCTGCAGCGGGCGCACGTAGAGCTGCACGACCTCCTCGCCGGCACGCTGGCCCGTGTTGGCCACCTCCACCTCGACGCGCAGGCGTCCGTCGGCTGCCACCGAGGGAGCGTCGGTGCGCAATCCGCGATAGTCGAACCGCGTGTAGGAAAGACCGTGTCCGAACGGATACAGCGGCGTGCCGCGGAAGTACCGATAGGTGCGCCCTTCCATCGTGTAATCGTCGAAGGCAGGCATCGCCTGGTCGGCCCGGTAGAACGTGACCGGTAGGCGGCCCGCCGGGTTGGCGTCGCCGAACAGCGCCTCACCCACCGCCGTGCCGCCGCGCTGCCCCGGATACCAGCTCATCAGGATGGCCGGCAGGTGCGCGTCGGCCCATTCCACCGCCAGCGCGGAGCCGCCGGTCAGCACCAGGACGACGGGCTTGCCGGTGCCATGCAGTGCCTCCAGCAGGGCACGCTGCGTGGCCGGCAGGCGCAGGTCGGTGCGGTCGCCGCCGGCGAAACCCGGGTAGTTGACCGTCATCTCCTCGCCTTCGACGTCGCCGGTCAGACCGCCGACGAAGACCACCGCATCCGCCTTGCGCGCGATCTCCAGCGCTTCCTCGAATGGGGGCTTCGCACCCGGCATGCGCCATGCCAGGCGCACCGCCGCATCGCGCTCGGCGTCGTAGTACTCCAGGCGCAGGTCGTAGGCGCGCCCGGCCTGCAGATCGAGCTCCACGCCGTCGCTGCGGAGGCGATCGCTGTCCGTCCAGTGGTCGAGCACGCGCTTGCCGTCCAGGTACAGGCGGAACCCGTCATCCGCGGCCGCTTCTATCCGGTAACGCCCCGACACGGGCGGCACCAGTTGCCCACTCCAGCGGATGGCGAAACCGTCAGCGGGAATGCCCTGCCCCGGCCCCGCTTCGCCGCGGGCCTGCAGGTTGTCGGTCGGAGAGCCGCGGTCCCAGCGAAAGCCGATGTGCGCATCGGTACGCACCAGGACCGGGGTACCGGAAAGATCGCGGTTGCGGAAGTACTCGCCACGCAGGCCACGCTCGGGCGAGTCGACCGACGGGCGGAGGTAGGCCGCTTCGATCAGCGGCGTCGCCGCAGGATCGTCCCGGCCTTCCACCAGGTCCACGCCCCGGGCGTAAGCGACCTCGACGCCTTTCGCGGCATCCCGGATGCCCTGGAGGAGGGTGACCGGCGCGGCGGGCGTACCGTAGTAGTTGCCGAGCAGCGCCATGGTGTCGTCGGCCGTGGGACCGATCACGGCGATGCGCTTCAGCTCGCGCGAGAGCGGCAGGATGCCGTCGTTCTTCAGCAGCACGAGCGACGCGCGCGCTGCCTTCAGCGCCAGCGCGTCGTGCGCGGGCGCCTGGTTGGTCGTCGCCGGGATCCGGGCCCAGCGCACGCGCTCCGGTGGATCGAACATGCCGAGCCTCATCCGCGCGGCGAACAGCTGCGTCACGGCGGCGTCGATCTCCGCTTCGCGGATGAGGCCCTTGCGCACCGCCGCGGGCAGCGTGGCGTACTCTTCGCCGCATTCGAGTTCGGTGCCGTTCTTCACCGCCAGCGCGGCCGCCTCTTCGCGCGTGGCGACGATCTTGTGGTGCTTCCAGATGTCCACGATCGCCCAGCAGTCCGAGACCACGTACCCCTTGAAGCCCCAGTCGCGGCGGAGCACGTCGCGCAGCAGGAACCTGCTGGCGCTGGCCGACTCGCCGTACACGCGGTTGTACGCGCCCATCACCGCGTCCACGTCGCCCTCCTTCACCAACGCTTCGAACGCCGGCAGGTAGGTGTCGTAGAGGTCCCGCTTGTGCGGACGGGCGTCGAAGTGATGGCGATCGGCCTCGGGGCCGCTGTGCACGGCGAAGTGCTTCGCGGTCGCGTCCAGCTTGCGGTACACGGGATCGTCGCCCTGCAGGCCACGCACGAACGCTACGCCCATGCGCGCGGTGAGGTACGGATCCTCGCCGTAGGTTTCCTGTCCCCTCCCCCACCGCGGGTCGCGGAAGATGTTGATGTTGGGCGACCAGAACGTCAGGCCCTGGTAGCGACCATGCGCACCCTCGCGGATGAACTGATGGTGCTTGGCGCGGGCTTCGTCGCTGATGGTGGTCGCCACCTCGCCCATCAGCGGCACGTCGAAGGTGGCGGCCAAGCCGATCGCCTGCGGGAACACCGTGGCCTGCCCGGCACGCGCCACACCGTGCAAGGCTTCGTTCCACCAGTCGTAGGCCGGCACGCCAAGCCGCTCGATGGCGGGGGCGGCGTTCTGCATCTGCCCCGCTTTCTCCTCCAGCGTCATCTGCGCGACGAGCGAGGCGGCACGCGCTTCGAAACTTCGCGACGGGTCGAGCCACGGCCTTTCGTCCGCCGCGTGGGCGAACGTGGCCGTGGCCGAAAGCGCGAGGCCCACGGCAAGCACGCGCAGGCATGGCACCACTTGGCGCTTGCGCGAAACGGAAGACGTCATGGTCATCATCATGGGCTCCTTGAGGGACGTTCATCACGCGCAAAGGGGCCGAGCAAAGTGCCCACGAAGCCCCCTGCCCGGTCTGTGCTCAACACCGTGCCATCGACCTTGTCGGCGACGGTCTGCCAACCGCGCCCGTCGCCGGCATCGAAGGCAAACCCGTAGTCGCCTTCGTCGCCGCTGATCTTCAGGCGGACCCTATCGGCGGCGGCGATCTGCCGCGTGGCCAGCGTGCGCGTGCTCCCGCTACCGTCGCGCCCTTCCAGGAACACCGACAGCTGTCCGCCGTCGATGCGGCGCACGCCGAGGAAGTACCAATAGGCCTCGCTCTGGAACGCGGCCAGGCCTGCGGCGACGCCCGGCACCGGCGCCGTCATTGCGGTGCTGGCGTCGAAACGCAGATGCTGCTGGCGCCGCCCCAGGAACGCGGGGTTGCGCAACGTGTCCAGGTCTTCCGCCAGCGGGTGGACGGCGAGCGAGCCCGGGCGCGTCGCCAGCTCGGCCCACGCCCGCTTCGGCACGCGCACGCGCAGCCACTCGCTGGCCAGCGCCGTGCCGTCGAACTCGTCGCGGTGGACGAAGTTGCCGGTGGACAGCGCCTGCGCCGCTTCGCCCTGCATCCACGACGGCGCGCGCGCGAGGTAAGGAATGGTCTTGCCCGCCGGCAGAATCTCCGGCCATCCGTCACGCCACGCCACCGGCAAGAGGTACGTTTCCCGACCCGTGTTGTAGTGGCGCCCCTGGTAGTTGCGGCTCGCGAGGAACACCGCCCACCACGTGCCGTCCGGACCCTCCACCAGATCGGCGTGGCCGGCGTTGGTGATCGGCAACGGCCGGTCCGCCGGAAGATCGCGCTGGGTCAGGATGGGATTGCCCGCGTACGGCACGTACGGACCCCAGACTTCGCGGCTGCGCAGCACCACCTGCGAATGCTGGGGCCCGGTGCCGCCCTCCGCATCGGAGAGGTAGTACCCGCCCTCACGCTTGTAGAGATGCGGGCCTTCGATCCAGATCGGATTCTTCTCCGGTTCCACGCCGCCGTCGATCAGCACCTTGCGCGGACCGACCGGCTGGAAGCGCGCCAGGTCGATCTCCTGCATCCAGATGGCGCGGTGGCCGTCGTAGCGGGCCGGTCCCGCCGGCTCGTCGTTGTTGAGCAGGTAGACTTTGCCGTCGTCGTCGAAGAACAGCGATGGATCGATGCCGCCGATGCCCGGGAGCCAGTGGGGATCCGACCACGGTCCGGCGGGATCACGCGCGGTGGCGATGAAGTTGCCGCCGCTGTCGGTGGCGGTGGTGACCACGTAGAACGTGCCTTCGTGGAATTCGATGGTCGGCGCGAAGATGCCGCGCGAGAAGCTCAGGCCGTCGAAGTCCAGTTGCGTGGGCCGGTCGATGACGTTGCCGATCTGCTTCCAGTGCACCAGGTCCGTGCTTTCGAACACGGGAATGCCCGGGAAGTAGGTGAAGCTGGAGTTCACCAGATAGAATTTGCCATTCGCTGCGACGACGCTGGGGTCGGCATGGAAGCCGGCCAACACCGGATTGCGGTAGTGCCCCGCGGGCAGCGGCGGTTCGAAGGCGGCATCGCGACCGACGTACTCGAACCAGTCGAAATAGACCGGCGCCGGCGACTGCGCCACTGCACTGGCGGGCAGAAGTGCGGCCACCAACGCGCCGCAGGCGATACCAACAAGAGCCCTGCGGCGACAGGCGGCGTGGAGACGATGCAGCGTCATGTTCATCGGGGCGCTTCGGCAGGCGTGAGGGGAAGTTCGAAGGGACCGGCCGGCAGTCCGGCGGCATCGCGCAGCGTGCACACCGGGCCGTCGGCCCAGCAGTACCGCACCCGGTCGGCACGGACATCGGGGACACGGCGCAGGACGACGGCGTCGCCCTCGAGGGTGGCATCCGCATACGCGCAGCGGCGTTCGGCATCGCAGAGTTCGAAGCCGATCGGACCCTTCGCGCCGGTCGTTGCCAATGCGCCGGTGATGTCGTCGAAATCAATCCTCACCCCCGCCTCCATGCGCGACGCGGAGCGTGCGACCGGGCCGGACGGCGGCAATGTCCGCTCGCCATAGACGACGTGGCGTGCGGCGCGTGCAAGGCGACGGCCGAGTTCCTGCTTGTTGGGCGGATGGATGTCGTAGGCATCACCGATGTCGATGGCGACCACCAGACCGGAGTGCGCATCCTCTCCGGCCACGCGCCGCTGCGCGTCGCGTACCTGCGCCCAGCCGCTTTCGACGGGTGCGGTCGGCGGCATGCCATAGCCGGCCAACTGCACCACCAGCATCGGGACATCGCGGCCGAATCGGCGCCGCCAGTCATTGCGCAAGGCGCGCAGACGCTCGGCGTAGACGGCGCCCTTCCCCGTGTTGGATTCGCCCTGGTACCACAGCACGCCGCGCAGTCCGTAGCGGCCCAGTGGTGCGATCATCCCGTTGTACAGCGTCGACAGGCCCGTCGTGGCCTGCCAGGGCGCATGCGGCGGCTCTCCCGCATCGGCCGCGCGACGATACTGCCAGCCGGCATCCAGCACGACGCGCGTGCCATCGTCGAAGCGCAACGCCTGCGCCTCGGCGGGTCCGGCCAAGCCGCCGTCGCGATACGTGTCCAGCACGTTGACCACCACGGTGTTGACGCCTGCCTTGAGCAGTCCGGCCGGCAACGCATACCGTCGCGCTTCGCCGGGACCGTAGCGGCTGCCCACGACCGTGCCGTTCACCCAGGTCATGTCCGTTTCATCCGCTGCGCCGAGTTCCAGCGTAGCGTTGCGGGCGGCTTGCGCTGCGGTCAGCGTCACCCGGGTGCGGTACCACACCATGCCGTTGTAGTCGGCCAGGTCGGGCACGCCCCAGCGCTCCCAGGCCCCGAGCTCGACAGGGGCCGCGCGCCAACCGGCGGCGGACGCTTCGGCACGCCAGGGCATGTCGTCCAGCGCGGCGGCGGTGCGATGCGTCCACCAATGCTCCCAGTGGCGTCCCCAGCGAGCGACGGCAGCGGATGCATCGGTGGCATGGAGCGACAGCACGTCGAGGGCTTCGTCCAGGTCGCCCCCCGTACGCAGCGCGTCGGCGCTGGCCCATGCCTCGATGCGCGATCCGCCCCACGCCGCCTGGATCAGACCCATCGGCACATCGATCGTCTTGCGCAGCTCGCGCGCGAAGTACAGGCAGGCCGCCGAGAAATCCCGCGCGCTTTCGGGTGAAGCGGCTTGCCAGCGCACCTCGCCCGCGAAGCGCGATTGCGGCGTCACCGCACTGCCGTGCGGAACGACGAACAGGCGGATGTCCGGATGCGTGGCTGACGCGATCTCGCTGCTCGCATCGAGCGCGCGCCACACCGGCAGTTCCATGTTGGACTGCCCGGCGCACAGCCACACATCGCCCAGGCGGATATCCCGCACCACCTGCGTGGTCCGGCCCGCCTTGACCACCAGCACATGCGGACCGCCGGCGGCCTGGGCAGGCAAGGTGGCTTCCCATCGCCCATCGGCATCGGCATGTGCGGTGGCGGTCTGTCCCGCGAACGCGATCGAGACGCCGCTGCCCGCCTCGGCGTGGCCCCAGAGCCGGATCGGCGCTTCGCGCTGCAGGACGGCATGATCCTGGAACAGCGGGTGCAGCAGCGCCGTCTCCGACGGTTCCTGCGCACGCGCCATGGCCGAGCCGAGCAGCAACAGCACGCAGGCGCTCCAGGTTGCCCGCCGACCGCTCATCGTCCGTCTCCCGGCGCATACGGAAACTGCAGCGCCTGGTAGTACGCCCGCGGATGCGGCGGCGGCGTTTCGCCGGCAGGCAGCGGCAGGCCGTTGATCGATTGGAAGTAAGCCACGCTCGCATCCCGCCACCACTGCGCTTCGTCGCGCTGGATACGCAGGAACGCGGCGACGTGCCGGTGGCGCGGTTCGTCCACCTTGCCACGCAGGCCGCCCCAGGTGGACTGCATCGCCTCCACGTAACCCGCGCCGCGCCCGTAGCGGTGCACCAGTTCGGTCCACAGGGTTTGTCCCGAGCGCATGCGGTGTTGCCACGGCACGTGGTGGAACCAGAGCAGCAGATTCTCCGGCACCTGCCCGACATCATCGAAGGTTCGCGCCACCGCGGGCGCGTACTGGGATACGCCGTCGCTGCCGCGGGTGGTGCGGTCAAATCCGATGCCGTGGCGGTCTGCACGGTGGTAGTAGACCGAGGTCCAGTCTGCCCGCGGTCCCCCGGCCACCCAAGGTCCGGGGCCGTAGTGGTGGCCGCGCGCCATCAGGTGATGCAGCCCCAATGGCGTCATGTAGTCCACCGCCGCCTCGCGCGAGCCCATCATCATCGCGACCACGGGCGCCACCACGTCCGGCGCGCGGGAGAACGTCATCGTCACCCAGTCGGTCGCGATGTCGCGCGCGGACTGGTCGGGATTCCAGGCCAGGCGGCCGAAGGCGTACCAGTTGGCCGGATCGAAGTGCGACCCGCTCCAGGTGCGATCGTCGCCGATGTTCGCCACGCCGGCGACCCCGCTGAGCGCATGGGCGTCCAGCGATCCATCCACCACGCGGGCCACCGTGGAGCCCGGACCGCGCACGTGCGTGTCCGCGCGCAGGACCTCTTCGTAGAGCGGCCCCAGATACACCAGATGGGTCGCGAAGCCCAGGTACTCCTTCGTGATCTGGAATTCCATCATCAGCGGCGTACGAGGCATCGCACCGAACAACGGATGGAACGGCTCGCGCGGCTGGAAGTCGATGGGCCCGTTCTTGACCTGGACCATGACGTTGTCCCGGAAGGCGCCATCAAGGCCCACGAACTCGTTGTAGGCCTGCTTGGCCCGATCCTCGGGTACGTCGTGCGCGTACACGAAGGCCCGCCACATCACCACGCCGCCATGCGGGGCCAACGCGTCGGCGAGCAAATTCGCGCCGTCGGCGTGCGAGCGGCCGTAGTCCTGGGGCCCCGGTTGTCCCTCCGAGTTCGCCTTCACCAGGAATCCGCCGAAATCCGGGATGAGCGCGTGGATTTCGTCCGCCTTGCCGCGCCACCAGCGTTGGACGCCGGGGTCGAGCGGATCGGCCGTCGCCAGCCCGCCCAGTTCCATGGGCGCGCTGAAGCGCGCACTCAAGTAGACGCGGACACCGTACGGCCGGAAGACGTCCGCCAGCGCCGCCGCCTTGCGCAGGTATGCAGACGACAAGCTGACCGCGTTCGCATTGACGTTGTTGAGGACGGCGCCATTGATGCCCAGCGATGCGTTCGCGCGGGCATAGTCCGTGTACCGCGGATCCAGCCACTCCGGGAGCGTATGCCAGTCCCATAGCGAGCCGCCGGCATAGCCCCGTTCGACGTACCCATCCAGATTGTCCCAATGATTGAGCACCCTGAGCTTCATTCTCGGGGTCTCGCGCACATCGAGATCGCTCAGCGCGGCCCCGGTCTGCAGCAGCCGCAGCAGATGGAATACACCGTAGAGCACACCGATGTCGCGGCGCGCGGCGATCACCACGACGGTCTGCCCGCCCAGCTGCGTCTGCCTGAGGAGATACCCCTCTTCGCCTATGTCTTCCAGCTCGGGCTGGAAGATTACGAGCGACGGAGACGAGTCCGGCGTGCCGAGCACCAGTGCGGCCGTGCCGGCAGGCGCGGTGTGGAACCGGGGCTGCACGCCCAGCAAGCCCGCCAGGCCGCGCTGCAATTCGTCGCGGGCGGCGCGCTGGGTGGGCGTCCGGTCCGGCGCGACCACATCGCCCAAGGCCGCGCGATACGCCTCGACCTTCGAGGCGTCGGCCTGCACATAGCGCATCCAGAGCCCATACCCGTCCTCGGCACGGGCCACGGACACGCAGGCGACCAGCGCCAACATGCCCGCCAGCAACGCGCCCCAGCGGTCGCCTCGACGCTGCGTTAGCGTTAACATCGTCTTGCCCGACCGGCGCGGGCGCTCGGGGACTCGCATCATCCGTTCTCGCACCCGTATCGGATCGGATGTGCGCCTTGCGGTGCCGCCACAGAGGAAGAAGGGAACGCGTGTTGGACAAGCCGAAGAAGTCGATCCGACGCAAGACCAGCGGCGTGACGATCGACGAAGTCGCCGCCCTGGCAGGCGTGTCGCCCATGACGGTTTCGCGGGTGATCAATGGCCAGGGCAAGGTCCGCGACGCCACCCGCGAGCGCGTCATGCGCGCCGTACGCGAGCTGGACTACACCCCCAACCTGGCCGCCAGCTCGCTCGCGGCCGCGCAGCACACGCGCATTGCCCTGATCTACACGAATCCGAGCGGTGCCTACCTGCGCGAACTGCTGGTGGGTCTGCTGCGTGTCGCCTCGCGCACCGCCGTGCAGCTGGTCATCGACTACTGGGAAGACCTGGATGCCGAGTCCGAGCGCAAGGCCGCGCGCGCGCTCGGCAGCCGGGTGGATGGCGTGATCCTGCCGCCACCGCTGTGCGAATCCCGTGCGGCGGTGACCGAACTGATCAAGGCCGGCATCCCGGTGGTCGCCATCGCGTCCGGACGCTTCAGCGACGACATCTCCTGCGTCCGGATCGACGACTTCCACGCAGGCAAGGAGATGGCCGAACATCTGATCCAGCAGGGCCATACCCGCATCGGCTTCATCCGGGGCCGCACCGATCTCAGTGCGAGCGCGCGACGCTACGACGGATTCGTCACCGCCCTGCACGACGCCGGCCTCGAGGTCGACAGCGAACTCGTGCAGCAGGGCGACTACACCTACCGTTCGGGCCTGAAGGCCGCGGAAAAACTGCTGGCGCTGCGCAAACCGCCCACCGCGATCTTCGCCAGCAACGACGACATGGGGGCGGCCGCCATCTCGGTCGCGCACCGCAGGGGCCTCGACGTGCCGCGCGACCTGTCGGTAGTGGGCTTCGACGATACGTCGGCCGCCACCACGGTCTGGCCGGAACTCACGACCATCCACCAGCCCATCGCGTCCATGGCCAACGCCGCCATCGACATCCTGCTGCGCGGCATCCGGCGCAAGACCGACAGCACGCGCGTGCTGATGGATCATGTCGTGCCGCACCGGCTGGTCACCCGGGATTCGGTGGCGACCCCGCCCAAGCGGCGCTAGCGCGGTACGCAGCCTCACGACCTCACCGCCCTCGTTCGCTGGGTGAAGGCCCGCGCGACGCGCGAAGCCGTCGCCGGAAAGACAGGATGGGAGCCGGTCATCGCGCTCACCCTTCCATCTGCTCCAGTTCCTTGCCCCGCGTTTCGTGGACGAACTTCAACACGAAGAACACCGAAACGATCGCGGCCAGCGTGTAGAGGCTGTAGGCACCCGCCAGGCCGATGCTGCCGAGCAGGATCGGAAACGTCACGGTGATGGCGAAGTTGGATGTCCACTGCGCGGCGCCGGCCACCGCCAGTGCGGAACCGCGGATCTGGTTCGGGAACATCTCGCCCAGCATCACCCACATCACCGGCCCCCACGACATGTTGAAGAAGATGACGTAGATGTTCGCGGCCACCAGCGCCAGCGTGCCCATGCCTTCGGGCAACTGCAGGTGGCCGTCCACCAGTGAGCCGCTGGCGAACGCCACGACGACCAGCGCCAGGGACACCGCCATGCCGGCCGAGCCGATCCACAGCAGCGGCTTGCGGCCGATACGGTCGATCAGCAGCACGGTGACGATGCAGGCGCCGATGCTGAGCGCGCCGGACAGCACGTTGATCAGCAGCGCATCGTTCTCGGAGAAGCCGACCGCCTGCCACAGCACCGCGCCGTAATAGAACACCACGTTGATGCCGACCAGCTGCTGGAAGGTCGCCAGGCCGATGCCGACCCAGACGATGGGCCGGATCTTGCCGGTGGTCTTGTTCTTCAGGTCGGACAGCTGCGGTCGGTGATGATCCTGCGACAGCGAGGCATCGATCTCCGCGAGTTTGGCCTGCGCCTCGGCGCCGCCGAACAACCGCGTCAGCACGCGCAGCGCCTCGTCCTTGCGACGCTTTACCACCAGGTAGCGCGGGCTCTCCGGGATGGTCAGCAGCAGCACCAGGAACAGCAGCGACGGGATCGCCTGCATCCAGAACATCCAGCGCCACGCCGCATGCCCGCCCCACAACACTTCGGTGGAAGCGCCCGCGGCCTTGGCCAGCAGATAGTTGCTGAGGAAGGCGGCGAACAGTCCACTGATGATGGCGATCTGCTGCACCGTCGCAAGGCGCCCGCGGTAGCGCGCCGGGGCGACCTCGGCGATGTAGGCCGGCGAGATCACGCTCGCCGCGCCGACCGCGAACCCACCCAGCACGCGCGCGGCGATGAACAGCAGCGATGTGTGTGCAGCACCAGCCCCGATCGCGGAAAGCAGGAACAGCACGGCCGAGATGATCAGTACGCTGCGACGCCCCCACTGGTCGGCCAGGCGCCCGGCTACGAAAGCGCCGAACGCGCATCCCAGCAGCATGGAAGCGACCTCGAACCCGATGCCTGCCGAACTCGATTGGAACGTTTGCTTGAGACCGTCGATCGTGCCGTTGATGACGCCGCTGTCGAAGCCGAACAGGAATCCGCCGATCGTCGCCACACAGCTGATCAGAATGATGAAACGGGTGTTCTCGCCGCTGGCGATATCGCCCCGATCGAATGCGGTCGTGCTCATTCGCGTCGCCCCTCCAGGCTTGTCGACTTGAAGTCCGTCCCCTGCGGCTCCCCGCAGGGGTTTCGTCATGGCTGACTCAGCGCAGCAGGTACTGGTTGAGCAGGTTCTCGTAACGCTCCTGCTTGCCGCTGATCTGCTTCGGTTCACCGAGCTGCGTGGCCAGACCGGCCAGGCCGGCCAGATCCAGCGCACCGGTCTCGAAATCCCTGCCCTGCCCGCTGTCGAAGCTGGCGTAGCGCGC